>CP043652.1:2756535-3062817 GCA_014218215.1 Geodermatophilaceae bacterium NBWT11
CTCGGCGTCGGCGCCGAGCGGGTGGTGGTGCTGCCCCGCGACGAGGGCTGGCTGGTGGAGCGGGCCGCGTCGGCCGTGCGCGACCCCGTGGAGCCCGGGGCGCTCGTCGTGGTGGGGGGCTGTTGCGGCGGCGCCGGGGCCAGCACGCTGGCGACCGCCCTCGCACTCACCCTGGCCGGCACCCGCGCCCCGTTGCTGGTGGACGCCGACGGCACCGGTGGCGGCCTGGACCTGCTGCTGGGCGCGGAGTGGGTCTCCGGCCTGCGGTGGCCCGACCTGGCCGGGCTGCGCGGACGCGTGGCCGGGGAGCAGGTGGTGGCCGCGCTGCCCGAGGCGCACCGGGTCCGCGTGCTGGCCCCGAGTCGGGACGCCCCGTCCCCGGTGGTCCCCGAGGTGCTGGCCGCCGTGGTCGCCGCGGCGCGGGCCGACGGGCACCCGGTGGTGGTCGACCTGCCCACCCGCGCCGAGCCCCAGCTGGCCGAGGCGGTGCTGCCCGAGGCCGACGTGGCGGTGCTGGTGGTGCCGTCGCGGGTCAGGGCCCTCGCGGTCGCCGGCAGCCTGCTGACCGGTCCGGCCTGGGGCCGTGCCCTGGTGGTCACCCGGGCCGTCCCCGGCGGGGTGCCGTCGGCCGAGGTGGGGTCGGTGCTGGGCCGGCCGGTGGTCGCCGAGCTCGGCCACGACCGGTCCGCCGTCGCCCGGGGCGAACGCGGCGAACCGCCGCTGACCGGTGCGCGCGCTCCGCTGGGCCAGGTGTCGCGGCAGCTGCTGGCCCGACTGCGGGCCCGGGAGACCGCCCGTGCGTGAGTCGACGCCCCTGGTCGACCGGGTCCGGGCCCGGATGGCGGCGGACCCCGCGATGACGAGCCAGGCGGCCGTCGCCGCGCTCGTCCGGCAGGAGGCCGGCGGGCTGGTGGGGGACGGCGACGTGCTCGACGCCGTCCGGGCCACCGTCGACGAGCTGTCCGGGGCAGGGGTGCTCGAGCCGCTGCTGCGACTGCCCGGGGTGACCGACGTGATGGTGGTCGGCGCGGACCGGGTGTGGGTCGACCGCGGGGCGGGGCTGGAGGAGACCGGTGTCCGGTTCGCCGACGACGAGGCGGTGCGTCGGCTGGCGGTGCGGCTCGCGGCCTCGGCCGGGCGGCGGCTGGACGACGCCGCCCCCTGGGCCGACGTCGGGCTGCCCGACGGCACCCGGCTGCACGCGGTGCTGCCACCGGTGTCCGGATCAGGGACCTGCCTGTCACTGCGGGTGCTCCGCCGGGCCCGGCTGGACCTCACCGACCTGGCCGCGGCCGGTGCCCTGCCCGGTGCGGCCGAGCACCTGCTGCGCGCCCTGGTGGCCCGGCGCTGCGCGTTCCTGGTCACCGGCGGCACCGGGACGGGCAAGACCACCCTCCTGTCGGCGCTGCTGGGTCTGGTCCCGCCTGCCGAGCGGGTGCTGGTGTGCGAGGACGCCGCGGAGCTCGACCCCCAGCACCCGCACGTGGTCCGGCTGCTCACCCGGCCGCCCAACGTGGAGTCCGTCGGCGCGGTGACGCTGCGCGACCTGGTCCGGCAGGCCCTGCGGATGCGCCCGGACCGGCTCGTGGTGGGGGAGGTGCGCGGGGCCGAGGCCCCCCGCCGCCGGGTTCCCCAGGCGGCGAGTCGCCGCCCGCGCCGAGCGGGTCGTCTCCGCCCGGCAGCTCGCCCTCGATCGCCAGCGCCGGGGTAGCCGAGCCGTCGAGGACCGTCACCCGCACCCGGAGGAGCTGCAGGACCTCCCGCTGCTGCTCCGGGCCCATCGAGGGCAGCCGCTCAGCCGCCTGGACGGCCAGCCGGCGGATCGTGACCGCCCGATCGGCCTCCGCGGCCCGCGACGCCTGCACCGCTTCGAGCTGGGCCGCGTAGGCCGCCAGGCTCTCCGCTTCCCGCTCCAGCTCGGCGACCGCGGCGGCGAGGATCGCGGGGTCCACCCCCGCTCGGAGATAGGCGGTGACCCGCTGGGTGCGGGCCCGCTCGTTCTCCGCCAGCTTCCCCCGCACCGCCTCGAGGTCGGAGGGGCCGTCGTCCCCGGCCTGCTCGCCGAGGTAGGCGTCGGCGGCGGCGATGAGCCGGTCCGGGTCGCCGAGGACCTCGGTGACGGCGGCCCAGACGCGGGCGTCCAGCTCGTCGGCGTGGAGCTTGGGGCAGCCGCAGCGGGGGAGGTCGCCGGGGCGCCACTTCGCGTTCGAGCACCGGTACTGCCGCAGGTCCCGCTCGACTCGATAGACGCCGCCGAGCCGCCCGCCGCACGGGGTCGCCGCCCCACTCACCGGGTAGACCTTGTCCGGGCGCTTCTGCCCGTAGGACCGGCGGCTCAGCGCCCGTTCCAGCGCCTCGTGCTGCCTCGCGGTGAACGGCGGGTCCGCGAGCCGCACCAGGATCGGGTCGCCGTACTTCGGGTTCCCCCAGCGGTCGAGCTTGGTGTGGTGCCCGAGCCGCTTAGGGCGGTCGGCCTTCCCCCACCAGACCTCGCCGCGCATCGACTCTCGCCGCAGCAGGCGGGCGAGGTTGTTGTGGACCCAGGGGCTGCCCCGGCGGGTCAGGTGCCCCAGCCCGTTGAGCAGCGCGCAGGTCTCCCCGGTGGTCTTGCCGTCGCGGACCAGGGCCTTGTAGGCGAGGTCCAGCACCTCGCGCTCCGCCGGGTCGGGCACGCACCGGGCGTCGCGGGTCCGCCCCTCCAGCCGGTAGCCGTAGGGAGCCTCCCCACCGGGCCAGCGACCCTCGGCGGCCTTCCGGCGCTGCCCGCCGACCCCGCGCTCGGCGATGACCTCGCGCTCCATCTCTGCGAAGACGGCCAGAACCCCGCGCATGGCGCGGCCGGCGACGCTGCTGGTGTCGAAGTGCTCGGCCAGGCTGACCAGCGCGACGCCGAGCTCGTCCAGCTCGGCGACCAGCGGGGCGAACAGCGCTGTGGACCGCCCGAGCCGGTCGAGCTTGGTGACGACGAGGGCGTCCACGCGCCCGCCCCGGACCTCGGCGAGCATCCGGTCGAGGGCGGGGCGGGAGTGCTTCGCGCCGGACTCGCCCTCTTCCCGGTAGACGTGCCGCTCGTCCAGGGCCCAGCCGCGGTTGGCGACCTCGGCGCGGCAGCGGTCGAGCTGGTCATCGAGGCTGGTCCCGCTGACCTGGTCGAGCGTGGAGACGCGGGTGTAGATCGCTGCGCGGGGGGCCCCCGGCGGGCGGACGGGGCGGGCGGGGGCCTCCCGCCCGCCGGGGGCCCGGCTCACGCTGCGCCCTCCGCCCCGCCGCGGAGCTGGCCGCGGACCGCCTGGGGCGCGCCATCGCAGGTCGAGGAGTACAGGCTGCGCGGCCTCGCGCCGACGCCGTCATCGAGCTCCAGGACGACGCTGTCTTCGGCCTCCGAGGGCTTCCGGTCGGTCCCGGCCCCTGCCTGGAGCACGCGCTCCAGGAGGGTCATGAGCCGCCACCAGGCCATAACGCCCCCCTGGACACCCGTGTCGATCCCCTCCTCGACGCTGATGAGCCTGGGCATGTCGGGGCGCGAGCCGTCGGACCACTCCTGGGCGATCAGCCAGGCGAACTGCTCGGGGGTCCGAGCGATCCTGTCAAGCGATCTCGTCAGCACTACGCCGACCCGGCGCGCGCGGATCCGCTCCCTCAGCTGCCGGAGGCCGAAGTCGGGGAAGTGGCCGATGTCGACGTAGGCCCTGACGCGCGTGCCCCGGCGTTCGAGGTCAAGGCTTGCCGCGAGGTCCAGAAGGCCCTCGAGGTGCTCGTCCGCTTCTCCCGCGCGGGTGGTCCGTTCGTAGACGGCGATCTCCATGATTTCCTCGTTCTCGTAGGTAGTGCTGGAAGGCGGCGGGGCGCTGTAACGCCCCGCCGCCCCACGCCCCCGGACGGGGGCGGGGCTTGTTGGCCCCGGGCGGACCGGGGCGGGTCTAGCGGCTGGCCGCCTCCGCGGCCTCGGCGGCGAGCCGGCGGGCGGCGCCGGGCCCGTGGGCCTCGGCGATGACGAAGAGCAGAGCGGCACATTCCTCGGCGTCCGCGTCCCACTCCCCGGCGGCGGGGTCGTGCTCGGTGAAGGCCTCGCGGGCGACCTCGCCGGCCGCTGTCAGGAGGCCCTCCCCGCCGCCCCCGAGAACGGCGGGGGCGGCGGCGAGAAGGTCAGCGGGGGAGGGGTCTGGACGGGTCACGGGGCGGCTCCGAGGGGGGGCT
Organism: Geodermatophilaceae bacterium NBWT11; assembly: GCA_014218215.1. NCBI lineage: Bacteria > Bacillati > Actinomycetota > Actinomycetes > Geodermatophilales > Geodermatophilaceae > Geodermatophilaceae bacterium NBWT11. The sequence continues at coordinate 2,760,733 of CP043652.1, forward strand.
TGCCCGGCTGGCAAGCGCTTGCCCCGAGTCAACCGACCAAGATCGTTCCCAGGAATCCATCGTGGGACCTGGGCGCCACGGGCGGGTGCCCGCCTCACGGCGGCGCCGCGAGCGCGTTCAGGTACTGCTCGACCTGCCGCCGCTCGTACGCCGGGAGGGCGAGCGCCGCCGCCCGGAGCTGCCCCCGCTCCATCGGCGTCAGCGACGTCCGGGCCAGCAGCTCCGCCGCCCGCTCCTCCGCCGGCACCGGGGCGGTGACGCCCGGCGCCGAAAGCGCCCGCAGCTCCCCGCGCTCCATCGCGGTCAGCGTCCCCGCGGGCTTCGCCGCCAGCTCCGCCCGCCGGGCGGCCAGCCGGTCCGGGGCGCTCATCGCCGCGACGCCCAGTCGAAGCGGCGCCGGACCGGAACCACCCGGTTCACGGGCGAGTCCGGCTCCGGCCGGACCGTCCGACGGGGCGGTTCGAAGGCCGCGGCGTCAACCTCCCGGGCGTCCCGAATGCAGCTCTCCCCGGAGGCCGCCGCCCGCAGCAGCTCGGCCGTGTCCCTTGGCGGGATCGCCTCCAGGGGCTCCGATCCGGCGGCCCGCCGGAGCACCCCGACGGCCTCGCGCAGCTCTAGGACCTCTCGCAGCTTGCCGCGCAGGACCGCGTCCACCTCGCGGACCTCAGCGTGGACCGACGCCTCCAGCGCCTCCGCCTCCGGGAGCAGCCGCTCCGCGGCGGCGGCCAGCGCCGCCTGGGCCCGTACGCGAGCCTGCTGGACCGCGAACTGGAGGTCCGCGTGCAGCTGCTCCTCCCCGCGGAAGACGGGCTCGGGCTCAGCGAGGACGCTGTAGTCTCCGGCGGCGGCGCGCTCGGCGAGGTGGGCGCGGCGGTTCGACCTCGCCCGCTCGAACTCCGCCTGCCGGTCTCGCAGCGCGTCGCTGAGCTTCGCCAGCGCTTCCTCTGCCTTCGCCTCGGTGGCCTTGGCGGCCCGTACTCCGGGGTCCGCCTCGATGAGCTTGTGCATCTCAGTCTCCTTCCTGGCCCGCCGAGTGGCGGGGGTCTGTGGGGTGGTGCATCGGGTCGCCGCCGGCCCTGCGGGCCCGGACCTCGAGCGACCCGTCCGGGAGCTCCGTCTCCGTGGGGCCCTCCCGCTCGGGCTCGGGGGCGGCCTCGATCTCCCGGGGCGGCGGGGCGGTCCACGCGGCCGCGTGCGGCAGGCCGGTAACCGGCTTGGGGGCGCCGGTTGCGGGCTCGCCGCGGAGGTCCGCGCCTGGGGCGAAGTTGCCGAGGTACCAGCCGAAGAGCGTCCGGGCGTCCTCGAGCTGCCCGGCGTTGGAGCCGAGGTCTGCGAGCACGGCGAGCAGCAGGTCGAGGACGAACTGCGCGTCCTGCTCCGCGAGCTTCCGGTCCAGCTCGCCGAGCCCGTGCTTCGCGGCGGCGTCGGCGACGCGCAACAGCTGCCCCCGCTCCGTCGCCAGCTCCGCGGCGACGCCCTCAATCCGGACGTCGTGGGAGCCGCTTCGCTCCATCTCGACGAGGTGCGCTTCGAGGGCCTGGACTCGCCCGGCGGTGCGGGCGAGTTCGTCGGCGAACTGGTCCAGGGGGCGGGCGCCGTCCACCCGGTTGCCCCACAGCCCGGCCTTCTCCTGCTCCCGCTCCGCGTACCTCCGGCGGTCCTCGGCGGCGGCGGCGGCCCGGACGTTCGGGAGGGTGCCGCCATGCAGCCGGCAGGGACCGGAGCGGTTCGGGGTCCCGGAGCCCGCCGGGTTCTGGCAGGGGGCCCCGGCGGGGCCGGCGGGGGTCTCCCGGTAGGTCGGCCGTCCGCACCGGTCGGCGGGCCACGCCTGCACGGCGGGGTGCCCGGCCTTGTGCGCTCGGCGGGGCCGCTTGACCGGCTCCCCAGCCGCCGCGCTCCCGTTCAGCCTCGGCACGGCGCACCCCCGACCGTCCGGAGTGGGCCGCGGAGGGCCTTCGTGTCGCCGACGTCGGTCTGCGAGGGGCGGCGGGGGCCCACGGCGGGGGTCGAGCCGAGCGAGCCAACCGGCGGCGGCGGGTGGGCACCCGGGCGGGGTGCCCCGGCACCCCGCAGGAACCGGGTGGTCACGACAGCACCCCCGGCTGCGGGCGGCCGGTCCACCGAACCCAGTCGTCCACCGGAGGCGGGACCGCCCAGCGCTCGCCGATGCCGGGGGCGATCCGGAGGACCCGGACCCAGCCGTCGGCGGGCAGCCGAAGCTCCCCGAGGAGGCAGGGGCGGACGCGGGCGTCCTCCTCCGGGTACTCGTCGAACCACTCGCGGTCCAGCCGGGCGGCCAGGGCGGTGACCTCCGGCGCCTCGGGGGGCAGGCGGGGGCTCACCGGGTCCACCCGCGTCGGGCGGCCAGCTCAGCCAACAGCCGGTTCTGCTCGGCCTCCGGCAGCAGCCCGAAGGCGGCCTCCCGGTCCCGGCGCCTCGCGGCGCGGTTCCGGTCGTACGCCCGGCGGTCCTCCACGCCGTCCAGCGCGCGCTGGGCCCGCCGGCGAACGGCGCACGGTGCGCAGACCCGGGGGCGGTCCACCTCCGTCCCGCAGCCGGCGGAGCACTGCAGCGCTCCCAAAACGGTCTTGGGGCCCTCGGTCCTACTCATCTCGGTCTCCGCCTTCCCTCGCGATTCGGGTACTGGGGCGCCGCGCCTTGCCCAGCTGGCACGGGTCTGTTGACGGGTTGACGGCGTTGACGGGCCGCTGCGGGGTGTCGCAGCCCCGCCGCCCGACCCCCTCCGGCCCGTTTCCCCCTCTTCTAAGAGAAGGGAAAAAGAGCCCGCTCTCTGCCGTCAACGCCGTCAACGCCGGGCGGCCTAAGGGCCTCAGCCGCGCCGTCCGGGGCCTCTCGCGCCCTCCGCGGGTTGACGAGGGGGGCTTCCCCGCCGTCAACGTCTCGTCAACAGCCGTCAACGTCTCGTCAACGCTCCGGCGGCTCACGCGGCGCCCCCGTGGGGCAGCTCGGTCTGCGCGGGGCCGTCAACGCCGTCAACGCCGTCAACGCTGCGGCGGATGGCCCACCCGCGGTCGCGCTTGTTCCGGTAGGGCTCGACGTCCCAGCCGCTCTGGCGTAGGGCGGGCGCGACCCGGGCGACGTGGCCGCCCAGGGCGGCGGCGGTCTTGGGCCAGTTCGGCGGCCGCTCGCGCGGTTCGACCCGGAGCCTGAGGAGGTCCAGGATTTCCCCGGCGGAGGCCCGAAGCTCGCCACCGGGGGAGCTGCCCGCCAGCTCCAACAGCGGCCCGACGACCGGGTCGCCCTCCATCACCTGGGCAGCTAGGCCCTCCTGCATCGCCATGTAGGTGCCGTAGGCGTCGGTCCCCCGGGCGACGTCGACGGCGCGGGCGTAGCGGGCGAAGTCGATCATCCGGGGGTTGCGCGGCAGCTCGACCTCCCCGTCGCGGATCGCCCGCAGGGCGCCGGCGAGCACGTCGAGCAGCGCGCCGAACAGCGCGGGCCGCAGCCGCTCGAAGCGCTCCTTCAGGGCGGCGATCTCAAGCCGGTTCTCGGGCGGAATCCGCCGCAGCTGCAGGTGGACCATCCGGTCGGCCAGGTCACCGCGGACAGCGCCCACGCCGATCCCGTTCATCATGATCACGCGCTGGTAGCTGCTCACGACCAGCGACTTGTCGCCGTAGAGCTTCCGGCGGACGTCGCCCTCCCCGGTCGAGGCTCGGCAGACCGCGTCGGAGAACCAGTCCGGGAGAGCGCTGAGATTGTCGAAGTTGGCGACGAGGCTGCCCTCGACGGAGACGGTGAAGCCGTGGTCGTCGCGGGGGGCCTTCCGGCGCGGGGCGGGGCCAGGGTCCATAGCCATGCAGACGAACTCCGAGGTGGTCGTCTTGGCCGCGCCCTGCTCCGCGGTCAGGAGCAGCACCGGGTGAGCGATCTCCGGGACCCAGGCGGCGACCATGTAGGCGACCAGCAGGTCGAACTCCCCGGGGGCGACGTTGAGCAGAGCGGCGAAGTCGGCGAGATCCCCGCCGCGCTCCGGCCGCGGGAACGCGCCGGTGACGTTCGAGCGGGCGAACAGCACCGGCGAGCGGTCGAGGACTCCCCAGCCGTCCGGGCCAACCCGGACGGCCCAGCCGGCCTCGTCGCCGCCGTGGACGTGCACCGATCCGTCCGCGGCCCTCCCGGCCCGCATGTACGCCCGTTCCGGCTCGGTCCGGAGGGCCATACCCCCGAGGACGGCGGCGGCGTCCGTCCGGGCCGCCCCTGGCGCGACGGACCTGTAACGCTCGTAGTACTTGGCGTCCAGCTCGGCCTTGAACTCGCTCCCCAAGACGCGGGTTACGCGACCCCCGGCCTTCGGCACCACGTGGAGGTCGCCGTCGGGGGTGCGGCCCAGGTCGTAAGCCTCCAGAGCCAGCTCGACCAGCCGGTCCGCGGCCTTCAGCCCATCGTCCTGCCTGCCCTCGCCCCCCGCGGCCCCGTCGTCTGCGCTCCGCGAGGGGCCTTCCTCGTACTCGGAGTAGACCCGGTGGAGCGTTGCCTCGATGAACGGGAGGTCGTGCCCGCAGTGCGGGCCGCGGTCGATGCGCCGCAGGACGTCCGGGGCCTGAGCGAGAGCGCCGGCGAGCGGGACCGACCGGCCCCGGCAGCTAGCCGCCCACTGGAAGACGGTCGTGTCGTGCGCGCCGGACTCGATCCGCTCGGGGAGGACGAAGCGCTCGCCCCCGGCTCCGGGCCCAGCTGCCTGCTTCCGGTCCGGGGCGCGGGCCGCGAGGTACCTCGACGCCACCCAGTCGGGGGCGGGCCCCGGCGCATGCTCCTCGCCCAGGAGGGCGCGGCCCTCCTGGCCGGGGCACACGACCAGCCCCCCGAGCCCACGGACGTCCACCCCGGGGTCGACGGTCTGCACGCGGTTCTTGACCCGGTCGGCCCCGAGTCCCTCCAGCGTCTCGAGGTCCGGGTAGGCGTAGAAGTAGTGGGCGCCTCCGCCGGGGCTGCTGGCGACCAGGGCGGCCCCCAGCTCCGCCCCGGCCTCAGCCTCCGCCTGGGCCAGCGACTCCGGGCCGCCGTTCTTGACGTCCGCGTCGAGGACCCAGATCCCGGAGCCGGGGCCGGTCGCAACCCCGACGAGCGTGCCGCGGTGGGTGCCGTTCTCCCCCCACCAGCCAGCCCAGGCGGTGGGGCCGTCGGAGGCCCGGGCCTGCCAGCCCTTGAGGGCGGGGCGCTTGTCCCCGGCACGCACGGGGAAGACCTTCCAGCCGTACCGGGCGGCAAGGCCAAGGGCGGTGTCGAGCTCCTCAGGCCACCGCCGCGCCGCTGCGGGGTCGGAGACGCCGAGGCGTAGCCGGGGCATCAGGCACCGCCCCGGGCACGGCGAGGGACGGGCCGGAGGGACGGGCGTGGGCTCGCGTACCCGACCCGCCCCCCCGGCCTGCCGGACCCGGCGGGCGGGAGCAGGGGAGCCTCCGCCGGGTCGTCTGCGGCGTCGCTGAAGAGCAAGGTCAGCAGCCGGCGCCGCTCCTCGGGGGGAGGGTCGGCGGGGGACCACTGGACCGTGACTCGTTCGCTGGGCACGGCGAAACGGAATCGTGGGACTCCTCGGGCCCCCGACTCTTCAGAGCAGGAGTCCGGGCGGGGCGGGAGGACGGGCGGGACGTCGGCCCGCCTGCCAGGGGGCTGCCGCTCGGCGCCGGGGGTCGTGGACGCCAGGGGTCGCTTGAGCACGGCCGGAGGGCCTCTCGGATCGGGGAAGGTGGCCACGGCGGGCACGACCCGGGAACCCGCGGACGGCGTGCGCCTATCCGGGTTGCCTCAGGTGGTGCCCGACTGTCGTGGCTTCCGCGTCCGAGTTCGGCTCCTCGCTCCCCCCGGCTGGTTGCCGGAGCTCGCGCGCCCCCACTTGCCCTTCACGCCCAGCCATGGTCTGGCGCCCGGAGACCGGTGAGTCCGGGGGCTGGCGCTAACAGTCGTACTGCGTTCGCTTGCTCTTCGATTGCCCGCCGACGGGTGCCGCGGGGCGCTCGGGCTCCTTTGTATAACCGGTCCCCCGCCCACCGCAAGGGCGTGGGCTCGGTCCCTGGGCGCGGGTGCCGGTGCGGGCAGGCGGGCCGCCCGCCGCCGCCGGGTTCAGGCCGGAGGCGGCTCGGGCGCGGAGGCCGGGAGCCGCAGCTCGGGCTCCAGGCCGGCCAGCCCGCCGAACGCCTCCGCCACCTCGCGGAGGGTCGAGGTGATCTGGTCGTAGGCGGAGCCCAGTGCGCGCTGGGCCTCAACGTCGAAGCTGCCGTCCGGCGCCAGCGGCACCGACACGGTCAACGCGCGCATCCGCTGCAACGACGGCCGCAGGGTGCGGTCGAAGGCCTCCGCGCGGGCCAGAGCGATCGCCGCGCGGCAGAACGACGGGTCCAAGTCGTCCACCAGGATCTCGATCCGCCCGCAGTGGTCCGTGATCGCGAACTCGGTGCCGGCTTCCTTGAACGCAAGCGTGAAGTCCCCGTCGATGCCGAAGAGGACCGACGGGGCGTCGAAGTCGGCGAGGTTGGACTCGTCCAGGTACCCGAACGGCTCCACGACGTTCGCGGAGTAGAGGGGGACGTCGCCGGCGGCCTTGCCGAACAGCTCTCCCTTCAGCACTCGCTTGCCGATCGAGAGCCTGAAGTAGCGCCCGTCGCCAAGGGACACCGCCCGCGTCTCCTGCGGGGCCTGGGAGTCGGCCTGCTCGACCAGGGCAGCCGCGAGGTCGGAGACGGTGCCCGACACCTCCGTGAGCCGCTCGGCCAACTCCCTCGGCGAGATCGAGGCGCGGGCTTCGTGCTCCGGGAGGGCCGCTAGCTCGTCCTCGCCCCACCAGCGGTCGACCAGCCAGTGGCTCTCCGGGTGGAAGCGCTCGAAGTCGCGCACCCTCACGCGGTTCCCCGGCGCGGAGGGCGCCTGGTACAGCTCCGGGTACCCCGAGAAGAGGCGGAACTGCTGGGCCATGTCGACCAGGTCGTTCTCGGGGATCACGAAACGCTTGGCGTCGAGGGTCTCGCCGACCCGCCCGACGATGTAGGTGAAGACCGGGGAGACCTGCTCCACCCCGCTGACCTGCTTCTTCCGCAACGAGACGATGTAGGTCTTCTTCGGGGTGCTGTAGAAGGTGTCCTTGGGCAGCGAGATGACGGCCTCCAGGACGCAGTCACGCAGGATCCGCCGCTTCAGGGACTCCTCGGAATGCCGGGCCAGAAGACCGTCGGGCAGGACCACCAAGGCCCGCCCGCCCGGCTTGAGGCCGTTGACGATCTCCTGGACGAAGAGGTTCTCCACCCCAGATCCGGACACGTCGTAGTAAGCCGCGAGCCTGGGGTCCCTGCCGATCGCCTTGCGCTGGCTCGTAGAACCGGCGACGACGTACGGCGGGTTCGTCATGACGAGGTCCCACTGGGCCCGGGGCGCGAGCCGGAGGCTGCCGACCTGGGAGTCGGCCATCGACGTGAAGGTGTCGTTGAGGATCGGCGCGAGGCGGGCAGCGGCCCCGGCGGGGTCCCGCTCGATTGCCTCGCTCAGGTGGATGAGCATGTTGGCCTTTGCGAGGCGCACCGTCTTGGCGTCTCGGTCGTAGCCGCGGTAGGTCAGCGGTGCGGCCGCGGGGTCGCGGAAGTCATGCGCTCGCTTGTGCACCAGGGGCTCGAGGAGGAAGCCCCCCACGCCGGCCGCCGGGTCCGCGACGGACGCGCCCGGCGGCAGCGACTCGACGCCGCTCATCTCCACGATGGCCTTCACGACGTTCCTCGGGGTGAAGAACTGGCCCCAGTTCTTCTGGCTGATGCTCTTCTTCAGGAACCGCTCGAAGATCCTGGACTTGAACTCCGGGTCGATGCGCCGCAGGTTGCCGAAGGCTTGGAACCGCGCCAGCACGCTGAGGAAGATCGACCGGTGGTCGCGGTTCGCCGGGTCGAGGGAGAGGCCGCCCACGACGCTGACGCCGTCGGAGCCGGGCGGGAACAGGCGCTCGATAGCTGGCCTCGTCTCCTCGACGTACCTGGGGAGGGCTTGGTCGGTCGAGAGGGTCCGGACGGACTCGAAGTCCACCTTCACGCCGCTCGGTGAGACGCCCAGCAGGCCGAGGTCGGACAGGAACTTAAAGAGCAGAACCTCAACGAAGGACGCGAGGCATGTCTCCGGGCTGTCCCCCGACGCCAGCCAGAGCATTTGCCACGTTTGGTCCGCCAGCCTGGTCGGGTCAACTGAGGCAAGCGGGACCAGTGACGCGGTGGCGGGGTCCAGCTCGGTTTGCAGACGCGAGATCAGCTCGGCCAGAGCCTCGCGGCCGTCAACCGACGCGAGGTCAACCGGCGCGTCCAGCGGGTAGCCGTCCTCGCGCCCGATCGCTCGCCACGTCGCCGCCTGGGGGTCCACCAGTAACCAGAAGGTGCTGACCGTGTCGCTAACGACGGCCAGCGAGCAGTCCAGCTGGCCGTTGTAGACCTCGGCCACCTTGTTGAAGACGGTGGTCCGGCGTGCCTCCGTCCCAAGCTCCCCCCGGTCCTTGTACTCGACGACCAGGATGGGGCGGGGGTGCTCGGGGTCGCGCCGGTCGACGACCAGGCCGTCCGGCTTGGCGGTCGGGCTGGCGTAGAGCTTGTCCTGGACGGCGCCCACGGCCTTGAGCTGGCGGATCGTCGAGTTGCCGATGTTGAAGCCCTCGTACGGGCCGACTCGGTCCCCCCTCAGCGCTCCGTCCGCCGCCAGATAGCCGCGTTGGCGCAGGTCTTCGGACATCTCGTTCCCCCAGACGCGGCTGGGGTTCACCAGCAGCTCCAGGAGAGTACCTACGCGTTCTGGGGTGGTCTGCATGGGGGCCAGAGCACTCGCTGGGCTGGCGAACCGCGGGGATGCGGCCCGCGACGCGTCGGCGGGGCCGCGCCTAGCCGTCCCCGGGTACCCCCACCGGAGCGGCGCCGGCGGGGCGGCGCAGCACCCCGTGCTTCGACAGGATGTTCCGCACCGCCGAGTGCGAGCGGTCCGTTAGCTCTGCGAGCTCGCGCAGGGACCGGCCCTCGGCGTACGCCGCCAAGATGAAGGCCTCCACCCGGGCCTGCACGGCGGGGTCCGGCCGGGGAGCCGCGGTACCCGCGAACTCGCAGAGCGGCTGTGGTTGTGGCCGCGGCGGGTAGGGCACGGAGCCGACCCTATGGCCTCCGCGAACTGGCGCCGGGGGCTCAGGCGCCCTACAGCACGACGTATAGCAAGCCCACGAGCGTCGCGAACAGGCCGATGCCAGCCATGACGGCCCCGCCCACGGCGGGGGCGCCGATGGTCCATGCGACGAGCGCGCAGCACCCGGCGAATGCGAGCAGGCAACCGATGAGCCGCTTGGCCGCCACCGTGCCGTAAGCGCGGCGGGTCCAGCCGATGGTGGCGATCCATGCCCGCGAGCCGCTGGTTAGGGCGGGGTCGAGGCCCGAAGCGTCGAGAACCGCGATCATCTCCGCGACGTAGACGGCGAACCCGTCGTCCGCCTCGTCGTCAGCCGGACCCAGGCCCGCGCCAGCCCCGTCGTTCCCGGCGTCTTCGGGGGCCACGTCGCCCGGGGGCTCGACACTGCCGCCCCCGCCCTCGCCCTTCTCGGCCCCCGGGAGCCACCCGTACGACTCGGCGGCCGCGCGGTTCGCCGCCGCCGTCTCCGCGGGCGTGGCTCCCTCATCGGCCAGGCCCAGCCAATCCTCCGTGAACGGGGCGACCGCCTGCCGCGCCAGCTCGTCGGCCCGCAGGTCGTAACCCGCCAGCGCCAGCTTCGCCGCCTCGTACGCGTTCGGCAGATCGCGGACTTGCGACGCGGCGCGGACGCTCTCCGTCAGGGTCGCGAGCCGGTCGGCGGGGACGTCCGAGCTCGCCAACCGGGCGGCTTCGAAGGTCAGCGGGGCCGCGGCTGCAGCCCGCATGGTCGCGAGCTGGGCCTGCGTGGTGGCGGCGATCTGCTTCGACAGCTCCGAGTAGGGGATCTGGGCCTGAGCCAGCATCGGCGCGACGGCGGCCTTCACCCGGTCGTTCAGCGCCGCGTTGAGGTGGGCCTCCGCCAACCGCGCCGTCTTCCGGAGCTGCTCCAGGTGCTGGCTGGTCCACGTGCGACCGATCGCCTGCAGCTGCTCCCGGTGCTGCCGCTCGGCCGCCTGGGCCGCCTCGCGCACGCCCCGGAGGGGGTCGGTCCCGTACGGGTGGCTCGTCACGCCTCCGACGCTACTGGGGCAGTACCGGCCCCGCCCCGCCACCGCTAGGCGGCCTCCGCCCGCCAGCGCATGGGCACCCCGGGCGCGTGGGGCCGAGGTGGTCGACCTGCTGGCCGCGCTCAACACCGGGCACGACGGTGGCTGCGGCACGCTGCACGTCAACCGGGCCGCCGAGGTGCCCGCCCGGCTCGAGGCCCTGGGCGTGGCCGCCGGCCTGGACCGGGCGGCGGTGCACAGCCAGGCCGCGGCGGCGCTGTCGGTCGTGGTGCACCTGCGCCGCGCAGCCGGGGGCCGCCGGGTCGAGGAGCTGGGCGTCGTGCGCCGGCGCGGCGAGCTGATCGAGGTCGTGTCCGGGTGGCGCGCGGACGGTGCCGAGGCACCGGCGGGGGCGGAGCTGGCGGCCCTGCTCGGGGTGCGCGCGTGAGCGCCGTCGTGCTGAGCCTGCTGGGTGCGGCGGTCGTGACGTGGCCCCGTGGCTCGGACCCGCTCGTGCGCCGCGCCCGCAGGCTCCAGCCCCGGGGCCGTCCCGGGCCCCCGACCACGCTGCCCGTGGCGGTCCTCGTCGTCGGTGCGGCCGTGACGACCGCGGCGCTGTTCTCGACCCCGGTCGTCGCTGCCCTGGTCGGCGGCGCGGCCGTCGCGGGGGTCCGGGCCTGGCGGCGGCGGGCGGCCGAGCGGGACGCCGAGGTCCGCGACCGGGCCCTGGCCGAGGCCCTCGGGGTGCTCGCCGCCGAGCTCCGGGCCGGCCGACCGCTGGCCGACGCCACCACGACCGCGGTCGGGGGCTGCCCGCACCCGGCCGTCGCCGCAGCCCTCGGCCCGGTGCTGCGCACCGGCACCGCGGACCCCGGCGAGGGCGGGGCGCTGGCCCGACTGGCTGCGGCGGTGACCGTGAGCGCCCGCACCGGCTGCTCGCTGGCGGCGGTCGTGGCCGCCGCCGAGGACGACGTGCGGGCCCGGCTGCGCACCCGGGCCGAACTGCGAGCTGCGGTGTCCGGGCCGCGGGCGTCCGGGGTGGTGCTGGCCGGGCTGCCGGTGCTCGGGCTGCTGATGGGGGCCGGGGTCGGGGCCGACCCGTGGCAGGTGCTGACCGGCACCCCGGTCGGCACGGCGCTGCTCGTCGGGGGCGTCGGCCTGGAGGCCCTCGGTCTGTCCTGGACGGCCCGGTTGGTGCGCCGGGCAGCAGCCCGGTGACCGGCGCGCCCCTCGCGCTGCTGGCCCTCGCCCTGCTCGCCTGGCCGCGCCCGCCCGGGACCGCCGGCCGCCGGCTCGGTCCGCGGCAGCCGGCGGTCCCGCCGGACGACCCGCCCCCGGGTGTGGTCCGTCGGTGGGCGGTCGGCGCCCTGGCCGGCCTCGTGGTCCCGCTGCTCGCCGGGCCGGGGCCGGTCTCGCTGCTGTGCGCCGTCGCCGTGGCCGTCGGCGTCGAGCGGGTCACCCGCCGCGCCGGAGCCCCGCCCGACCCGGCGGGCCCCGTGCGGGCCGACCTCCCGGTGGCCTGCGAGCTGCTCGCGGTCTGTCTGGCCGGCGGGACCCCGGTCGCGGGCGCGGTGGGCGCGGTCGGCACCGCCCTGGGCGGACCGCTGGGCACGGCCATGCAGACCGTCGCCGCCCGCTACCGGCTGGGCGCCTCCCCACGAGCCGCCTGGTCCGACGTGCCCCCGACCGCCGCTGCCCTGGCCCGCACGGTGGTGCGGGCCGGGGAGTCCGGATCGGCGGTGGTGCCCGCGCTGCGCCGGCTCGCCGACGACGCCCGGGTCACCGAGCGGGCCGACACCGCGGCCGCGGTGCAGCGCGCCGGGGTGTGGGTGCTGGCGCCCCTGGGGCTGTGCTTCCTGCCCGCGTTCCTCTGCCTCGGCGTCGCCCCGCTCGTGCTCGGCATCGCCGCGGACGTCTTCGGGTGAGCACGGACCGGGCCCGGTGTGCCGGCCGCCGTCCCCAACCGGAGTGGCTGTCCACAGATCGCCCGGACGGGGCCTGCCCGGGGCCGCGCCGCCGGAGTCTCGGGACGGGTCCGACGGACGGACCCGGGAGAGGAGTCGACATGACGACACGACGACACGAACGGGGACCGGCCCGGGAGGCGCGGGTGCACCCGGTGGTGGTCTCGGCCTGGCCCGCCCGGGTCCGGGCCCGGTTGACCGCGGACCCCGAGGCGGGGATGAGCACCGCGGAGTACGCGGTCGGCACGGTGGCGGCCTGCGCCTTCGCCGCCGTCCTCTACTCGGTGGTGACCGGCGCCTCGGTGGTCACCGCGATGAGCGGGCTGGTGGCCGACGCGCTGGCCACGCTGTCCTGAGGTGTCCCGACGACGAGCACGGTGGCGGGACGACCGGGGGATGGTGACCGCCGAGACGGCGGTGGTGCTGCCGGTGCTGCTCCTGGTGCTGGCCGGTGCGGTGGCCGCCGTGGTCGTCGTCGGGGCCCAGCTCCGCTGCGTGGACGCCGCCCGGGAGGGCGCCCGGGCGGCGGCCCGGGGCGAGTCGGCCGCGACGGTGGCATCGCTGGCCGGCCAGGCCGCCCCCGACGGGGCCCGGGTGGCGACGGCGACCGACGGCGACCGGGTGACCGTCACCGTCTCGGTCCGCGTGCAGCCGCTGGGTCCGCTCCCACTCGCGGTCACGGTGTCCTCGGCCGCCACCGGCCTGACCGAACCGGCTGCCGGGGCGCTGCCGTGAGGGACGAGGAGGGGTCGGCCACCGTGTGGGTGGTCGCGCTGGCCGGCCTGCTCGCGGCCCTCGGCGCGGTCACCGTGCTGGTCGGGTCGGCGGTGGTGGCGCGGCACCGGGCGACCACCGCCGCCGACCTGACCGCGTTGGCGGTGGCCGGCCGGGCGGTGCTGGCGGACCCGGCGGCCTGCGCGGTGGGGGAGGGGGTGGCCGCGGCCAACGGTGCCGGCCTGGTGTCCTGCCGGGTCGACGCCGGCGCGGTGGTCGTCGTCGAGGTGACCGTGCCGGTCCGCCTCGGGCCGCTCGGGGTGACCGCAGCCCGGGCGCACGCGCGGGCGGGCCCGGTGCCGCCGTGACCGGCCTAGAAGACGACGTCGTCGACCGGGCGGGTCCGACGATCGGGGGCGGCGTCGGTGTCGGCGTGGTCCTCGACGTCGCTCCACTCGGCCTCGGTCCCGGGTGCCACCTCGTCCGGGACCGCCACCGGCGTGCGCGAGCCCCGCATCGGACGGGCCGCCGGTGCCGAGCCCAGCCGCTGGCGCCGGCGCAGTGCCCTCGAGTGCGCCGCGGACGTCGCCGCCCGCGCCTGCGCGAACGGCCCGCCGAGCCCGAGCGGGTCGGGCTCCTCGACGGCCGCGTCCTCCGCCGCCTCGGTGTCCCCGGCCGCCGCGAGCTCGTCGAGGACCACGTCGAGCACCCGGACCGCCCCGGCCTTGTCCAGCGGGTCGTTGCCGTTGCCGCACTTGGGCGATTGGACGCACGACGGGCAGCCCGAGTCGCACTCGCAGCTGGCCACCGTCGCCCGGGTGGCGGTGAGCCAGCGGCGGAGCACCGCGTGCCCGCGCTCGGCGAAGCCCGCGCCGCCGGGGTGCCCGTCGTAGACCACGATCGTGGCCGCGCCGGTGTCCGGGTGCAGCGCGGTCGAGATGCCGCCCAGGTCCCACCGGTCGCAGGTCGCCAGCAGCGGCAGGATCCCGATCGCGGCGTGCTCGGCGGCGTGCAGCGAGCCCGGCACGGCCAGGTCGTCGAGCTCGGCGCGCTGCAGGGCCCGCTCGTCGAGGGTCAGCCAGACCGCCCGGGTGCGCAGCTGCCGGGCCGGCAGGTCCAGCGGGAACTCCGCCAGCACCTCACCGGTGCCGACCCGACGCCGCTGGTAGGCCACCACCTGGTTGGTCACGTCGACCGTCCCGGTGTGCGCGGTGACCGTGCCCAGACGACGGGTGGTGCTCACGTCCACGATCGACAGGTCGGTGACGTCGCGGGCCACCGTCGTCCACTCCGGGCTCTCCGGGTGCACTGCGGCGCAGGCGTCCTCGACGTCCAGGGAGTCCACGACGAAGGTCTCCCCGCGGTGCACGTACAGCGCGCCCTCGTGCACGGCGGAGTGCGCCGCGTCGCCGTCCACCGTGCCCAGCAGCCGGCCGGTGGAGCCCTCGATGATCGACACCGGCTCGGCCCCGGAGCCCCGGATGTCGACGTCGGGCCGGCCGCGCCCGGCCCAGTACCAGCCGGTGGGCCGCCGCCGCAGCTGCCCGGTGGCGACCAGGTCCTCCAACGCGGCCCGGGCCGCGTCGCCGCCGAACTCCTCGAGCTCGTCGTCGGTCAGCGGCAGCTCGGCCGCGGCGCAGCACAGCTGGGGGCCCAGGACGTAGGGGTTGGTGGGGTCGGTGACCGTGGCCTCCACCGGCCGGCCGAACACTGCGCGCGGGTGGTGGGCCAGGTAGTGGTCCAGCGGGTCGTCGCGGGCGACGAAGACGACCAGGGACTCGCGTTCCGCGCGTCCGGCCCGCCCGGCCTGCTGCCAGAGCGAGGCCAGCGTGCCGGGGTAGCCGGCGAGCACGACGGCGTCCAGGCCGGCGATGTCGATGCCCAGCTCCAGGGCGTTCGTCGTCGCCACCCCGAGCAGGTCGCCCGCCGACAGCGAGCGCTCGAGCTCGCGGCGCTCCTCGGGCAGGTAGCCGCCCCGGTAGGAGTCCACCCGGCGGACCAGGTCCGGGCGCCCCCGGTCGGTGAGGATCCGGCGGGCCTGGTCGGCGACGGACTCCGCGGAGCGCCGGGACCGGACGAACGCCAGCGTCCGGGCGCCCTGCTCGACCAGGTCGGCGAGCAGCCCGGCGGCGTCCGCGGCGGCCGAGCGGCGCAGCGGGGCCCCGTGCTCCCCGGTCTTCTCGGTCAGCGGCGGCTCCCACAGCGCGAAGGTGGCGCCCGGCCGGGGTGAGCCGTCCTCGGTGACCGCGGTGACCGGTGCCCCCACCAGCCGGGTCGCGGCTGCTGCCGGGTCGGCGACGGTGGCCGAGGCCAGCACGAACACGGGGTCGGCGCCGTAGCGGCGGCAGATCCGCCGCAGCCGACGCAGCACGTGCCCGACGTGGGAGCCGAAGACCCCCCGGTAGGCGTGGCACTCGTCGACCACGACGTAGGCCACCCGGCGCAGCGTGGACGCCCAACGCTGGTGCCCCGGCAGGATCCCGCGGTGCACCATGTCCGGGTTGGTGACGATCCACCGGGAGTGCCGGCGCACCCAGTCCCGCTCCTCCTGCGGGGTGTCCCCGTCGTAGGCGGCCGGGCGCACCGAGGGCCCGGCGATCGCGCTCACCGCGGCCAGCTGGTCGCGGGCCAACGCCTTGGTGGGCGCCAGGTACAGCACGCAGGCCCGGTCGTCCTCGGCGAGGGTGGACAGCGCGGGCAGCTGGTAGGCCAGCGACTTGCCCGAAGCCGTGCCGGTGGCGACCACGACGTGCTGCCCGGCGTGCGCCAGTTCGGCGGCGGCGACCTGGTGGCTGAACGGGGCACGGACGCCACGGGACACCAGCCGCTCCCGCAGGTCGGTCGGCACCCAGGTCGGCCAGACGCCGTGGCTGCTCTCCCGCACCGGCAGCCGGTGGACGTGGGTGACCGGGGAGTCCTCCTCGGGGGTGCCGACCAGCAGCGCGTCGAGCAGCTCGTCCCCGGGCAGGGCGGACGGCGGCACCGGGACCGCTGCGGAGGACGTCACCCCACCACTGTCCCTCGTGCCACCGACAGTCCGGTGCACACACCCCGGCCGTCCGCACCAGCAGTCCGGCCCGGCTGTGGACGGGGGCCCCGCCTGTGGACGACGGGCCCCGGACCGTCGGTGGCGGAGCCGAGGGTCGCCGTCGTCGGCCCCACCCGGGGGCCGCGACCGACAGGAGCCCCCCGTGCCCGACCTCGTGACCGTCCAGCTGGACGCCGTCGACGCGCTGGCCGCACGGCTGGCCGGGCTGGGCGGTGAGCTGACCGCCGACGCCGAGCTCACCCGGGTGAGCGCGCCGGCTGCGGCCGCCGCCCTCCCCGGGCCGGCCGGCGCGGAGCTGGCGGGCACCGGCACGGCCTGGTCGGCGCTGCTCGACGTGCTGGCCGAGAGCACGTCGGCGATCGCGGCCACGCTGGTCGCCTCGGTGGCCGCCTACCGGGCCCTGGACGCGTCGCTGGACGCAGTGATCACCCAGCGGATCAGCGGCCGGTACGGCCTGACGGCGGTGGCCGCGTGAGCGCCGCGGACCTGTACGCCATTGCCGGCTGGGACGTCGCCGCCCTGCGCGGGTCGGCCGGGACCCTGGGCGACGTCGCCGAGCGGGTCGGCCCGTGGGCGGTCCGGGTCGACGGCCTGGCCGTGGCGCTGTCGGCCGCCGACTGCTGGTCCGGTCCCGCGGGCACCGTCGCCGCCGCTGCACTCACCGAGCTCACCCGGGCCGCCGGCGGGGTGCACGTGGCCCTGGTGGCCGCCGGCGAGCAGCTCCTCGTGGTGGCCGGGGAGGCCGACACCGCCCGGACCGCGGCCGAGACGGCACTGGCGGTCGCGGCCACCGGTCCGGTGGAGCTCGCCGCGGACGGCACCCTGGTCGGACCGCCGCCCGCGGCCACGGCGGTCCCGGAGCTGGACCAGGTCGGGGTGGTGGAGGACCGGCAGCGCGCCGCGGACCTGGCGGTGCGGTGGGCGCGCGATGCGCTGGCCGCGGCCGGCGCCACCCACCTCGCCGCGGTCGCCGTCGGCACGGCGCTGGCCGAGGTGGGGGTGCTCGCCGCCGTCGCGCCCGCCGACCTCGCCGGCCTGGTGGGCGCCGTGGACAGCCACCCCGTCGCCGCGCCCCGGGTGCCGCCGCCCGGTGACCCGACAGCGGCCGGGGCCTGGTGGACCGGGCTCACCCTGGTCGAGCAGCAGGCCGTGGTCGCCGCCGACCCGGAGGCGATCGGCGGGCTGGACGGCGTCCCGGCGGCCGCCCGGGACGAGGCCAACCGGGCGCTGCTGGCCCGTGCCCTGGCCGACCCGCAGGCGGACGGCTCCGGGACGGCCGTGGCCGTGCAGGACCAGCTCACCCGGCTGGCCGCCGACGGGCGGACCGCGCAGCTGGTGCTCTTCGACCCCGGCGAGGACCTCGTCGCCCTGGGCGTCGGTGACCTGGACACCGCAGGGGCGGTCGGGGTGCTCGTCCCGGGGATGATGACCGCCCCGGTCGGTGACCTGGGGGCGATGACCACCGACGCGGTGCACGTGCAGGACCTGGCCGAGGCGGCAGCGCCCGGCCTGGCGGTGGCCACCCTGGTCTGGATGGGCTACCAGACCCCGGGGGTCGGCTCCTTCTTCCTCCCGGTCAACGCGCGGGCGGCCGGTCCGGTGCTGGACCGCACCCTCGACGGGCTCGCGGTGGCCAGGTCCGGGCCGGCGGCGGCCGGGGGAGCACCGCTCCCGCGGACGACGCTGGTCGCGCACAGCTACGGCACGGTCGTGGCCGGGGAGGCGGCCCGCGCCGAGGGCGAGCTGGCCGCCGACGCCGTCGTGGTGCTCGGCAGCCCGGGCATGCGGGTGGCCGACGCGAGCGGGCTCGAGGCCGACGAGGTGTACGGCGCCTGGAACATCGAGGACCCGGTGTCCTGGTCGGGCTACTACGGTCCCGGGCCGTCCACGCCGTTCTTCGGTGCGGTCCCGTTGCCCACCGATCCCGACCAGGGACACACCTCTTACTACGACCCCGAGCGGCCCACCCTGCAGGCGATCGCCGAGGTCGTGGCGGGCACCCGGGAGCCGTCCTGACCGGGGCCCTGGCCGAGCCCCCGGCGCGCCCGTGCCACCTCGTCGCACGGACGGCCTGCTCCGCCGTGGCCTACCGTGGCGCTGCCGGGCGGGTGCTGCGCCGCCGCTCTCCTCGGCACCCGGGTGCGTCCCGGCGCTCGCGCACAGCACCACCGACAGGAGCCCCGTTGCCCCCCACCAAGACCGCGAAGCCCACCACCGACGACGTCGAGGCCACGGCCGAGACCGCCGCCGGTGGCACCGCCACGCCGCCGCGCAAGCGTGCTGCCGCGGCGTCGGGGGGCAAGCCGTTGGTCATCGTGGAGTCGCCGTCCAAGGCCAAGACGATCGCCGGCTACCTGGGCAGCGGGTACGTCGTGGAGTCCTCCATCGGGCACATCCGGGACCTCCCGCGCAACGCCGCCGACGTGCCGGCCGCGCACAAGGGCGAGTCGTGGGCCCGGCTCGGCGTCGACGTGGACAACGGCTTCCACCCGCTGTACGTGATCAGCCCCGAGCGCAAGCAGCAGGTCAGCCGGCTCAAGTCGCTGGTGAAGGACGCCTCCGAGGTCTTCCTCGCCACCGATGAGGACCGCGAGGGCGAGGCCATCGCCTGGCACCTGATCGACACCCTCAAGCCCAAGGTCCCGGCCCGGCGGATGGTCTTCCACGAGATCACCCCGGAGGCCATCGCCCGCGCCCTGGCCAACCCGCGTGAGCTGGACACCGCGCTGGTCGACGCCCAGGAGACCCGGCGCATCCTCGACCGCCTCTACGGCTACGAGGTCTCCCCGGTGCTGTGGAAGAAGGTGCTGCCCAAGCTGTCGGCCGGCCGGGTGCAGTCCGTCGCCACCCGGATCGTCGTGGAGCGCGAGCGGGCCCGGATGCGCTTCACCGCCGCCGACTACTGGAGCCTGACCGGCGTCTTCGACGTCCAGCAGGGCGCGCAGGCCGCCGACGAGGGCGAGCCGACCAGCCTGACCGCCAAGCTGGTCAGCGTGGACGACCGGCGGGTCGCCACCGGCCGGGACTTCGAGCCCGACACCGGCACCGTGGCCAGCGACGTGGTGCACCTGGACGAGGCCGGTGCCCGCGGCCTGGCCGCCCGGCTGGAGTCCCGCCCGGTCGAGGTCGTGCGGGTGGACCAGAAGGACTACCGGCGCCGCCCGTACGCCCCGTTCACCACGTCCTCGCTGCAGCAGGAGGCCGGCCGGAAGTTCGGCTGGTCCTCCCAGCAGGTCATGCGCACCGCGCAGCGGCTGTACGAGAACGGCTTCATCACCTACATGCGCACCGACTCGACGAACCTGTCGGAGACGGCGCTGCGCGCGGCCCGTACCCAGGCCCGCGAGCTGTACGGCGACGCCTACGTGCCGGCCGAGGCGCGGCGGTACTCCAAGAAGGCCAAGGGCGCCCAGGAGGCGCACGAGGCCATCCGCCCGGCCGGGGACGCCTTCCGCACCCCCGGGCAGCTCGCCGGCCAGCTGGCCCGTGAGGAGTTCCGGCTCTACGAGCTGATCTGGCAGCGCACGGTCGCCTCCCAGATGTCCGACGCGGTGGGCAACACCGTGAGCATCCGGCTGGCCGGCACCTCGACCACCGACGAGGCCGTGACGTTCACCGCCAGCGGTCGCACGATCACCTTCCCCGGCTTCCTGCGCGCCTACGTGGAGAGCCGGGAGGACCACGAGGTCGGGGACGCCGACGACGCGGAGAACCGGCTGCCCCGGGTCGAGCGCGGCCAGCAGCTGGACACCCGGTCGCTGGACGCCAAGGGGCACACCACCACCCCGCCGGCCCGCTACACCGAGCCCTCGCTGACCAAGGCCCTGGAGGAGCTCGGCATCGGCCGGCCCTCCACCTACGCCTCGATCATGCAGACCATCCAGGACCGCGGGTACGTCTGGAAGAAGGGCTCGGCCCTCATCCCGACGTTCGTGGCCTTCGCGGTGGTCAACCTGCTCGAGCAGCACTTCGCCGCGCTCGTCGACTACGACTTCACCGCCTCCCTCGAGGGGGAGCTCGACGAGATCGCCGGCGGCACGCTGCGCCGGGTCGACTGGCTCACCGAGTTCTACTTCGGCGGCGGGGGTGGGCACGCCGGGGGCATCGCGGCCTCCGGCGGGCTCAAGCAGGTCGTCGGCCAGCGGTTGGAAGAGATCGACGCCCGCGGGGTCAACTCGATCCCGCTGCGCGCCACCGGCCCCGACGGCCAGCCGGTGCTCGTGCGGGTCGGGCGCTACGGCCCCTACCTGCAGGCCGGCGGCGAGGAGGGCACCCGCGTCTCCATCGCCGACGACATCGCCCCCGACGAGCTCACCCCCGAGCGTGTCGAGGAGCTGCTGAACGCCCCCTCCGGTGACCGGGAGCTCGGGGTCCACCCCGAGTCGGGCCACCAGGTGCTGGTCAAGGCCGGCCGCTACGGGCCCTACGTCACCACCGTGGTGCCCGAGGACAGCAAGGAGTCCCCGCGCACCGGGAGCCTGTTCGCCTCCATGACCCCGGAGACGCTCACCCTCGACGAGGCGCTGAAGCTGCTGACGCTGCCGCGCACCGTGGGCACCGCCCCGGACGGCGAGGAGATCCAGGCACTCAACGGCCGCTACGGCCCGTACCTGAAGAAGGGCACCGACTCCCGCTCGATCGACAGCGAGGAGAAGCTCTTCACCACCACGCTGGAGGAGGCCCTCGCCGTCTTCGCCCAGCCCAAGCAGCGCGGTCGGGCCGCGGCCAAGCCCCCGCTGAAGGAGCTGGGCCCCGACCCGGTCACCCAGGGCCAGGTCACCGTGCGGGAGGGCCGCTTCGGGCCCTACGTCACCGACGGGGAGTCCAACGCCAGCCTCCGCAAGGGCGACGACCCGGCGACCATCACCCTCGAGCGGGCGGCCGAGCTGCTGGTCGAGCGTCGGGAGCGGGCGCCGGTGAAGAAGAAGGCCGTCCGCAAGACCGCGGCCAAGAAGACCACCGCGAAGAAGACGACGGCGGCGAAGAAGACCACCGCGGCGAAGAAGACGACCACGGCGGCGAAGAAGACCACGACCGCGAAGAAGACGGCCGCGAAGAAGACCGCCGCCCGGACGACGACCGGCGACGGGGTCGTCCCGGCCGGGAGCTGACGGTGACCGGGCCGGCGTGGGACGCCCGGCGGACCTCCTTCGGGTCCGTCGCGGCCGACTACGCCGCGCTCCGGCCCGGGTACCCCGCCGACGCGGTCTCCTTCCTCCTGGGGGAGCGGCCGCTGCGGGTGCTGGACCTGGGTGCGGGCACCGGGCTGCTCACCGACCAGCTGCTGGCGGCCGGGCACGAGGTGCTCGCCGTCGACCCCTCGGCCGGGATGCTCGACCAGCTCACCGCCCGGCTGCCGCAGGTGCAGGCCGCGGTCGGGGACGCCGAGTCCCTGCCCGTCCCCGGCGGTGACGTGGACGCCGTCGTCGCCGGTCAGGCCGCGCACTGGTTCGACCCCGAGCGTGCCGCGCCGGAGCTCCGTCGGGTGCTGCGCCCCGGTGGCGTGCTCGGCTTCGTCTGGAACACCCGCGACGAGCGGGTGCCGTGGGTGGGCGCGCTCGGGGCGGCGCTGGCGGCCGAGGCCCGCGACCACGAGGCCGACCAGACCGTCGTGGCCCGGTTCGCCGCCGCGCTGCCCGCGACGGTCACCGAGCACCTCTCGACCGTGGTGCAGCGGCTGACCCCGGAGCAGGTGGTGGGCACCATCGGCACCCGCAGCTACGTCGCGACCATGACCCCCGACGAGCGGACGACGTTCCTCGACCGGTTGCGCGCCCTGCTCGCCGAGCACCCCGACACCGCGGGCCGCACCGAGCTCGAGCTGCCGTACGTGACCCGCAGCTACCGGCTGGTCCCGGCCTGACCGACGGCGAACACCCGCCGGAAGGGCAGCAGGGTCGTCCCGTCGGCGCGCTCCGGGTAGGCCTGCCGCAGGGCCTCGGCGTACGTGCTCTCGAACGTCCCGGCGTCGTCCCCCAGCCGGGCCAGCACCGGCCGCAGCACCGAGCCCCGCACCCAGCCCAGCACGGCGTCCGGGCCGCGCAGCACGTGCAGGTAGGTCGTCTCCCACGCCTCGGCGCGCAGTCCGGCCGACTCCAGCACGCCGAGGTACCCGGCGGGGTCGTCCACGGCGGACGTCGAGGGCGCCAGGTCGCCCACCCGGTCGGCCCACCGCGGGTCGCGGCACAGCGCCGCCAGGAGCGCGTGCGTGGGCGCCGCGTGGTTGCCCGGAACCTGGAACCCCAGCCACCCGCCCGGCGTCAGCGCACCGGCCCACTCCACCAGGCGTCGCCGGTGCTCGGGCACCCACTGCAGGGCGGCGTTGGAGACGAGCACGTCCACCGGGCCCTCGGGCTCCCAGGTCTCCAGGTCGCCCGGGACGAACGACACCCGGCCCGGGACGGCGTGCGCGGCCGCGGCGGCGAGCATCGCGGGGGAGGAGTCCACCCCGGTGACCCGGGCGCCCGGCCAGCGGCGGGCGAGGGAAGCGATGAGCTCGCCCTCCCCGCAGCCCAGGTCGACCACGACGCCCGGGTCGACGGCGTCGACTCGGGCCAGCAGATCGACATACGGGCGGGACCGCTCGTCGGCGAAGCGCAGGTACCGGGACGGCGACCGGTCGGCAGGCACACCCCACCCTGGCAGCCCGAGGACTGTCGGTGCCCGCCGGTACCGTCGCCAGCGTGACGAGCCAGGAGGACCGCCCGGCCGGGGTGTTCCTCGCCTTCGAGGGCGGCGAGGGGGCGGGCAAGTCCACCCAGGTCGCCCGGCTCGAGGCCTGGCTGACCGCGCAGGGCCGCACGGTCCGCACCACCCGGGAGCCCGGCGCGACCGTCATCGGCGGCACCGTCCGACAGCTGCTGCTCGACCCGTCGACGGTCGGGTTGTCCTCCCGCGCGGAGGCGCTGCTCTACGCCGCCGACCGCGCCCAGCACGTGCACGAGGTGGTCCGCCCGGCGCTGGAGGCCGGCGCCGTCGTCGTCACCGACCGGTTCGTGGACAGCTCGCTGGCCTACCAGGGCGCCGGCCGCACCATCCCGCTGGAGGACGTGCGCTCGATCAGCAGCTGGGCCACCGGCGGCCTGCTGCCCGACCTGACCGTGCTGCTCGACCTGCCCCCGGAGACCGGGCTGGCCCGCGCCCGGGGCCGGGCCACCGCCGACCGGCTGGAGGCCGAGTCCCTGGAGTTCCACCTGCGGGTGCGGCAGACCTTCCTGGAGCTCGCCGCGGCCGAGCCGGCCCGCTACCTCGTCCTGGACGCCACCGCCGCCCCCGACGAGGTCGCCGAGGGCATCCGCACCCGGGTCACGGAGCTGCTCGCGTGAGCGTCTGGACCGACGTCGTCGGCCAGCCCGCCGCGGTCGCCGAGCTGGAGCGAGCCGTCGCCGACCCCTCCGCGATGACGCACGCCTGGCTGTTCACCGGCCCGCCCGGGTCGGGCCGGTCCACCGCCGCCCGGGCCTTCGCCGCGGCGCTGCAGTGCCCGGCCGGCGGCGACGGCACCTGCCACGCCTGCCACACGGCGCTGGGCGGCACGCACGCCGACGTCCGGGTCGTCGCCCCCGAGGGGCTGTCGATCGGGGTCGCGGAGGTGCGCGAGATCGTCCGGATGGCCGGTCGGGCGCCGTCCCAGGGCCGGTTCCAGGTGGTCATCGTCGAGGACGCGGACCGGATGACCGAGCAGGCCACCAACACCGTGCTGAAGATGCTCGAGGAGCCACCGGCCCGCACGGTGTTCCTGCTCTGCGCGCCCTCGCTGCACCCCGACGACGTGCCGGTGACCATCCGGTCGCGGTGCCGGGTGGTCGCGCTGCGCACCCCGCCGGTCGAGGCCGTCGCCGAGGTGCTCGTGCGGCGTGACGGCATCGACCCGGCGCTGGCGGCGTGGTCGGCCGCCGCGGCTGGTGGGCACGTCGGCCGGGCCCGGCACCTGGCCCGCGACGAGGGTGCCCGGATGGCCCGCAAGGCGGTGCTCGACGTCCCGCTGTCGCTGGTCAGTCTGGCCGCGTGCCTGAACGCCGCGGACGACCTGGTGTCGGCGGCCAAGGAGGAGTCCGACCGGACGACGGCGGTGGTCGACGGCGCCGAGACCGAGGCGGTGAAGGCCAGCCTGGGCGTCGGTGCCCGCGGCCCGGGAGTCGCTGCGGCCAGCCGCGGCGCCGGTCAGCTCAAGGAGCTGGAGAAGAAGCAGAAGTCCCGGGCCACCCGGCTGGGCCGGGACTCCCTGGACCGGGCGCTGGTCGACCTGGCGTCGATGTACCGGGACGCGCTGGTGATACACACCGTCCGCGGCGACCTGTCCCGGGTGCCGCAGCTGGCCCACCCCGACCGCAAGGCCGACAGCCTGGAGCTGGCGAAGAAGATCGGTGCCGAGGGGGCGCTGCGCCGGATCGACGCGGTGCTCGCCGCCCGCACCGCGCTGGAGCAGGCGGTCAAGCCGCAGATCGCCATCGAGGCGCTCTGCGTGGCACTCCGGCTCCCGGCCTGAGCGCGGGGTGGCACACCCGGTCCCGTAAGCTCTCGCAGGCACGCCCGCCGCCTTAGCTCAGTCGGTAGAGCATCTCACTCGTAATGAGAAGGTCGTCGGTTCGATTCCGACAGGCGGCTCCACGCACCACCCGGCACGGCGGTTACGTTCACCGCCGTGGACATGGTCTTCCCGGCGCCGGGACGTCAGCTGGCCGGCGACGAGCTGCTGGAGGCCTACCCGTGGCCCGACGAGGGCCGCTGGGTCCGGGCGATGATGGTCACGACGCTGGACGGCGCGGCAGCCGGGCCGGACGGGCTCAGCGGCTCGATCTCCTCCTCGGTCGACGGCGACGTGTTCACCGCCGTGCGCCGGATGGCCGACGCCGTCCTGGTGGGTGCGGGCACGCTGCGGGCCGAGGAGTACGGCCCGATGCAGGCAGCCGGTGCCGACGCCGGGCGCCGCCGCGCGGCCGGTCAGGCGCCGGCGCCGCAGCTGGCGGTCGTGTCCGGGTCGCTGGACCTGCCGTGGGCGCTGCCGGTGTGGGCGGAGTCCACGCTCACCCCGCTGGTGCTGACCGGGCCGACGCCGGACGCCGAGGCGCTGGCCGCCGCCCGGGAGCACGCCGAGGTGCTGCAGCTGGCCGACCTGGAATCCGCGTCGCTGCTCGCCGCGCTCACCGACCGCGGCCTGCGCCGGATCGTGTGCGAGGGCGGGCCGAGCCTGCTGGAGGCCGTGGTCGCCGCCGACCTGCTCGACGAGGCCGACATCACGCTCGCGCCGGTCTTCGCCGGCACCGCGCAGACCCCCCGCACCGACGGGCTCGCCGAGATCGCCCGGTTCGACCTCGTGCACCTGCTCACCGCCGAGGGCTACGTCATGGCCCGCTACGTCCGCCCGGGACACCGGTGATCAGCCTCCGCGAACTCGCCCGGCTGGCCACGGAGCACGCCGCGGACCTCGAGCACCCGGTGGCTCCGTTCCGGGTGGGGGACCGGGTGCTGGACACCGATGCCCGCCCGGCGCTCATGGGCGTGGTCAACCTGTCCCAGGACTCCTGGTACCGGGAGAGCGTCGCGCCCTCCGCCGCCGCCGCCGTCCGGCGCGGGATCGTGCTGGCCGCGCAGGGTGCCGACGTCGTGGACCTCGGGGCCGAGTCGGTGGTCGCCGGCAGCACCCGCGTGGGCCCCCAGGACCAGATCAGGGCCCTGGTGCCCGTGGTGGAGGAGCTCGCCGCCGCCGGGGTGGCCGTGTCGGTGGAGAGCTACCACCCGGAGGTGGTGCGGGCCGTGCTCGCCGTCGGCGCACAGGTGCTCAACCTGACCGGCTCGGCCGACGACGGCGCGATGTTCGACCTGGCCGCCGAGTTCGACGCCGCCCTGGTCCTCTGCCACGTCCTGGGGGACAACCCCCGGGAGCTCACCGACACCGCCGTCGACCGGGACCCCTACCCCGCGATGGCCGCCGCGCTCGGCGCCCGGGTCGACCTCGCCCGGGCCCGGGGCGTGCGTGCCGGCATCTGCGTCGATCCGGGGGCGGGCTTCGGCATGGCGCGGCTGACCGACCCGCTCGAGCGGCTGCGGCACCAGTCGGTGCTGCTGCTGCACGCCTTCCGGCTGCGCAGCCTGGGCCTGCCGGTGTGCCACGCGCTGCCGGCCGGGTTCCCGTACTTCGAGGACGAGGTGCGGACGGCGGAGGGGTTCTTCGCCGTCCTCGCCGGGCTGGGCGGCACCGGGGTGTACCGCACCCACGAGGTCCCGCGCGTGCGGGCCGTGCTGCGGGCGATGGCGGACCTGCCCGTCGACTGAGCGCCGCGGCCCGGGTGTCGAGCAGTCAGTGCTGACCGGGCAGACTCGGGTGTGTCAGCGCCCGACCCGGGGCGCCCACAGAGAGGTGGACCTGCCCCGATGACCCTGCCCGACGTCCTCCGCGGTCGGCTGAGCCTGCCGGTGATCGCCTCGCCGATGTTCATCGTCAGCGGACCCGACCTCGTCGTCGCCCAGTGCACGGCCGGCGTCGTCGGCTCCTTCCCGGCGCTCAACGCCCGGCCCGCGGCGCAGCTGGGCGACTGGCTGACCGAGATCGACGAGCGGCTCGCCGCGGCAGCCGCCACCGGGGCGACCGTGGCCCCCTACGCGGTGAACCAGATCGTGCACCGCTCCAACGACCGCCTCGAGGCCGACGTCGCGCTGTGCGTGGAGCACGAGGTGCCGATCGTGATCACCTCGCTGGGCGCCCGGGCCGACGTCTACGACGCGGTGCACTCCTACGGCGGCATCGTGCTGCACGACGTCATCAACGACCGGTTCGCGCACAAGGCGGTCGAGAAGGGCGCCGACGGGCTCATCGCGGTGGCCGCCGGTGCCGGCGGCCACGCGGGGACGACGTCGCCGTTCGCCCTGGTGCGGGAGATCCGCCAGTGGTTCGACGGCCCGCTGGCGTTGTCCGGGGCGATCGCGCACGGCAGCTCGGTGCTCGCCGCCCAGGCCGCCGGTGCCGACCTGGCCTACGTCGGGTCGGCGTTCCTGGCCACCGAGGAGGCCCGCGCCGAGGCCGGCTACAAGCAGATGGTCGTGGACAGCCGCGCTGACGACATCGTCTACAGCAACCTGTTCACCGGGGTGCACGGCAACTACCTGTCCGGCTCGATCGTCGCCGCCGGCCTGGACCCGGCCGACCTGCCCACCTCGGACCCCAGCGCCATGAGCTTCGGCAGCGACGGCGGGGCCAAGGCCTGGCGCGACGTGTGGGGCTCGGGCCAGGGCATCGGCGTCGTCGACGGGATCGTGCCGGCCGCCGAGTTGGTGGCCCGGCTGGCCCGGGAGTACGCCGAGGCGAAGTCGGCGCTGGACCGCGCCTACGTGCCGGCCTGAGAGACGACCGCCCCAGACGCGACCGCCCCAGACGCGACTGCCCGAGACACGACGACGGGCGCCGCACCCGGTGGGGTGCGGCGCCCGTCGGTCGTCCGGGTGCGCTCGGCGGCCGTGAGGTGACCGGCCAGTCAGGAGGGGGTCAGTGCTTGTTCGAGGCCTGCTTGGCGCGCTCGAAGGACGCGGTGATCTCGGCTTCCGCCTCGACGATGCCGACCCAGTCGGCACCCTCGACGCTCTTGCCGGGCTCGAGGTCCTTGTAGGTCTCGAAGAAGTGCTGGATCTCCAGCCGGTCGAACTCCGACACGTCGGTGATGTCCTTGAGGTGGGCCATCCGGGGGTCGGTGGCCGGCACGGTGAGGACCTTGTCGTCCCCACCCGCCTCGTCGGTCATCCGGAACATGCCGATGGCACGACAGGTGATGAGGCACCCGGGGAAGGTCGGCTCCTCCAGGAGCACGAGGGCGTCGAGGGGGTCACCGTCCTGCCCGAGGGTCGCCTCGATGTACCCGTAGTCCGCCGGGTACCGCGTCGAGGTGAACAACATCCGGTCCAGCCGGATGCGTCCAGTGGCGTGGTCCAGCTCGTACTTGTTCCGCTGGCCCTTGGGGATCTCTACCGTCACGTCGAACTGCACCGACGTAGTGTGGCCCACGCCGGCCGGACGTGGGTCGCCGGAGGTCCGAATCTGCCCGGGAGGGGTCATCGCGCGCACTCCCCGAGGCCCCGGGAAGACCCCTCCGCGCTGGCGCCGCCGGATCTGGCAGGCCCTCGTGGCGGTGTGCCTGGCCCTCGTCGTGGTCGCCGGTGCGGTGCTGGTGGCGATCAACGTGGGCTCCGACGCCGACCCCGACACGGTGGCCGCCGTCCCCTCCGACGCCGAGGCCGTGCCCGACGCCGTCCTGCCCGACCTGGACGAGCCGGCCCCGGTGCTGGCCGCGCTCACCGGCCCCGCCCCCGACCCGGCGGCGGTGGCGGCCGTCCTGGCGCCGCTGCTGGCCGCGCCGGCCCTCGGCACCGGGCTGTCCGCTGAGGTCGTCGACGCCGCCACCGGGCAGGTGCTGCTCGACGTCGACGCCGCCGCCCCCGGGACACCGGCGTCCACGGCCAAGCTGCTCACCGGGCTGGCCGCGCTCACCACCCTGGGCCCGGGGGCCACCGTGCCCACCACCGTCGTCGCCGGCGCCGTCCCGGGGCAGGTGGTGCTGGTCGGCGGTGGTGACCCGACGCTGTCCACCACCGCCCCGTCGCTGAGCTACCCGGGCGCACCCACCGTCGCCGAGCTCGCCGGGCAGGTGCAGACCGCGCTGGCCGGGGTCCCGGTGACCTCGGTCGTCGTGGACGACTCGCTGTTCGTCGGGCCGCTCACCGCGAGCGGCTGGGGCAGCGAGGACGCGCCCTCGACCTACGCCGCGCCGGTCACCGCCACTGCCGTGGACGGCGCCCGGCGCACTCCCGGGCAGTCCCCGCGCAGCGGCCAGCCCGGCACCGACGCCGGCACGGCGCTGGCCGCGGCACTCGGCGCACCCGGCGCCACGGTCACGCTGGGGACGGCGCCGGCCGGTGCCGCGGTGCTCGGCCAGGTGCGGTCCGCCCCGGTCGAGCAGCTGGTCGAGCAGGCGCTCACCGCCTCGGACAACCTGCTCGCCGACACCCTCGCCCGGCAGGTCGCGCTGGCCACCGGCGCCGAGGCCAGCTTCACCGGCGCCGCCCAGGCCGTGGCGGACGCCGTCTCCGCGGCCGGGTTCGACACCACGGGGTTGTCCCTGTCCGACGGTAGCGGGCTCTCGGGGGAGGACCTGGTGCCGGCGCGCCTGCTGGTCGACGTGCTGGAGGCCGGGGCCGACGGGTCGGTGCCAGGGGCCGCGACGCTGCTGTCCGGGCTCCCGATCGCGGGCTACACCGGCACGCTCGCCGACCGCGCAGACGCCGACCCGGCGACCGAGCCCGGCGCGGTCCGGGCCAAGACCGGCACGCTGTCCACCACGAGCGCGCTGGCCGGCACCGTGGTCACCCTCGACGGGCGGCTGCTGGTCTTCGCCGTCCTGGCCGACGGCACCCCTGGCAACGTCATCGCTGCCGAGGCCGCCCTGGACGCCGTCGCCGGCGCCCTCGCCTCGTGCGGCTGCTGAGACCCCCTCCCGCCCGCCTGCGGCGTCGATCAGCTCCGACGACGAACGTGCGTCCTCCTCCACCGGCGTCGGTGGAGGAGGACGCACAGTGGTCGTCCCAGCTGATCGACGCCGGGGCGGGGGGCGGGTCCCGCCGTACATTCGGGCGATGAGCAGCTCCCTGGTCGACTGGGCCCTGGCCAACCGGACCGCGAAGCGGCTGGTCAACGCCGGTCCGGTCACCACCCGCGAGGAGGCTGCCGCGGTGGTCGCCGAGCTGCACGAGTGCGCCGCGGCCGCCGTCGCGCACGTGCAGGCGCTCACCGGGCTCAGCCCGGCCCCCGGGGCCCCGACGCCGACGGTCGCCGTGGTCGACCGGCCGGGCTGGGTGCGGGCGAACACCGCGGGCATGGCGGCGCTGCTCGACCCGCTGACCGAGGCGCTGCAGGAGAAGACCGGCTCGAAGCCCGGTGCGATCGCCCAGGCCGTGGGCAGCCGGGCCACCGGGCTGCAGGCCGGCGGGGTGCTGGCGTTCGTGTCCTCCAAGGTGCTGGGGCAGTACGAGGTGTTCGGCTCCGGCGGCCGGCTGCTGCTGGTGGCGCCGAACATCGTCGAGGCCGAGCGCAAGCTGCGGGTCGACCCCTACGACTTCCGCCTGTGGGTCTGCCTGCACGAGGTCACCCACCAGCTGCAGTTCACCGCAGTCCCCTGGTTGACCCCGTACCTGGAGAGCCAGATCGAGGCCTTCGTCGAGGTCAGCGACCTCGACCCGACCGTGCTGCGCGAGCGGCTGCGCGACGTGGTGTCCAGCCTGTCCGACGCGGTGCGCGGCAAGCCGGTGGAGGGCGACGCCCCCGGCGGGCTGATGGCGCTGATCGCCGACCCCGCGCAGCAGGAGGTCATGGACCGGGTCACCGCGGTCATGAGCCTGGTCGAGGGGCACGCCGAGTTCGTGATGGACGGCGTCGGCCCCGACGTGCTGCCCACCGTGGCCACCCTGCGCAAGCGGTTCAGCCAGCGCCGGAAGGGCACCGGCCCGGTCGACCGCGTGCTGCGCCGGCTGCTGGGGCTGGAGCAGAAGATGCAGCAGTACGCCGACGGCCGGCACTTCGTCGCCGGGGTGGTCGACCTGGTCGGCATGGAGGCCTTCAACACCGTCTGGACCGGGCCGGAGACGCTCCCGCTCAAGGACGAGCTGACCCACCCCGAGCGCTGGGTCGAGCGCGTGCTGCACCGCCCCGCCGTCACCGTCTGACACGCCGGTGGGTCCCGACCCGGCGGTCGCCGCGGTCCGCAGCGCGGTGCGCCCCGGGCTGGCCGACGGTCCGGTGCTGGTGGCCTGCAGCGGGGGAGCGGACTCCCTCGCGCTGGCCGCGGCGGTGGCGTTCGAGGCGCCGCGGGCCGGGTGCGCGGCCGGGGCGGTCACCGTCGACCACGGGCTGCAGCCGGGGTCGGCCGACCAGGCGGCCCGGACGGCGGAGCAGCTGCGCGCCCT
Source organism: Geodermatophilaceae bacterium NBWT11 (assembly GCA_014218215.1). NCBI lineage: Bacteria > Bacillati > Actinomycetota > Actinomycetes > Geodermatophilales > Geodermatophilaceae > Geodermatophilaceae bacterium NBWT11. The sequence continues at coordinate 2,791,545 of CP043652.1, forward strand.
GGGTCTGACCCCGGTGCACGTCGTCCGGGTCGAGGTCGGCACGGACGGCGGCCCGGAGGGTGCGGCCCGCGACGCCCGGTACGCCGCACTGCGCACGGTCGCCGCCGGGCACGGTGCCCGGATCGCGCTGGGCCACACCCGCGACGACCAGGCCGAGACCGTGCTGCTCGGGCTGGGCCGGGGGAGCGGTCCGCGGTCGCTGGCCGGGATGACCGAACGCCGCGACGTGTTCTGGCGCCCGCTGCTGGGCGTCGACCGGGCCACCACGGTGCGGGCCTGCGCCGCCCAGGGGCTCACCGTGTGGGAGGACCCGTGGAACACCGACCCGGCCTACACCCGGGTCCGGCTGCGCACCGAGGTGCTGCCGCTGCTGGAGGAGGTGCTCGGCGGCGGGGTGGCCGCCGCACTGGCCCGCACCGCCGCGATGGTGCGGGAGGACGTCGACGCCCTCGACGCGCTGGCCGCCGCCGTCCCGGACCCCACCGACTGCACCGCGCTCGCCGCGCTGCCGGCTGCGCTGCGCCGCCGGGCCCTGCGCGACTGGCTGCTCGGAGCCGGGACAGGGGACCTGCAGGCGGTGCACCTGCAGGCCGTGGAGAGCCTGGTCACCCGGTGGCGCGGGCAGGGTCGCGTGGACCTCCCCGGCGGTGCGGGCGTCGTCCGGGTGTCTGGCAGGCTGGTCCTGCAGCCCGGTCCCCCCGTCGTCGCGACGCCCGGGCCGGCACCCGAACCCCGCACCGAGGAGCCAGCACCGTGAGCGAGTCCGCCACCCCCACCGGAGCTCTGGGCCCCGACCACGGCTACGGGCCGGACATCGACCACGTGCTGCTCAGCGAGGCCCAGATCCAGGAGAAGATCGGCGAGCTCACCGCCACGGTCTGCGAGGACTACGCGGGCAAGGAGGTGCTCCTCGTCGGCGTGCTCAAGGGCGCGGTGCTCTTCATGAGCGACTTCGCGCGGGCGCTGCAGCTGCCCACCCAGATGGAGTTCATGGCCGTCTCCTCCTACGGGTCGGCCACCAGCTCCTCCGGCGTCGTCCGGATCCTCAAGGACCTCGACCGGGACATCACCGACATGCACGTGCTGGTCCTCGAGGACATCATCGACTCCGGCCTGACGCTGTCCTGGCTGTTGAAGAACCTGGGCAGCCGCCGCCCGGCGTCCCTCGAGGTCTGCGCCCTGCTGCGCAAGCCCGACGCGGTCCAGGTCGACGTCCCGGTGAAGTACGTCGGCTTCGACATCCCCAACGAGTTCGTGGTCGGCTACGGCCTGGACTACGCCGAGCGCTATCGCGACCTGCCCTACATCGCGACCCTCAAGCCCGAGGTCTACAGCTCCTAGCAGCGCCTCCTCCCTCCAGGGGACGGCGGTCGTCTGAGCAGCTGACGCACAGCGTCGTCCGTGTACCGTCGGTCCAACGACGTCGCCCCTCGCGACGCAGGTGCCCACCTCGGGTCGCGCGGCGTCCCCGGACGATCAGGAGGGTCGACGGGCACCCCCGGGTACGTCACCGGGAGCCCGGCATCGGTGTATGGAACGCAAGAAGATCTTCCGCTCCGTCTGGTTCTGGGTCGCCCTCGTCGTCCTGCTGGTGGCCATCGTGCTGCCCTCCTTCCGCGGCAACAGCGGTGGTGAAGAGGTCCCGACCTCGACGGCCCTGGCCCAGTTCGCCGACGGCAACGTCGACCGCGTCACGATCAACGACCGGGAACAGACCCTCGACATCGAGCTGTCGTCCCCGGTCGACGGCAACGACGAGATCACCACGTCCTACCCGGCGGGTGCCTCCAGCCAGATCTACGACCTGGTCCGCGGCACCGACGGCAGCGGGTCGGACAACCCGGTCCGCTTCGACACCAACGTCACCCAGGACAACCTCCTGGTGTCGATCCTGGTCAGCTTCCTGCCGTTCCTGATCATCCTCGGTCTGCTGTTCTGGCTGTTCAGCTCGATGCAGGGCGGTGGCCGCGGGGTCATGGCCTTCGGCAAGAGCAAGGCCAAGGTGGTCAGCAAGGACACCCCGAAGACGACGTTCGCCGACGTCGCCGGGGCCGACGAGGCCATCGAGGAACTGCACGAGATCAAGGACTTCCTGCAGAACCCGGTCAAGTACCAGGCGATCGGCGCGAAGATCCCCAAGGGCGTGCTGCTGTTCGGCCCTCCCGGCACCGGCAAGACGCTGCTGGCCCGCGCCGTGGCGGGCGAGGCCGGCGTGCCGTTCTACTCGATCTCCGGCTCGGACTTCGTGGAGATGTTCGTCGGCGTCGGCGCCAGCCGGGTCCGCGACCTGTTCGAGCAGGCCAAGACCAACGCCCCGGCGATCATCTTCATCGACGAGATCGACGCCGTCGGCCGGCACCGCGGCGCCGGCATGGGCGGCGGCCACGACGAGCGCGAGCAGACCCTCAACCAGATGCTGGTCGAGATGGACGGCTTCGACGTCAAGGGCGGCGTCATCATGATCGCCGCGACCAACCGGCCCGACATCCTCGACCCGGCGCTGCTGCGCCCGGGCCGCTTCGACCGGCAGATCGCCGTCGACCGGCCCGACCTGCTGGGCCGCGTCGCCGTCCTCAAGGTGCACGCCACCGGCAAGCCGCTGGCCGACGACGTCGACCTCGAGACCCTGGCCCGTCGCACCCCCGGCTTCACCGGTGCCGACCTCGCCAACGTGCTCAACGAGGCCGCGCTGCTCACCGCCCGGCACGGCGGCACGCTCGTCACCGACGCCACCCTCGAGGAGGCGATCGACCGCGTGCTCGCCGGCCCCGAGCGCAAGACCCGGGCGATGAGCGAGAAGGAGAAGAAGGTCACCGCCTACCACGAGGGCGGGCACGCGCTGGTCGCGCACGCCCTGCCCAACCTGGACCCGGTGCACAAGGTGACGATCCTGCCGCGCGGCCGCTCGCTGGGGCACACCCTCGTGCTGCCGACCGAGGACAAGTACACCCAGACCCGCTCGGAGATGATCGACACCCTGGCCTACGCCCTGGGTGGCCGGGCCGCCGAGGAGCTGGTCTTCCACGAGCCGACCACCGGTGCCGGCAACGACATCGAGAAGGCCACCGCGATGGCCAAGTCGATGGTCACCGAGTACGGCATGAGCGCCAAGCTCGGTGCGGTCAAGTACGGCAGCACCGACGCCCAGCCGTTCATGGGCCGCGACATGGGCTCGCGCTCGGACTACTCCGAGGCCGTCGCCGCCGACATCGACTCCGAGGTGCGCGCGCTGATCGAGGCCGCGCACGACGAGGCCTGGGAGATCCTGGTCGAGTACCGGCACGTCCTGGACGACCTGGTGCTCGAGCTCATGGAGAAGGAGACGCTGACCAAGGACGACATGGCGCGCATCTGCGCCGGTGTCTCCAAGCGGCCGAACCTGGCTCCCTACAGCGGCTTCGGCAAGCGCACGCCGTCCGCCGAGCCGCCGGTGCTCACCCCGGCCGAGCGGGCCCGCGGCAACGGGGCCCTGAACGGCCACGGCGGTGGGGACGTCGAGAAGCCCCTCCCCGTGGGCGACGCCGGCGCCCCGCAGCACTGGTGAGCACGCACGTCGACCACGCCGTCGACCCTCGGCCCGTGCCGCACTCCGCCGATCAGGTGGACCACGCGCGGGCCGAGGCCGCGGTGCGGGAGCTGCTGATCGCGGTGGGGGAGGACCCCGACCGCCCCGGGCTCCGGGAGACCCCGGCCCGGGTCGCCCGGGCCTACGCCGAGACCTTCGCCGGGTTGCACCAGGACCCGGCGGAGGTGCTGTCGACGACCTTCGACGAGGACCACGACGAGCTCGTGCTGGTCAAGGACATCGCGCTGTACTCGACCTGCGAGCACCACCTGGTGCCCTTCCACGGGGTCGCGCACATCGGCTACATCCCGGGCGAGGACGGCCGGGTGACCGGCCTGAGCAAGCTGGCCCGGCTGGTCGAGGTGTACGCCCGCCGCCCCCAGGTGCAGGAGCGGATGACCAAGCAGATCGCCGACGCGATGATGTCGGCCCTGCACCCCCGCGGCGTGATCGTGGTCGTGGAGGCCGAGCACCTGTGCATGGCGATGCGCGGGGTCCGCAAGCCCGGCACCCGCACGATGACCTCGGCGGTGCGCGGCATCTTCAAGGAGAACGCCTCCACCCGGTCCGAGGCGATGGGCCTGGTGCTCGCGAGGTGAGCCTGCCCGTCACCGACCGCTGTCAGGTGATGGGCGTCCTGAACGTCACGCCCGACTCCTTCTCCGACGGCGGCTGCTTCGCCGACACGCCCAGCGCGGTCGCCCACGGGCTGGCCATGCACGTTGCGGGTGCCGACTGGGTCGACGTGGGCGGGGAGTCCACCCGCCCCGGTGCCGACCGGGTGGAGGCAGCCGAGGAGTGCGCCCGGGTCGTGCCCGTGGTGCGGGAGCTGGCCGCGGCCGGCATCCGGGTCAGCATCGACACCACGCGGGCCGAGGTGGCCGCCGCCGCCCTGGACGCCGGTGCGCAGCTGGTCAACGACGTCAGCGGCGGGCTGGCCGACGCCGGGATGGCGCCGCTGGTCGCCGAGCGTGGCGTGCCCTGGGTGCTCATGCACTGGCGCGGCCACAGCCGGGAGATGTACGCCGCGGCCCGCTACGGCGACGTCGTCACCGAGGTCTGCGCCGAGCTCACCGCCCGGGTCGAGGACGTCGTGGCCGCCGGTGTCGACCCGTCCCAGCTGGTGCTGGACCCCGGGCTCGGCTTCGCCAAGAACGCCGAGCACAACTGGTCCCTGCTGGCCGGGCTGGACCGGCTGGTCGGCATCGGACTGCCCCTGCTGGTCGGGGCCTCCCGCAAGAGCTTCCTGGGCCGGTTGCTGGCCGACGAGGACGGTGTCGTCCGGCCGGCCGAGCAGCGGGACGCCGCCAGCCTGGCCACCACGGTGCTCGCCGCCCAGGCCGGTGCCTGGGGGGTGCGGGTGCACGACGCGGGACCGTCGGTGGACGCCGTCCGTACCGTGGCCGCGGTCCGCGCCGCCCGACCGAGGAGCTCCCGTGCCTGACCAGATCGCCGTCCGTGGCCTGACCGCGCACGCGAACCACGGCGTCTACGCCGTGGAGCGCGAGCAGGGCCAGACGTTCACCGTCGACGCCGTGCTGGACGTGGACACCGCCCCGGCGGCCGCCGGTGACGACCTGGACAAGACGGTGAACTACGCCGAGCTGGCCCAGCAGCTGCACGCGGTGCTCACCGGTGAGCCGGTCGACCTGCTGGAGACCCTGGCGCAGCGGCTGGCCGACGTCTGCCTGGCGAACGCCCTGGTCGACGCGGTCGAGATCACCGTGCACAAGCCCGAGGCGGACCTGGGCGTGCCCTTCGACGACGTCACCGTGCGCATCCGCAGGACGCGATGACCCGCGCCGTCCTGTCCCTCGGTGCCAACCTGGGCGACCGGGCCGGCACGCTGCGCACCGCCCTGCGGGCGCTCACCGGCGAGGGGCTGGTGGCCCGGTCGGTGCTCTACGAGACCCCGCCGTGGGGCCCGGTCGAGCAACCGCCGTTCCTCAACGCCGCCGCCGTCGTCCGCGGGGAGCGGAACGCCGCCGGCTGGCTGGCGCTGTGCCACGAGCTCGAGGACGCCGCCGGGCGCACCCGGGGGGTCCGCTTCGGCCCCCGCACGCTGGACGTCGACGTCATCACGGTCACCGGGGACGACGGCACCCCCGTGCTGTCCGAGGACCCCGAGCTGACGCTGCCGCACCCCCGGGCGCACCAACGGGCCTTCGTGCTGGTCCCGTGGCTGGCCCTGGACCCCCGGGCCGAGCTGCCGGGCCACGGGCGGGTCTCCGACGTGCTGGCCGGGCTGCCCACCGAGGACGTCGAGGGCGTCGTCCGCTGGGAGCAGCTGGCGTGAAGCCGGTTTCCCGGCGCGACCTCGCCGTGGTGGCCGTGGGGGCCGCCGTCATCGGCTGGCTGGTCGTGGGCACGTTCTACGGCGACCTGCCGGCGCTGCGCTGGTGGCAGCCGCTGCCGATCGGCCTGCTCGCCGCCGCCGAGGGCCTCGGGGCCCGCACGCTGCGGGCCCGCCTCGCCGCCGAGCGCGACCGCCGTCCGGCCCCCGGCCGCTCCGGCGCCGCCGCGGCACGCCCGGTCGAGCCGATGCTGGTCGCCCGGCTGGCCGTCCTCGCCCAGGCCAGCGCCTGGGCGGGCGCGGCCTTCACCGGCCTGTGGGCCGGCGCCCTGGTCCACGCCCTCACCGAGGTCGGCCGCCTCGCCGCCGCCCCCTCGGACGCACTCGCCGCGGGTGTGGGCGTCGCCATGTCCACGGCCCTGGTCGCCGCAGCCCTCTTCCTGGAACACACCTGCAAGGTCCCCGAGGGCCCGGAGGAGTCGGCCTAGCTGCTGCTCCTGGATCAGCTCCGACGACGGACGTGCGTCCTCATCCACCGACGTCGGTGGACGAGGACGCACAGTGGTCGTCCCACCTGATCGACGAGGGGGTCAGACGGCTCCGGCGGTCTCGGGGACCTGGCCCTCCACGCTCCGCCGCAGGGCGCGGTGCAGGGACTCGGGGGTGAGGACGCCGAGGAAGCGGCCGCCGTCCAGCACGGCCACCCAGCCGGCCTCCATCCGCAGCATGATGGCGAAGGCGTTCTTGAGCGTGGAGTCGACCGGGACCCAGGCCTCCATCCGCCGGCTGGCGTCGTAGACGCTGCCCTCGCCGGCGGCGCGGTCGGTGGAGATCCAGCCGTGCAGGTCCTCCCGGTCGTCGAGGACGACGGCCCAGCGGGCGCCGGCCCGCTCGAGCACCTCGCGGACCTGCGCCCGGCTGTCGTCGACGTGCACGACGGGCGGGTGCTCGAGGTCCTCGACGGCGATGCCGGTGACGGCCAGCCGCTTGAGCGCGCGGTCCGAGCCCACGAAGTCGGCCACGAACGGGCTGGCCGGACGGCCCAGCAGCTCGGCGGGGGTGGCGTACTGCTCGACCTTGCCGCCCTCGCTCATCACCGCGATCCGGTCACCGAGGCGCACGGCCTCCTCGATGTCGTGGGTGACGAAGACGATCGTCTTGCGGACGGTCTCCTGGAGGCGGAGGAACTCACCCTGCAGGCGCTCGCGCACGACCGGGTCCACGGCGGAGAACGGCTCGTCCATCAGCAGCACCGAGGGGTCGGCGGCCAGGGCGCGGGCGACGCCGGCGCGCTGACGCTGGCCACCGGAGAGCTGGTGGGGGTAGCGGTCACCGAAGGTGGCGGGGTCCAGGCCGACGGTGGTGAGCAGCTCCTCGACGCGGTCGCGGGTGCGCTTCTTGTCCCAGCCCAGGAGCTTGGGGACGGTGCCGACGTTGGTCCGGATGGACTGGTGCGGGAAGAGCCCGACGTTCTGGATGACGTAGCCGATCCGGCGTCGCAGCTGGACCGGGTCGACCCGGGTCACGTCGTCGTCACCGACCAGGATCCGGCCCGTGCTGGGCTCGATGATCCGGTTGATCATCTTCATCGTGGTGGTCTTCCCGCAGCCCGAGGGGCCGACCAGCACGGTCAGCTCACCGGCGGCGAAGTCCAGGTCGAGCTCCTGCACGCCGACCGTGCCGTCGGCGTAGACCTTGCTGACCCCCTCGAGGCGGATGTGCTCGGCGCCCCCCTGACCTGCGTCAGCGGTGGTGGGTGCGGTGGAGGTGGCAGTAGCGTCCACGCGGTGGCCTTCCTGGTGAGCACTCGGTGAGCGCAGCGAGCGAGATGACGGTGCTCGCGGTGGACGCGGCGCCGAACCCCTGGTTCAGCCCCTCGTGGGTGGTCGACAACTGGGGCACCATCATGCCGTTGTTGGCCCAGCACGTCAGGTTGACCGTCGTCTCGGTGCTGATCGGGGCGGTGATCGCGTTCCCGCTGGCCCTGCTCGCCCGGCGCAGCCGGTACCTCACCGGGCCCGTCCTCGGCGTCTCGACGCTGGTCTACACGATCCCGTCGCTGGCCATGTTCGCCTTCCTGGCGCCCTTCACCGGGCTGTCGGAGACGACGGTCGCGGTCGGCCTGGTGCTCTACTCGCTGGTCATCCTGGTGCGGAACTTCCTGGCCGGGCTGCAGGCGGTGCCCGCCGACGCCGTCGAGGCGGCGCGGGGCATGGGCTACGGCCCGGGCCGGCTGCTGCTGAAGGTGGAGATCCCGCTGGCGCTGCCCTCGATCATGGCCGGGCTCCGGATCGCCACGGTCTCCACCGTGGCGCTGGTGACCGTCGGGGTCGTCGTGGGCCAGGGCGGGCTGGGCCAGATCATCATCGTCAACGGCTTCAGCGCGAACTACTACCGGCCGCCGATCGTCTTCGGCACCCTGGCCTGCGTCGTGCTGGCCCTCATCGCCGACCAGCTGCTGGCCCTGCTTGAGCGGGTGCTCACGCCCTGGACCCGCACACCCACCCGGGCGGTCACCTCGTCCACCGGGACGCCCGCCCAGACCGTGGAGGCCGCCGCGTGAGCGTCGTCGGGGACGCGTTCCTCTACCTCAACGACCCGGTCAACTGGACCCGCCCGCGCGGCATCCTCGACCTGGCCGGCCAGCACCTGCAGATCGCCGGGCTCTCGCTGGGGATCGCCCTGGTCGTCGCCGTCCCGCTGGCGGTCGTCCTCGGGCACACCGGCCGCGGCGGGGCGCTGACCGTCGGCCTGGCCAACGTGTCCCGCGCCGTCCCCACGCTGGCGATCCTGACGATCTTCGCGGTGACGCCGATCGGGTTCACGATCTGGGCGCCGGTGATCGCCCTGACGGTCTTCGCCATCCCGCCGATCCTGGCCAACACCTACGTCGGCTTCCGCGAGGTCGACCGGGACGTCGTGGAGTCCGCGCGGGCGATGGGCATGAGCGAGAAGCAGGTGGTCTTCCGCGCCGAGCTGCCGCTGGCGGTGCCGCTGATGATGACCGGCATCCGGACAGCAGCCGTGCAGGTCGTCGCCACCGCCACCCTGGCCGCCCTCCTGGGCGGCGGCACGCTCGGCTCGGTCATCCGCACCGGCTTCGCCCGGCAGGACAACGGCGTGGTGATGGCCGGGGCCCTGCTCGTGGCGCTGCTGGCCCTCATCACCGAGGTCCTGCTGGCGCTGGTCAGCTTCGCCGTCACCCCCGGTCAGAAGACCCTGCCGTTCAGCCGGGCCAGGAACCGCCGGCCGGTCGACGAGCCGGTCGACCTGCCGGCCGCCGACGACCGGGACGACCTCGTCGGAGCCGGTTCCTCCCCCCGGTAGGTCACGGGACGGCAACGGTCGATTGCACAGGTCGGTGGTGCGGCGCAGAGTCGTGCGCTGCGGGAGTCCTCCCGCCAGACACGCGTCGCCCCCGGACCGGGGGCGCGGGACACAGAAGGCGGACCCATGCGCACCAGCGCCCGCATCCTCACCACCACGTTCGCCGTCGCCACGGTGCTCGCCACCGCCGCCTGCGGTGAGTCCGGTTCGTCCGGCACCAGCGCGGGCAGCGGCGGGGAGGCCTCCGGCGACGCCTGCGCGCCGATCCCCGGCGACCAGCTCGTCGTCCTCGAGGACGACAAGGGCCTGCAGGCCGTCGACAACATCATCCCGGCGATCAACACCGCGTTCTCCGAGGCGAACCCCGGGGTGCTCGAGGTGCTCAGCTCCATCTCCACGGTGCTCACCACCGAGGACCTGGTCGCGATGAACTCCGGGGTGGACATCGAGCGGCAGTCCGCCGAGGACGTCGCCGCGGCCTACGTCAGCGACAACGACCTGGGCGCCGACGCGACCGCCGGGAGCGGTGCCGTCGTCGTCGGCGCCGCCAGCTTCACCGAGAGCCAGATCCTGGCCAACGTCTACGCCGACACCCTGAACGCCGCGGGCTACACCGCGAGCGTGCAGACCGTCGGCCAGCGCGAGACCTACCTGCCCGCGCTCGAGGCCGGGGACTTCGACGTCTTCCCCGAGTACGTCGGGACGCTCACCGAGTACCTGGACGGCAACCCCGACGAGGCGGTCGCCAGCTCCGACCTCGACGCGACCGTCGAGGTGCTGCGCCCCCTGGGTGAGGCCGTCGGCCTGACCTTCGGCGAGCCGGCCGAGGCCGCCGACGAGAACGCCTTCGCCATCACCACCACGCTGCAGGACGAGCTCGGCGGGGTCACCACCCTGTCCGAGCTGGCCGAGGCCTGCTCCGACGGGTCCCTGGTCCTCGGTGGCACGCCCGAGTGCCCGACCCGGCCCTTCTGCCAGCCCGGCCTCGAGGAGACCTACGGCTTCACCTTCGCCCAGGTGAACGACTACGACCTCGGTGCCCCCACCAACCAGGCGCTCATCCAGGGCGAGATCTCCCTGGCCCTGGCCCTGTCGACGGACCCGGTCTTCGCGCAGTAACGCGAGGACGACGACGGACGGGCACCCCCACGGGGGTGCCCGTCTGTCGTTCGGCAACGAATCGGTCACGGTGCACCCGAGGGTTTGCGCTGGTGAGGGCACACCGGGTTCTCTCAAGGGCCGCGGGACACCTCCCGCCAGACACGCGTCGTCCCCGGGACCGGGGACGCGGGACACAGAAGGCGGACCACATGCGCATGCGCGCCCGCGTACTCACTCCGTTCGCCATCGCCGCGGTGCTGGCCACCGCCGCCTGCGGCGAGTCCGGCTCCTCGGGCAACGGCTCCGGCGGCAGCGACGGCGGCCAGGCCTCCGGCAGCGCCTGCGCGCCGATCGCCGACGACAACCTCGTGGTGATGGAGGACGACAAGGAGCTCCAGGCCGTCGACAACATCATCCCGGCCCTGGAGACCACGTACTCCGAGGCCAACCCCACCGCGATCGACGCCCTGAACACCGTCTCGGAGGTGCTCACCACCGAGGACCTGGTCGGCCTGAACGCCGCCGTGGACGTCGAGCGGCAGAGCGTCACCGACGCCGCGGCCGCCTACGTCGAGGAGAACGACCTCGGCTCGGGCGTCACCGGCAGCGGCTCGGTCACCGTCGGGGCGGCCAGCTTCACCGAGAGCCAGATCCTGGCCAACGTCTACGCCGGGGCGCTGAACAACGCCGGCTTCACCGCCACCGTGCAGACCGTCGGGCAGCGCGAGGCCTACCTGCCCGCCCTGCAGGCCGGCCAGTTCCAGGTCTTCCCCGAGTACGTCGGCACGGTCGCCGAGTACCTGGACGGCAACCCCGACGAGGCCGTGGTCTCCGGTGACCTGGACTCCAGCGTCGAGGTCCTGCGCGGCCTGGGGACCCCGGCCGGGCTGACCTTCGGCGAGCCCGCCGAGGCCGAGGACAGCAACGCCTTCGCGATCACCGTCGCGCTGCAGGAGGAGCTGGGCGGCATCACCACGATGTCCGAGCTCGCCGAGGCCTGCTCGGACGGCTCGCTGATCCTGGGCGCCACCCCCGAGTGCCCGACCCGGCCCTTCTGCCAGATCGGGCTCGAGGACGTCTACGGCTTCCAGTTCGCCTCGCTGGGCGACTACGACCTGGGTGCGGCCACCAACCAGGCCCTGATCCAGGGCGAGATCTCGATGGCCCAGGTCCTCAGCACGGACCCGATCCTCGCCCAGTAGCGCGAAGGACCGGACCGCAGAGGCGGGCACCCCACACGGGGTGCCCGCCTCTGGCGTCAGCGGCCCCTCTGCAGGGGCCCGCGCCGAGCTTGCGAGGTGTGGGGGGCAGAGGGGTCCTTCTAGTACCAGCCGTTCTCGGGGAGCTGCTCGCCGACCGGGACGACGGCATCGAGCTGGTTGCCGGCCTGGGGCAGGGGGCAGGACCAGCGCGGGTCGTAGGTGCACGAGGGGTGGTAGGCGAAGTTCAGGTCGACGACGAGGTGCCCGTCGTCCCCGCCGAGGTCGGCGCCCTTGACGGTGTCGAGCAGGTAGCGCCCCCCGCCGTACGTCGTCTGGCCCGCGCTGCCGTCGCGGAAGGGCAGGAAGACGCCCCCGCCGTAGCCCCCGAGCCACCACACGTCGAGCCGGCCCAGGTCGCCCAGGGTGACCCGGCCCAGCAGGTCGAGGTCGACGACGCCGTCGTCGGCGGTGGGCAGCGACAGGTGCTGGGGCTCGACGTCGGTGTCCAGCCGGGCCCGGAAACGGAAGGCCGGGTCGTGGTCGGCGACGGGCAGCCCGGTGAAGGCGGCCCGGGCGTCGGGGCCCAGCGGGGAGTCCGGGTGGTCGGCGAACAGCGCGTCGCGGCCGGCCCGCCAGGCGGCCCACCCGGCGGCGGGGTCGGGCTCGGCCCGCACGGCGGCGTAGAGGGCGTGCACCTGTCGGCGCCAGTCGAGGAGGGTGAGGCTCACCGGGACGACTGTGGCACCGCCGGCGCGGACCGGCGCGTCCGACAGCGGGGCAGGTCACGGCCGAGGGGGGTCCGGGAGCCCGTAAGGTCACGGATGTGGCAGGTGAGCCGGACGAGACGGGACCGCGGGTCCCCGGCACGTCCCGGCCCGGCCTGAACCCCGTCGTCCGGGTCGTCGGACTGGTGCTCGGGTTCGCCCTGGCCATCGCTGCCACGCTGGCCGTCTTCCTCACCGAGGACGCGCTCTACCTCCGCCTGGCCGTCATCGCCGTCGCCTGGGCGTTCGTCATCGCCGCGTTCGCCGCCGGCCGACGGTCCACCGACCAGGCCGTCGCCGCCGGGCGGGAGGCCGAGCTGCGGCAGGCCTACGAGCTCGAGCTGGAGCGTGAGGTCGCCGCCCGCCGGGAGTTCGAGCTGACGCTGGAGAACCAGCTGCGCCGCGAGGCGCAGGAGGCCATGCGCGCCGAGCTGGACCAGATGCGCGCGGACCTCGCCTCGGTGGCCCAGTTGCGCGACCAGCTGGCCGGGCTCGGTGAGCTGCGCGCCGACATGGGCCGCTTGCGGCGGGAGCTCACCGAGCAGCTGTCCGGGGAGATGCTGGTCGAGCGGATCGTGATGCGCACCCAGTCCATCCGGATGCCGGCCGACCGCCCGCTGCTGGGCGCACCCGACGCGCGCCTGCTGGAGGGGACCCCCCTCTCCGAGCCCGTCGTCGAGCAGCCCCGCCGCGCCGTCCCGCCCCCGGTACCGGCCCCTCCCGGCCCTGCCGAGTCCACCCAGGCCCTGCCGCGGGTCGTCGAGCCGGAGCCCGAGCCCGAGCCCGAGCCCGAGCCGAGGCCGGAACCCGCACCCGGCCCCACGACCGGCTCGCACGCGGCCCTCTGGGACGCCCCGGCCGCGGTCGCGCGCACGCCCCAGGACGGTCCAGCCCCACGCCGGCACCGTCGCGCGGCCCCGGAGGAGGAGGTCGTCGCCGTCCCCCAGGAGCCCGAGCACGAACCGGACGTCTACGAGACCGCCGGCCACCAGCGGCTGACCCAGATCCTCGAGGAGTCCGGTGCGACCGCCGGTGGGGGCGGCCGCCGGCGCCGCCGCGCCGCCGAGGACGACGACGGCGACGACGTCCTCGCCCGGGTGCTCAGGGGGAAGTGACGGTCTGGAACGGCCTCGTCCCCGGGACCCGCGGCGCGCGCAGCGTGTCGTGGGGAGGGACGAGGTCCTTCTCTAGATGGGGCCCTGGCTCAGCGCGCCGCCGTCGAGCACCAGGGTCTGACCGGTCACCCAGCCCGCGCCGTCGGACAGCAGGTAGGCCGCGGCCTCGCCGATGTCCTCGGGCACACCGAGCCGGCCGACCGGGTACTGCCCGGAGACCTCGTCCTCCCGGCCGGTGAACAGCGCCTCGGCGAACTTGGTCTTGACCACGGCCGGGGCGACGGCGTTCACCCGGATCCGCTGCGGACCGAGCTCGACGGCCAGCTGGGTGGTGAGGTTGACCAGCGCCGCCTTGCTGACCCCGTAGGCGGCGATCCCGGCGCTGGACTTCAGCCCGGCGACCGAGGCCACGATGAGCACCGACCCGCCGTGCTGGCCCATCCACGCCCGGTGCGCCTCCTGGACCAGGCCCAGGGTGCCGACGACGTTGGTGTCCAGGATCTTGCGGAAGGCGTCCAGCGGGGCCTCGATCAGGGGTCCGTAGTAGGGGTTGATCCCCACGTTGCCGACCAGGCAGTCCAGGCTGCCGAACGTGTCGATCGCGGTGCGGACCGCCTCGGCGCGGTGCTCGGGGTCCCCGGCGTTGCCGGCCACCGCGACGGCGACCTCCGGGCCGCCGAGGGCCTCGACCGCCTCGGCGAGCGCCTCGGGCTTGCGGGCGGTGAGCACCACCCGGGCGCCGCGGTCGACCAGGCTGCGGGCGATGGCCAGCCCGATGCCCCGGCTGCCGCCGGTGACCAGGGCGGTGCGTCCTGCGTAGGAGTCGGACGTGCTCAGGGGGTGCTCCTCGGGGGTGCTGGCCGGCCGCGTCGCCGACGCGGCGAACCTACCGAGCCCCACGGGTGAGTCAGCACACAGCCGCCGTGCGTTGCCGAGCGGCCCCTGGGATAACACACTCGCCGACGACACGACACCTGCGTGACACACCCGGTCGCAGCAGGGGCCCGCGTCGCCGCACCACCCGATCCACCCGCGGCTCCCCGACGACGAGGAGCCGCACCCGCCGACAGTCCGGTACCCGCGAGGGACTGGAACGAGAGGTGCACCCCCGTGAACCGTGCCCGCCGCACGCCCGCAGGACCCGTCCCGCCCCCCGCCCGCCTCCGCGTGGGCATCGTCGGCGCCGGCCGGGTCGGCTCCGTCCTCGGTGCGGCCCTCGCCGCCGCCGGTCACGACGTCGTCGCCGCGTCGGGGGTGTCCACCGCCTCCGCCGAGCGCGCCGGCCGGCTGCTGCCCGGGGTCCCGCTGCTGCCCGCCGACGAGGTGGTGGCCGCCAGCGACCTCGTGGTGCTCGCCGTCCCCGACGACACCCTGCCCGGGCTGGTCGCCGGCCTGGCCGGCACCGGCGCCTGGCGTCGCGGCCAGCTGGCCTTCCACACCTCCGGCGCCCACGGCCTGGCCGTGCTGGCCCCCGCGGAGGAGCACGGCGTGCTCAGCCTGGCGCTGCACCCGGCCATGACCTTCTCCGGCGGTCCCGAGGACGTCGCCCGGCTCACCGGCACCGCGTTCGGCGTGACCAGCCGTCCCGAGCACCGTGCAGTGGCCGAGACGCTGTCGCTGGAGATGGGCGGCGAGCCCTTCTGGGTCGCCGAGGACGACCGGGCGCTCTACCACGCAGCGCTGGTCACCGGCGCGAACCACCTGGTCACGCTGGTCGCCGAGGCCGCGGACCTGCTCCGCGCCGCCGGCGTGGACAGCCCGGCCCGGGTGCTGGGCCCGCTGCTGACCGCCGCCCTGGACAACGGGCTGCGCCGCGGGGACGCCGGGCTCACCGGCCCGGTCAGCCGGGGGGACGTCGGCACGGTCGCCGGGCACCTGGCCACCCTCGCCGAGCGGGCCCCCGACGCCGTCGGCGCCTACGTGGCGATGGCCCGCCGCACCACCGAGCGGGCCGCGGCCGCCGGGCGGCTCAAGCCGCACGAGGCAGCCCCGCTCACCGAGCTGCTCGACGCCGCCGGACAGGACGTGCCGCGATGACCGCGAACACCGCGCTGCGGCTGCCCGTGGTCGCCGAGACCGTCGGCGAGCTGCGCGAGGTGCTGGCCACGCTCCCCGCCCCGGTCGTGCTGGTGCCCACCATGGGCGCCCTGCACGAGGGGCACCGCACGCTGGTGCGGGCCGCCCGCGGGCTCGGCGGCAGCGTCGTCGTCTCCGTCTTCGTCAACCCGACCCAGTTCGGGCCGGGGGAGGACTTCGACCGCTACCCCCGCACCTGGGACGCCGACCTCGCTGCCCTGGCCGAGGAGGGCGCCGACGTGGTCTTCCACCCCGGTGTCACCGACGTCTACCCCGAGCCGGCGACCGGTGTGACCGTGCAGCCCGGCCCGGCGGGTGACGTGCTGGAGGGCGCCGTCCGCCCCGGGCACTTCGCCGGGGTGCTGACCGTCGTCGCCAAGCTCTTCGGCCTGGTGCGCCCGGACGTCGCGGTCTTCGGGGAGAAGGACTGGCAGCAGCTCACCCTGGTGCGCGGCATGGCCCGCGAGCTCGCCCTCGGCGTCGAGGTCGTGGGCGTCCCCACGGTCCGTGAGGACGACGGGATGGCGCTGAGCTCCCGCAACCGGTTCCTCGACGGCGACCAGCGCACCGCGGCGGCCGCCCTGTCCGCGGCCCTGCGTGCGGGGTCCGCTGCCGGGTCCGACGGGGCCGACGCGGTGCTCGCCGCCGCGCACGCCGTGCTGGACACCGCACCCGGCCTGGTGCTCGACTACCTCGCCCTGACCGACCCCGACCTCGGCCCCGCGCCGGCGGAGGGCCCGGCCCGCCTGCTCGTCGCTGCCCGCGCCGGCAGCACCCGACTGATCGACAACACCGCCGTCCACCTGGGGGTATCCCGATGATGCGCACCATGCTCAAGTCCAAGATCCACCGGGCCACCGTGACCCAGGCCGACCTGCACTACGTGGGCTCGGTGACCGTCGACGAGGACCTGATGGACGCCGCGGACCTGCTGGCCGGCGAGCAGGTCGCCATCGTCGACGTCACCAACGGCGCCCGGCTGGAGACCTACGTGATCCCCGGCCGGCGCGGTTCGGGCGTGCTCGGCATCAACGGCGCGGCCGCGCACCTGGTGCACCCCGAGGACCTGGTGATCCTGATCAGCTACGGGCTGGTGGACGACGCCGAGGCCAAGGCGCACATCCCGACCGTCGTGCACGTCGACGGGCAGAACCGGGTGGTGGAGCTGGGCACCGACCCGGCCACCCCGCCGCCGGGGGTCGCCGGCAACGGGCTCGTGCGCGGGGACGTCGTCGAGCCCGGCCGGTGACCACCACCGCGGTCCACCCCAGCGCCACCCCGGTCGCCGGGCCCCCGCTGCCCACCGGCCTGCCCCTGCGGCTGGCCGCCCCGGTGCCGGGCTGGGAGCTGACCGCGGACGTCTGCGTCGTCGGGTCCGGCGTCGCCGGGCTGTGCGTGGCGCTGCACGCCCGGGCCGCGGGCCTGTCGGTCGCCGTCGTTACCAAGGTCGAGGTGGACGACGGGTCGACCCGGTGGGCGCAGGGCGGCATCGCCGCGGTGCTCGCCGACACCGACTCCCCGGCCGACCACGCCGCCGACACCGAGGTGGCCGGCGTGGGGCTGTGCGACCCGGCGGCCGTGGCCGCGCTGGTCACCGAGGGCCCCGACCGGCTGCGCCAGCTGATCAGCTGGGGCGCTGCCTTCGACCGCGGCCCCGACGGGCACCTGCTGCTCACCCGCGAGGGCGGTCACCACGCCGACCGGATCGTGCACGCCGGCGGCGACGCCACCGGCGCCGAGGTGCAGCGCGCGCTGCACGCCGCGGTCACCGCCGACCCCGGGATCACCCTGGTCGAGCACGCCATGGTGCTGGACCTGGTCACCGATGCCGCCGGGCGGGCCGCCGGGGTCACCCTGCACGTGTTGGGGGAGGGCAGCTCCGACGGCGTCGGCGCCGTCCGGGCGCGGGCGGTCGTGCTGGCCACCGGCGGGATGGGCCAGGTCTACGCGGCCACCACCAACCCGGCCGTGTCCACCGGCGACGGTGTCGCGCTGGGCCTGCGCGCCGGGGCGGTCGCCACCGACCTGGAGTTCGTCCAGTTCCACCCCACTGCGCTGTACCTGGGCCCGGGCGCCCGCGGTCAGCAGCCGCTGGTGTCCGAGGCGCTGCGCGGGGAGGGCGCGCTGCTGCGCGACGCCGCCGGGGAGCGGTTCATGGTCGGCGTGCACCCGCTCGCCGAGCTCGCCCCCCGCGACGTCGTCGCCAAGGCGATCACCCGGGTGCAGCTGCGCGACGGGGTGGACCACGTGTTCCTCGACGCCCGCCACGTCGAGGGCCTGGCCGACCGCTTCCCGACCATCGTGGCCCGCTGCCGGGAGGCCGGCGTCGACCCGGTCACCGAGCTGGTGCCGGTCACCCCGGCCGCGCACTACGCCTCGGGCGGCCTGGCCACCGACCTCACCGGCCGGACGACGGTGCCCGGGCTCTACGCCTGCGGCGAGGTCGCCTGCACCGGTGTGCACGGGGCCAACCGGCTGGCCTCGAACTCGCTGCTGGAGGGCCTGGTGTTCGCCGGCCGGATCGGTGCGGCGCTGGCCGTCGAGCTCCCGGTCCCCGAGGAGGTCCCGCCGCACGCCGCCCACGCCGACGGGTTGCTCGACCCGGCCGCCCGCACCGAGCTCACCGCGACGATGTCGGCCCGGGTCGGCGCGCTGCGCAGCGGAGCCGGGCTGACCGAGGCCGCCGGCGCGCTCGCCGGACTGGCCGCCCGGCTCGGGGACGCCGAGCCCGGGGTCGCCGGCTGGGAGGCCACCGACCTGCTGACCGTGGCCACCGCGTTGACCGCCGCCGCCGGCGCCCGCGAGGAGACCCGCGGCTGCCACTGGCGGGAGGACCACCCCGACGCCGAGGACGCCTGGCTGGTGCACCTGGACCTGCAGCTGGGGCACGACGGCGCCCTGCAGCTGACCCCCCGCCCGGTGGGCACCCCCGTGGCGGTGGCCTGGTGAGCGAGGTGGCCACCCCCCGTGACGCCCGGGACCTGACCGGCACCGGCCTCACCGAGGCCTGGGTGGCCGAGCTGGTCGAGCGCACCCTGGCCGAGGACCTCACCGGCGGCTCGCCGCTGCCGCACGCCCCCGACCAGGCCGTGGCCCACGACGTCACCAGCGCGGCCACCGTGCCGGCCACCCAGCGGGGCACCGCCGACCTGGTCGCCCGGGCCGACGGCGTCGTCGCCGGCCTCCCGGTCGCCGCCCGGGTGTTCGGCCGACTGTCGCCCTCGGCCACGATCACCGCCTCGGCCGCCGACGGCGACGTCGTCCGCCGCGGGGACGTGCTGCTGACGGTGTCCGGCCACGTCCGGGCGCTGCTGGCCGCCGAGCGCAGCGCGCTCAACATCGCCAGCCGGGCCAGCGGCATCGCCACCGCCACCCGCGCCTGGGTGGACGCCGTGGCCGGCACCGGTGCCGTCGTGCTGGACACCCGCAAGACGACCCCCGGGCTGCGCGCCCTGGAGAAGTACGCGGTGCGCTGCGGCGGGGGCTCCAACAAGCGGATGGGGCTCTACGACGTCGCGATGATCAAGGACAACCACGTCGCCGCGGCCGGGTCGGTGGCCGCCGCCGTGGCCGCCGTCCGCGAGCGGGCGCCACGGGTGACCGTGCAGGTGGAGGCGGACACCGTCGCGCAGGCCGTGGAGGCCGTCGAGGCGGGGGCGGACTTCCTGCTGCTGGACAACATGAGCCCGGCGGTGCTGCGCGAGGCCGTCGCCGCGGTGGCCGGGCGGGCCGAGACCGAGGCCACCGGGGGGCTCACCCTCGCCGTGGCCCGCGAGGTCGCCGAGACCGGGGTGGACTACCTGTCGGTCGGGGCCCTCACGCACAGCTCGCCCATCCTGGACCTGGCCCTCGACCTGCGGACCGGCTGATGCTGCTGGCCGTGGACGTCGGCAACAGCCACACCGTGCTCGCCGTGTTCGACGGCGACCGGGTGGCCGGCTGCTGGCGGGTGCGCACCCAGCCCCGGGCCACCGCCGACGAGCTCCAGCTGCTCTGGCGCGGGCTGCTGCGCGACACCGAGGTCACCGGGGTCGCCGCCTGCTCCACGGTGCCCCAGCTGCTGCCCACCCTCCGGCAGCTGCTCGACCGGCTCGAGGTGCCGGTCACCCTCATCGGTCCCGGCGTGCGCACCGGGGTGCCGCTGCACGTGGACAACCCCCGCGAGGTCGGCGCCGACCGGGTGGTCACCGCCCTCGCCGCGCACGAGCTGTTCGGACGACGCCCCGACGGCACCGGCCGGCCCGTGGTCGTCGTGGACTTCGGCACCTCCACCACCGTGGACGCCGTCGGCCCGACCGGTGCGTTCCTCGGCGGCGCGCTGGCCCCCGGCGTCGAGGTGTCCCTGGACGCCCTCGCCGCCCGCGCGGCCCAGCTGCGCTCGGTGGAGCTGACCGTGCCCACCCAGGCGATCGGCAAGAACACCGTGGCCGCCCTGCAGTCCGGGGTGGTGCTCGGGTTCGCCGGGCTCGTCGACGGGCTGGTCACCCGGATCGCCGCCGAGCTGATCGCCCAGTTCGGCGTCGGCCCGGTCGTGGTCGCCACCGGGGGACTGCACCCGCTGGTCGTGGACAGCTGCCGGTCCATCGGGGAGCGCGAGCCCGACCTCACCGTGCACGGCCTGCGGCTGGCCCACCAGCGGCACCAGGCCGGTGGGCGCTGAGGGAGGCACGTGAGCGGGGCCACCGGGCCCGGACTCCGTAGGCTCGTGGGGTGACCGTCGAACCACCCGAACAGCCCGACGACGAGCTGCCCGAGCAGCTGCGCGTCCGCCGCGCCAAGCTCGACCGGCTCCGGGAGTCCGGTGTCGACCCCTACCCGGTGGGCGTGGCCCGCACGACGTCGCTGGCCGACGTCCGCGCCGCCCACCCCGACCTGGACGCCGACCAGACGACCGGCCAGGTCGTCGGGGTCACCGGCCGGGTCATCTTCAGCCGCAACACCGGCAAGCTGTGCTTCGCGACGCTGCGCGAGGGCGGCACCGAGCTGCAGGTCATGCTCTCCCGCGACCGGGTCGGCGAGGAGGCCCTGGCCGCCTGGAAGTCCGACGTCGACCTGGGCGACCACGTGCTCGTCACCGGCGAGGTGGGCACCTCCCGCCGCGGGGAGCTCTCGGTGTTCGCCGACTCCTGGCAGCTGGCCGCCAAGGCGCTGCGCCCGCTGCCGGTCGCACACAAGCCGATGAGCGAGGAGCTGCGGGTCCGCCGCCGCTACGTCGACCTCATCGTCCGCGACGAGGCCCGCCGGGTCGTGCACCAGCGCTCGGCGGTGAACGCCGCCGTCCGCGCCGGGCTCACCACCCGCGGCTACCTCGAGGTCGAGACCCCGATGCTGCAGGTCGTGCACGGCGGGGCCACCGCCCGGCCCTTCCGCACGCACATGAACGCCTTCGACCTCGACCTGTACCTGCGCATCGCCCCGGAGCTGTTCCTCAAGCGGTGCATCGTGGGCGGGCTGGACCGGGTGTTCGAGATCAACCGGAACTTCCGCAACGAGGGCGCCGACAGCTCGCACTCCCCGGAGTTCGCGATGCTGGAGTTCTACGAGGCGCACGCGGACTACCAGCAGATGGCGACGACGACGCGCGAACTGGTGCAGGAGAGCTGCGCGGCGCTGTTCGGCGACCACGTCGCCCGGCACCACGACGGCACCGAGGTCGACCTCTCCGGCGTCTGGCCGCAGGTGTCGCTCTACGGGGTCACCTCGGAGGCGCTGGGGGAGGAGATCACCCCGGCGACCCCGGTGGAGACCCTGCGGGCGCACGCCGAACGGGTGGACGTCGGCGTCGACCCCGCCTGGGGAGCCGGCAAGCTGGTCGAGGAGCTCTTCGAGGCCCTCGTCCAGGACACCCTGCAGGACCCCACCTTCGTCGTCGACTACCCGACCGAGACCTCCCCGCTCACCCGTGCGCACCGGTCGGTCGAGGGCGTGGCCGAGAAGTGGGACCTCTACATCGGGGGCATCGAGCGGGGCACCGGGTACTCCGAACTCGTCGACCCCGTCGTCCAGCGCGAGCGCTTCACCGCCCAGGCGCTGCTGGCCGCTGCCGGTGACCCCGAGGCGATGGTGCTCGACGAGGACTTCCTCGAGGCACTCGAGTACGGGATGCCCCCGACCGGTGGTGTGGGAATGGGGATGGACCGCCTGATGATGACGCTGACCGGTCTCGGGATCCGCGAGACGATCCTCTTCCCGCTGGTGCGCCCGATCACTTCCTAGACCATTCTGACCCGATCGGGGCTCTTTTCCTGCGAATGGCCACGCGGATTCGTCCAATGCGCGTGCGTCGTGGTGCAATGAATGCGTCGCCGAAATGGCGACGAGTTCCACGGCCGCACGGGGGCCAGCAACGGAAAAGGGAAACAAGATGGCTCGCAAGGTCCAGGTGATCCTCAGTGACGACCTCGATGACGACGTCTCGGCGGACGAGACCGTGACGTTCTCCCTCGACGGGACCACGTACGAGATCGACCTGTCGGACAAGAACGCCGGCGAGATGCGCGACGTGTTCAGCAAGTACGTCAACGCCGCCCGCAAGGTCAGCAGCCGCGGCACCCGCGCCTCCGGCGCCGGCCGTTCCAAGGCCACCGGCGGCGGCGCCGGCCGGATGGACCGCGAGCAGGCCGGCGCGATCCGCGACTGGGCCCGCAAGAACGGCCACGACGTCAGCGACCGGGGCCGCATCCCCGCCACCGTCGTCGACGCCTACGAAGCAGCTCACTGAGGAAGGACCCCGTCTCCCCCCACGACCCGCTCCGCGCGCCGCGGGTCCCTGAGACGGGGCCGTTCCAGCACGTCACGAGGCCCGACCCCGTTCCCGGGGTCGGGCCTCGGTCCGTTGCGCTGAGGGCGTAACCGGGGCGGAACACCGGTCCGGGACCGTCAGTTGTGCAGGGCAGACGCAGGACCGGAGGGTGTGCACGCACGCTCCCGACCCCGCGTCGGTGACTACAGTGGAACGACCGGTGCCCCGTCCTCGGACGGACAACAGTCGACGACGTCGGCAGCACCACCCCGCGAGGGGAGCAGCACCGCACGTCCGAGCCGGTCAGAGGGGAAGCAGCAGATGTTCGAACGGTTCACCGACCGAGCCCGTCGGGTCGTCGTCCTGGCTCAAGAAGAAGCCCGGATGCTCAACCACAACTACATCGGCACCGAGCACATCCTCCTGGGTCTGATCCACGAGGGTGAGGGTGTCGCCGCGAAGGCGCTGGAGTCCCTGGGCATCTCGCTCGAGGGCGTGCGCCAGCAGGTCGAGGAGATCATCGGACAGGGCCAGCAGGCCCCCTCCGGTCACATCCCCTTCACCCCGCGGGCCAAGAAGGTCCTGGAGCTCTCGCTGCGCGAGGCCCTCCAGCTCGGCCACAACTACATCGGCACCGAGCACATCCTGCTCGGCCTCATCCGCGAGGGCGAGGGCGTCGCCGCTCAGGTGCTGGTCAAGCTCGGCGCCGACCTCAACCGGGTCCGCCAGCAGGTCATCCAGCTGCTCTCGGGCTACCAGGGCAAGGAGCCGGCCGCTGCCGGCGGCCCCGCCGAGGGCACCCCGTCGACCTCGCTGGTCCTCGACCAGTTCGGCCGCAACCTGACCCAGGCCGCCCGCGACGGCAAGCTGGACCCGGTCATCGGCCGGGCCAAGGAGATCGAGCGGGTCATGCAGGTCCTCTCCCGCCGCACCAAGAACAACCCGGTGCTGATCGGTGAGCCCGGCGTCGGCAAGACCGCCGCCGTCGAGGGCCTGGCCCAGGCCATCGTCAAGGGCGAGGTGCCCGAGACGCTGAAGGACAAGCAGCTCTACACCCTCGACCTCGGCGCCTTGGTCGCCGGTTCCCGCTACCGCGGTGACTTCGAGGAGCGGCTGAAGAAGGTCCTCAAGGAGATCCGCACCCGCGGCGACATCATCCTGTTCATCGACGAGATCCACACCCTCGTCGGGGCCGGTGCCGCCGAGGGCGCGATCGACGCCGCCAGCATCCTCAAGCCCATGCTGGCCCGTGGTGAGCTGCAGACCATCGGTGCCACCACGCTGGACGAGTACCGCAAGCACCTGGAGAAGGACGCCGCGCTCGAGCGTCGCTTCCAGCCCATCCAGGTCGCCGAGCCGACGCTCGCCCACACGATCGAGATCCTCAAGGGCCTGCGCGACCGCTACGAGGCACACCACCGGATCAGCATCACCGACAGCGCACTCGTGGCTGCCGCGACGCTGGCCGACCGGTACATCTCCGACCGGTTCCTGCCCGACAAGGCGATCGACCTGATCGACGAGGCCGGCGCCCGCATGCGCATCAAGCGGATGACCGCCCCGCCGGACCTGCGCGAGTTCGACGACCGGATCTCGGCCATCCGCCGGGAGAAGGAGTCGGCGATCGACGCGCAGGACTTCGAGAAGGCGGCGAACCTCCGCGACAAGGAGAAGCAGCTGCTGGGCGAGAAGGCCGAGCGCGAGAAGCAGTGGAAGGCCGGCGACATGGACGTCGTCGCCGAGGTCGACGACGAGCAGATCGCCGAGGTCCTCGCCAACTGGACCGGGATCCCCGTCTTCAAGCTCACCGAGGAGGAGACCACGCGTCTGCTCCGCATGGAGGACGAGCTCCACAAGCGGATCATCGGCCAGGAAGAGGCCATCAAGAGCGTCAGCCAGGCCATCCGGCGCACGCGTGCGGGTCTCAAGGACCCGCGTCGTCCGGGCGGTTCGTTCATCTTCGCCGGCCCCTCGGGTGTCGGTAAGACCGAGCTGGCCAAGACGCTGGCGAACTTCCTCTTCGGCGACGACGACGCGCTCATCCAGATCGACATGAGCGAGTACCACGACAAGTTCACCGTGTCGCGGCTCGTCGGTGCCCCTCCCGGCTACGTCGGTTACGACGAGGGCGGCCAGCTGACCGAGAAGGTGCGGCGCAAGCCGTTCTCGGTGGTCCTCTTCGACGAGATCGAGAAGGCCCACGCCGATGTCTTCAACACGCTGCTGCAGGTGCTGGAGGACGGGCGGCTGACCGACGGTCAGGGCCGGATCGTGGACTTCAAGAACACGATCCTGATCCTCACCACGAACCTCGGCACCCGGGACATCTCCAAGGCCGTGGGTCTGGGCTTCCAGGTCGGCAACGACGACCAGAGCAACTACGAGCGGATGAAGCTCAAGGTCAACGAGGAGCTCAAGCAGCACTTCCGGCCCGAGTTCCTCAACCGCATCGACGACATCGTCGTGTTCCACCAGCTGACCGAGAACGAGATCGTGCACATCGTCGATCTCATGCTCAACCGGGTCGAGACCCAGCTGTCGAACAAGGACATGTCGCTGGAGGTGACCCCCGCGGCCAAGAAGCTGCTGGGCTCCCGCGGCTTCGACCCCGTGCTCGGTGCGCGACCGCTGCGTCGCACCATCCAGCGCGAGATCGAGGACACGCTGTCGGAGAAGATCCTCTTCGGCGAGATCGCCCCCGGGCAGATCATCGTCGTCGACGTGGAGGAGAACGCCGACCCCACCAAGTCGACGTTCACCTTCCGCGGTGAGGCCAAGCCGATCGACCTGCCCGACACCCCGCCGGTCGCCCTCTCGGGCGCCGACGGCGACGAGGACAGCGCACCCAGCGCGTGATCTGAGCACCACCTGACGAGGGCCGTCACCCGCACACGCGGGTGGCGGCCCTCGCCGCGTCTCAGGAGGGGAGGGCGAACCTGTCGTCGTCGGTCTGCACGACCAGGCCGTCCACCAGCAGCGAGTCCAGGCAGCGGGAGCGCTGGACGGCGTCGGACCACACCGCGTCCAGTTCGGCCGCCTCCACCGGGCCGGGGGCCGCCCGCAGGACGTCCAGGAGCCGCCCGCGCACCTGGCGGTCGGTGCCGGCGAACTTCTGCACCTTCTTGGGCGGCCCGTCGTACGGCGGGGAACCGGCCAGCCGCCAGGCGCACACCGTGCGCACCGGGCAGACCCCGCAGCGCGGGGTGCCGGCCACGCACACCAGGGCGCCGAGCTCCATGACGGCCACCGAGAACCGGACCGCGCGGTCGTGGTCGGCCGGGGCCAGGGACGCGATGTCGTCCAGGTCGGTGGCGCGGGCCGGGGCGGCCTCGGCCCGGCCGTGCACCAGGCGGGCGACCACCCGCCGCACGTTGGTGTCCACCACCGGCTGGCGTTGCCCGTAGCCGAAGCAGGCCACCGCCCGGGCGGTGTAGGTGCCGATCCCGGGCAGCGACTCCAGCACCGCCACGTCGTCGGGGACGACGTTGCCGTGCTCGGCGGCGATCGCCGCAGCAGCCGCCTGCAGGCGCATCGCCCGACGCGGGTAGCCGAGCTTGCCCCAGGCGCGGATGACGTCACCGGGGGAGGCGGCCGCGAGGTCGGCCGGGGTGGGCCAGCGGTGCAGCCACTCACGCCACAGCGGCTCGACCCGGGCGACGGGGGTCTGCTGGAGCATCACCTCGCTGACCAGCACCGCCCACGCATCCACCCCGGCCACCCGCCAGGGCAGGTCCCGGGCCGCCCAGGCGTACCAGTCGACGACCAGGTCGCCGGGGGAGCTGTCGGTCGTGGGGGAGTAGCTCACGAACAGCCAGTCTCCCAGCCGCCCCTGAGGCCCGTCAGCCGCCGTAGGGAGCGGTGGCCGACACCTCGTGCACGGTGATGGTGGGCTCGGCGGTCACCAGCGGCGGCAGGGCCGCCAGCAGCGCGGCCAGGCCGGGGGTGCCCATGTGCCTGTCCAGGTCCTCCCGGGTCTCCCACTCCTCGACCGACACCAACGCGTTGGGGTCCTCCAGGTCGGCGTGGAAGGCGTAGGAGAGGTTGCCCTGCTCCTGGCGGGAGGCGCGGGCCGCCTCGACGAGCAGGGCGACGAGGTCGGCCCCTCCGTCGGGGCGGGCGAGGGCACGGGCGACGACGAGGATCACGGGCGGAGCGTGGCACGCGGTCGTGGTCGGCGCCAGGCGCCGCGGCGAGCCGTCCGCGCCGGTCGGCGTCGGACGGTTAGCGTCACAGGGTGCTGCATCCGGTCGGCGAGCTGCCTCCCGCCGTCTACTGGCGGCGGCGTGCGCTGCTGCTCGGTCTGCTGGTCGCCCTCGTCGTCGGGGGCGGGTGGGCCGTGGTGTCCGCCGCGGCCGGTGGCACCGACACCGCGGCCGTCGCCGAGGACACCGGCGCCGACTCCCCGGTGCTCCCCGCGCCGTCCCTGGAGCAGGTCGTGCCCTCGTTGGCCGCCGGGGAGACGCCCACCGCGCCGGCCCCCACGACGACCGAGCCGGCCCCGGTGGAGCCCGCACCGGCCCTGGAGACGCCTGCCGGACCCGTCTACACCGAGGGCCAGGCCTGCGGCGACGACATGATCGCCGTCGGGGTCTCCGCCGACCCGGCGCAGGCTGCCGCGGGCAGCAAGCCGACGTTCACGCTGACGGTCACCAACACCTCGCCGGTGTCCTGCACGCGCAGCCTGGACGCCGGGCTGCGCGAGATCGTGCTGCTCGACGGTGCCGGGACCCGGCTCTGGGGCAGCCAGGACTGCTTCCCCGAGGCCAGCAGCGAGCCCCGCACGCTGGCCGCGGGCGAGGTGCTCGCCTACCCGGTGGTCTGGGGCGGGCTCACCAGCTCGCCTGGCTGCGCCACCGACCGGGTCACCCCGGCGCCGGGCGCGTACCAGCTGCAGGCCCGGCTGGACACCGCGGTCGGCCCCGCGGTCCCCTTCACCTTGCAGTGAGGTGATGGCCCCGTCTCAGGGCCCCACGACGCGCGCAGCGCGTGGTGGGGGGAGACGGGGTCCTTCTCTCAGCTGTAGCGGTCGAGGATCGAGGTCTCGGCCAGCCGGGACAGCCCCTCGCGGATGCCGCGGGCCCGGGCCTCCCCGACGCCCTCGACGGACAGCAGGTCCTCGATGGTCGCGGCCAGCAGCTTCTGCAGGCCCCCGAAGTGGACGACCAGCTTGTCGATGATGCCGGCGGGCAGCCGGGGCACCCGGGCCAGCAGCCGGTAGCCCCGCGGGCTGACCGGGGAGTCCAGCGCGTCGGGGGAGGTGGGGAGCCCGTAGCAGCGCGCCACCGCGGAGAGGTCGAGCAGCTCGGTGGCGGTGAGGGCGCGCAGGTCGGTGAGGACCTCCTCGCCCGCCGGCGTGCGGCGCCCGTCGGTGGGCAGGTAGTCCCGGACCAGCAGGCCCCGGTCCTCCTCGACGCCGGCCAGCATCTCGTCGAGCTGCAGGGCCAGGAGCCGCCCGTCGGTGCCCAGCTCGACGACGAAGCCCTCGATCTCGTCGGCGATCCGGCGGACCATCTCCAGCCGCTGGCTGACGCTCATCGCGTCGCGGACGGTGACGAGGTCCTCGATCTCCAGCGCGGACAGCGTGGAGGCCACCTCGTCGAGCCGGAGCTTGTACCGCTCGAGGGCGGCGAGGGCCTGGTTGGCGCGGGCCAGGATCGTCGTGGGGTGCTCAAGGGTGTAGCGACGGCCGGCGACGTAGACGCTGATGATGTGCATCGACTGGCTGACCGACAGCACCGGGAAGTCGGTCTGCAGGGCGACCCGCTCGGCGGTGCGGTGCCGGGTGCCCGACTCCTCGGTGGGGATGGTCGGGTCGGGCATGAGGTGCACGCCGGCGCGGACGATCCGGGTGCCGTCGTAGGAGACGATCACCGCGCCGTCCATCTTGGCCAGCTCGCGCAGCCGGGTGGCCGACAGCGCGACGTCCAGGGCGAACCCGCCGGTGCACAGGGACTCCACGACCCGGTCGTAGCCCAGCACGATGAGCGCGCCGGTGCGGCCGGCCAGGATCCGCTCCAGACCGTCCCGCAGCGCCGTCCCCGGCGCGATCCGTCCCAGGAGCTCGCGGAGGGCGACCTCGGGGTCCACTGCGGGGGGCACTCGCGCTCCTGACGTATGCGGGTGGTGCGAGGGCTGAGTCTAGGTGACGCCCTGGCCGGGGGCCTGGGCTCCGGTGCGCCGGGACCGCGGGGGGCTCAGAACAGCTTGTGGAACAGCGCGCCCAGGTCGGCGACCTCGACCAGGCGCATCCCGGGCGGGGCCTGTCCGGCGTCCGGGGGGACGAGCGCCACGGTGTAGCCCTGGCGGGCGGCCTCGGCCAGCCGCCGGCCGGTTCCGCCGACCCGTCGGATCTCACCCGAGAGCCCGACCTCGCCCAGGGCGATGACGTTGCCCGGGACCGCGCGGTCCTTGCTGGCCGAGGCGATCGCCAGCGCCAGGGCCATGTCGGCCGCCGGCTCGGTGATCTTCACCCCGCCGACCGAGGCGGCGAACACGTCGGCGTCGGCCAGCCGCACCCCGCCGCGCCGCTCGACCACGGCGTTGATCATCGCCACCCGCTGGGGGTCCAGGCCGCTGACCGCGCGGCGCGGTGACCCGCCGCCGGACGGGGCAACCAGCGCCTGCACCTCGGCCAGCAGCGGTCGGCTGCCCTCCATGGTCACGGTCACGGCGCTGCCGGCCACCGGGGAGGTGCGGCGGGAGACGAACAGGTGGGAGGGGTCGGGGACGCCGATGACGCCGCCGTCGCCGATCTCGAAGCAGCCGATCTCGTCGGCCGGGCCGAACCGGTTCTTGGTGGCCCGGACCATGCGCAGGGTCGAGTGCCGCTCACCGTCGAAGCTGATCACCACGTCGACCAGGTGCTCCAGGGCGCGGGGCCCGGCGATCGCGCCGTCCTTGGTGACGTGCCCGACCAGGATCACCGTCATCCCGCGGGCCTTCGCGATCCCGGTCAGCGCACTGGCCACGGCGCGGACCTGGGTGGCGCCGCCGTCGGTGCCGTCGACGGCGGGGGAGCGGACGGTCTGCACGCTGTCGAGCACGAGCAGGGTGGGGTTGACGTCCTCGATGTGCGAGAGCACCGCGGACAGCTCGGTCTCCGCGGCCAGGAACAGCTCGTCGTGCAGGGCGCCGATCCGCTCGGCGCGCAGCCGCACCTGGGCCGCGGACTCCTCCCCGGACACGACCAGGGTGGGCCCGTTGCTGGCCGCCACCCGGTGGGCCACCTCGAGCAGCAGCGTGGACTTGCCGACCCCGGGCTCACCGGCCACCAGCAGCACCGCACCGGGCACCAGGCCACCGCCCAGCACCCGGTCGAACTCCTCGATGCCGGTGGGCACCGCGCGGGCACCGGCCAGCTCGACCTGGGCGATCGGACGGGCCCGGCCGGTGGTGGGGCCGGCCTGCACCGAGCGGAGGCCGCCGCTGGCGGTGGCGCCGACCTCGGCGATCGTGCCCCAGGCCTGGCACTCGGGGCAGCGACCGACCCACTTGGCGGAGGCGTAACCGCACTCGGTGCAGCGGTGGCCGGGGCGGGACTTCAGGCTGGTCGGTGGCACGGCTCCATCGTGCCCGGTGGGTACGACAGAACCGTGCGGCTACTCCTCGCCGTGGAAGTCGAAGCCCTCGCCGCGCGGGAGGTCCAGCGCCGGGGTGCCGACCAGCACCGGGAGGGTGACCTCGCCGGCGTTCTCGAAGGTCATCGTGACCTGCAGCGCCGTGCCAGGGGTGAGCTCCTCGGTCAGCCCGACGAGGGTGACCGCCGGGCCGCCGTCGCCGACGTAGACGTTGCCGCCGGCCGGGATGGTCAGCTCGGTGGTGGGCTCGGTCGCCTCGGGGTCGGCCTCGGGGTCGACGATCTCCACGGACTCGAAGCCGTCGCCGGAGATGTCGGTGAGCACGTCGTCGGTGGGCCCGGAGTTGGCGATGGCCACCAGCAGGCGGGCGTCGTCCCCGGCCTCGTACAGCCCGTTGGTCGGGTACGCGGTGGTCGCGGTGCGCAGGTGGATGTCGCCGAGGTCGGCCTGCCCGCCGCGGATGTCGCGGTCCTGGGTGGCGGTCTGGGCGATCTGACCGGCGCTGCAGGAGGTCAGGAGCACCGGGGACAGCAGCAGCGCGCCGACGGTGGCGGTGCGCAGGACGCGGTTCACGGCGGGGGACCTCCAGGAGCAGCACGGCCACCGGACGTCGGTGGCTCGAGTCGCGCTGAGCCTAACGGTCTGCCCACCATGCGCGCGGGGAGGTGAGGCACGTGGCCGCACACAGCACGCAGGAGCACGCCGTGGACGCCGAGGACGACGGGCGGGCACCGGACGACCCGGCCCTCGCCGACTTCCCGGAACGCGCGCCGGACACCCGGCGCTGGTGCTTCGCCGACCAGCTCGGCCCGCACTTCCTGGACGACCCGCACCAGGAGGTGCTGCTGGTCGAGTCCCGCGCGGTCTTCCGCCGCCGCCGGTTCCACCGGCAGAAGGCCCACCTGGTGCTGTCCGCGCTGCGGCACCGCGCCGCCGAGCTCGGCGACCAGGCGGTGTTCCTGCAGACCGACACGTACGGCGAGGCGCTCGACCGGGTCGAGGGCCCGGTGAGCGTGTGCGCACCGACCACCTGGGGCGGCCGGGACTTCGTGCTGGCCCGCGACGGGCTGCAGGTGCTCGCCGCCCGCGGCTTCGTGACCAGCCAAGCCGACTTCGCGACCTGGGCGGGCGGGCGGTCGAACGGCCGGCGCGGCCGGGCGCTGCTGATGGAGGACTTCTACCGCGACGCCCGCCGCCGGCACGAGGTGCTGATGGACGGCGCCGAGCCCGTGGGCGGGCGGTGGAACCTGGACGCCGACAACCGCGAGCCCCCGCCCAAGGACGGCCGCTCCCCGGCGCCGGAGCCCTGGATGCCGGCCGAGGACGAGATCGACGAGCAGGTGCGCGCCGACCTGGACCGGTGGGAGGCCGACGGCGATGTCTCCTTCGTCGGGGACGACGGTCCGCGGCTGTTCCCGGTCACCCGCCGGGAGACGCTGCACCGACTGCGCGACTTCCTGGACCACCGGCTGGCCGCCTTCGGCCCGCACGAGGACGCGATGCTGGCGGGCGAGCCGTGGCTGGCGCACTCGCTGCTGTCCGCGCCGATGAACCTGGGCCTGGTCGACCCGGTCGAGGTCGTGCACCGCGCCGAGGCGGCCTACCGCGACTCGGTGGGCGACGGCGCCGGGCTGCCGCTGAACTCCGTCGAGGGCTTCGTCCGCCAGGTCATGGGCTGGCGCGACTACGTCTGGCACCTCTACTGGTTCCTGGGTCGCGACTACCGGGAGGGCAACGCCCTCGAGGCGCACGCCGCCGTCCCCGACTGGCTGGCCGACCTGGACACCAGCCAGGTCGACGCCGCCTGCCTGGCCGGCGTGGTCGGCGACCTCCGGGCCCGTGGCTGGGTGCACCACATCCCGCGGCTGATGGTGCTGGGCAACTACGCCCTGCAGCGGGGCATCGCCCCGCAGGCCATGACGGACTGGTTCCACCGGCTGTTCGTCGACGGCTACGACTGGGTGATGGTGCCCAACGTGGTCGGCATGAGCCAGCACGCCGACGGCGGGGTGCTGGCCACCAAGCCCTACGCCTCGGGCGGGGCCTACATCGACCGGATGAGCGACTACTGCGGCGGCTGCCGGTACGACCCCAAGAAGCGGATCGGGGAGGACGCCTGCCCGTTCACCGCCGGCTACTGGGGGTTCCTGGACCGGACGAGGGAGAATCTCGCCGGCAACCACCGGATGTCGCGCCCCCTGGCCGGGCTGGAGCGGCTCAAGGACCGCGCCGAGGTCGTCGACCAGGAGCGCCGGAGGGGGACCGACCCCTTCTAGAAGGACCCGGCTGCCCCCCACGGCACGCTCCGCGCGCCGCGGGACCCTGCAGCCGCGCCGTTCCAGCACGTCACGTCACGGCTGCGCCGCCGGCGAGCAGCAGGACGACGTCGACGACGGTCAGCAGCATGACCGCCGGGAAGGCGGCCCGGCGGAAGCGCTCGGTGCCGGCGAGGGCGGCCACCCCCAGCGCCGGGACGGCGACGACCAGGGCCACCCAGCCCAGCGGGGTGGGCGGGCCGGCGGGTCCGAGCACCAGGACGAGGGACGCCCCGCCCAGCAGCAGTGCCGCGACGAGTGCCGACGCCGTGGCGCCCAGCCGGTGGGGGAGCCCGCGCACCCCGGTGGCGGCGTCGTCCTCCAGGTCGGGGGCCACGTTGGCCAGGTGCGCGGCCCCGCCCAGCGCGGCACCGGCGGCGACCAGCCACCACGGGGCGACCGGGGTGCCGGGGGCCGCGGCCACCACGCCGGCCGGGAGCAGGCCGAAGGCCACCAGGTAGGGCACCAGCGAGGCCGCGGTCCGCTTGAGCCCGGCGTTGTAGGCCCAGCCGCCGGCGACGACGCCCAGCAGCAGCACGCCGGGCGCGGGGCCGAGGGCCAGGGAGAGCACCACGGCGAGCGCGAGGGCCACCAGCGCGGCCGCGCGCAGCCGGGCCGGGGTGACCAGACCCTGCACGGTCGGCTTGTCCGCGCGGGCGACGGCGGCGTCCCGGTCGGCGTCCAGCCAGTCGTTGCTCCACCCGATGGAGGCCTGCCCGGCGAGCACCGCGAGGGTCACCAGCACCGTCCGGGTGGGCCCGACCCCGGCGGTGACGGCCAGCAGCGCGCCCACCGTGGTGACCGCCACGGTGGGTCCCAGATGGGTCGCCAGGGCCATCGCGAGCACCACCCGACCGGCCCCCGGACGGTCCCCGTCACCCGCTGCAGGCACACCCACCATCCCCTGTCAACCCCACTCTGACCAGCAACAAGCCTCTGACCTGCACGTTTGGCAGGACCAACCAGATCCGTAGCACCCGTCCCGTGGTATTCTGGGGTCCAGCGAAAGGGGCTACACACACATGGGCTTCACCGTCGGCGAGACCGTCGTCTACCCGCACCACGGAGCAGCGCTCATCGAGGCGATCGAGCAGCGCACCGTCAAGGGAGTCGAGAAGGCCTACCTCGTGCTCAAGGTCGCCCAGGGCGACCTCACCGTACGAGTACCAGCAGACAACGCCGAGATCGTGGGCGTTCGTGACGTGGTCGGGCAGGAGGGCCTGGACAAGGTCTTCGAGGTCCTGCGCGCCCCGCACACCGAGGAACCGACCAACTGGTCGCGTCGCTACAAGGCCAACCTCGAGAAGCTGGCCTCCGGTGACGTGAACAAGGTCGCCGAGGTCGTCCGCGACCTGTGGCGTCGCGACAAGGACCGCGGCCTGTCGGCCGGGGAGAAGCGGATGCTCTCCAAGGCCCGTCAGATCCTGGTCAGCGAGCTCGCGCTCGCCGAGGGCACCAACGAGGACAAGGCCGAGATCCTGCTCGACGAGGTCCTCGCCAGCTGAGCACCGCGCCCCACCAGAACCACACCCGGACCACTCCCGTGCACGCTGTCGGCATCGTCGCAGCGGCCGGGAGTGGTCTGCGTCTGGGCCACGAACGCCCCAAGGCCCTCGTCGAGCTCGCCGGCCGGCCCCTGGTCGCCTGGGCGGTGCAGACCCTGCTCGAGGGCGGGGTGCAGCGCGTCGTCGTCGCCGTCCCGGCCGCCGACCGGGCCGCCTTCGCCGCAGCGCTCGGGCCCGACGTCGAGCTGGTCGAGGGCGGGGACACCCGCACCGCCTCGGTCCGCGCCGCGCTGGCCCTCGCCCGCGAGGACGTCGACGCCGTCCTGGTGCACGACGCCGCCCGTCCGCTGACCCCGCCGGACGTCGTCGCCCGGGTGCTCGCGGCGCTGGCCGCCGGTGCCCCGGCCGTCGTCCCCGTGCTGCCGGTCGTCGACACCACGGTGGCCGTGGCCTCCGACGGGTCGGTGACCACCGAGGTCGCCCGGGCCGCGCTGCGCCGGGTGCAGACCCCGCAGGGCTTCCACCGGCAGGCCCTGGTCGCCGCCTACGCCGCCGCGCACGGCAGCGCCGCGGAGTTCACCGACGACGCCTCCGTCGTCCGCGCCTCGGGCGTGCCGGTCACCACCGTGGACGGCGACGAGCGGGCCGCCAAGATCACCGTCCCGCACGACCTCCGTCTCGCCGAGCTCCAGGTGGCCGCCCCGTGACCCAGCCCGTCCTGCCCCGCGTGGGCACCGGCACCGACGTGCACCCGGTCGAGGCCGGGCGCACCTGCTGGCTGGCCGGTCTCGAGTGGCCCGGCGTGGACGGCTGCGCCGGGCACTCCGACGGCGACGTCGTGGCCCACGCCCTCACCGACGCGGTGCTGGCGGCCGCCGGTCTCGGTGACATCGGCGGGCTGCTGGGCACCGACGACCCGCGCTGGGCAGGGGCCCGGGGAGCCGACGTCCTGGTGCACGTGCGGGAGACCCTGGCCGCCGCCGGGTGGGTCGTCGGCAACGCCACGGTGCAGCTGGTCGGCAACACCCCGAAGGTCGGCCCGCGTCGCGCCGAGGCCGAACGGGTGCTCACCGCGGCCCTCGGTGCCCCGGTCGGGCTGACCGCCACCACCACCGACGGGCTCGGGCTCACCGGTCGCGGCGAGGGACGGGCGGCGATCGCCACCGCGCTCGTGGTCCGGACCGGTGGCGGGGCCTCCGTAGACTCCGCCCGGTGAGCCTCCGCCTGTACGACACGGCCGCGCGTGCCGTGCGCGACTTCACGCCCCTGCGTGCCGGGCGGGCCTCCATGTACGTCTGCGGCCTCACCGTCCAGGGCCCGCCGCACATCGGGCACGTGCGGGCCGCGCTGGCCTTCGACGTGCTGCGCCGCTGGCTCACCCACGACGGCCTCGACGTCACCTTCGTGCGCAACGTGACCGACGTCGACGACAAGATCCTGGCCAAGGCCGAGACCGCCGGTGTGGAGTGGTGGGACTGGGCCTACCGCAACGAGCTGGCCTGCACCCGGGCCTACGACCTGCTGGGCACGCTGCCGCCCACCTACGAGCCGCGGGCGACCGGCCACGTGCCGGAGATGATCGAGATGATCGCCCGGCTGGTCGAGCGCGGGCACGCCTACCCGGCCGGTGGCGACGTGTACTTCGACGTCCGGTCCTGGCCGGCGTACGGCGAGCTGACCGGGCAGAAGCTCGAGGACCTGCAGCCGGCCGCCGACAGCGACACCGACGACCTCAAGCGCGACCCCCGGGACTTCGCGCTGTGGAAGGCGCACAAGGCGACCGACCCGGCGACCGCGTCCTGGGACACCCCCTGGGGTCGGGGCCGGCCGGGCTGGCACCTGGAGTGCTCGGCGATGGCGCACAAGTACCTGGGTGCGGAGTTCGACCTGCACGGCGGCGGGCTGGACCTGCGCTTCCCGCACCACGAGAACGAGCAGGCGCAGTCGCGCGCCGCCGGCGACCCGTTCACCCGGTACTGGCTGCACAACGGCTGGGTCACCCTGGGCGGGGAGAAGATGAGCAAGTCGATGGGCAACACCGCCCTGGTCGACGACGTCGTCACCCGGGTTCGGCCGGTCGAGCTGCGCTACTACCTCATCGCCCCGCACTACCGCTCCACCATCGAGTTCACCGAGGACGCCCTGGCCGAGGCCGGTCAGGCCTACCGGCGGCTGGAGTCGTTCGTGCGGAGGGCGGCCGAGCGGGTCGGTGCCGACGCCGGGGCGCCGGAGCTGGCACCGGAGTTCACCGCCGCGCTGGACGACGACCTGGCCACCCCCGCCGCGGTCGCCGCCGTGCACGAGGCCGTCCGGGTCGGCAACACCGCGCTGGCCGACGGCGACGAGACCGCGGTCGCCACGGCCCTGGGCTCGGCGCGGGCGATGCTCGCCGTGCTCGGGCTGGACCCGCTGGACCCGCACTGGGCCGGGTCCAGCGGCAGCGATCCCCGGCTCGCCGAGGTGACCGACGGTCTGGTCCGGCTCGCCCTGGACCAGCGTGCGGCGGCCCGGGCCCGCAAGGACTTCGCGGCGGCCGACGCCGTCCGCGACCAGTTGACCACCCTCGGCGTCAGCGTCGAGGACACCCCGTCCGGCCCCCGCTGGGAGCTCTCCCGGTGAGCCGGACGGCAGCAGCACGGAGAGAGGTGACCCGCTGATGGCGGGCAACAGCCAACGACGCGGACGGTCGGCAGGCGCCGGCAAGAAGACGGCGACCGGGGGCACCGGCGGGAAGAACCGCCGGTCCCTGGCCGGCCGGGGGGCCACCCCCAAGGCCGAGGACCGGCCTTACCACCCGGCGCACAAGCGGGCCAAGCAGGTGCAGGTCCGCCGCGAGGGCCGGGCCCGGGTGCAGCGCCGCAACGAGGAGACCCCCGAGCTGCTGCTCGGGCGCAACCCCGTCGTGGAGGCGCTGCGCGCCAGGATCCCGGCGACCGCGCTCTACGTGGTCACCGGCGACACCAGCCGCGGCGGCACCGACGAGCGGATCGCCGAGGCCGTGCAGCTCTCGGCCGACCGCGGGCTGCCGCTGCTCGAGGTGGGCAAGGCCGAGTTCGACCGGATGAGCGACGGCGCGCTGCACCAGGGCATCGGGCTGATGGTCCCGCCCTACGAGTACGCCCACCCCGAGGACCTGCTCGACATCGCCCGGGACAGCCAGCGGCCGCCGCTGATCGTCGCCCTGGACGGGATCACCGACCCGCGCAACCTGGGTGCCGTCGTCCGGTCGGCCGCGGCCTTCGGCTCGCACGGCGTCGTCGTGCCTCAGCGTCGTGCGGTCGGCATGACCGCCTCGGCCTGGCGCACCAGCGCCGGTGCCGCGGCCCGGATCCGGGTCGCCCGCGCGGTCAACCTGGCCCGTGCGGTGCAGGGGTACCAGGAGGCCGGGCTGCAGACCGTCGGGCTGGCTGCCGACGGCGACATGAGCCTGCACGACTACGACGGTCTGGCCGACCCGATCGCGCTGGTCGTCGGCGCCGAGGGTGCGGGCCTCTCGCGGCTGGTGCGCGAGCGCTGCGACGTGGTGCTGAGCATCCCGATCTCCAAGGACACCGAGTCGCTGAACGTCAGCGTCGCGGCCGGCATCGCGCTCTACGCGGCGGCCTCGGCCCGACGCTGATGCCGGGCACGGCGGAACGGCTCGGACTCGAGCCCCACCCCGAGGGTGGCTCGTTCCGCCGCACCTGGACCGCGCCCGCGGCCGACGACGGTCGGCCGCGGGCGACGGCGATCCTGTTCCTGCTGGCCGCCGGGGAGTCCTCGGCCTGGCACACCGTCGACGCCGACGAGCTGTGGCTCTGGCACGGCCCCGGCCGGCTGCGGCTGCAGGTCGGGGACGACGTCGTCGAGCTCGGCCCGGAGCACGTCCAGGCACTCGTGCCGGCGGGCGTGCGTCAGCGGGCCGAGCCGGTGGACGGCGAGGTCTTGGTCAGCTGTGTGGTGAGCCCCGGCTTCGAGTGGGCCGGGTTCACCCTGGACGGACCGCCGGCCTGATCAGGCGGCGAGCCGCCGGCCGTCCTCCGGGTGGAACAGGTGCTGCTCGCCGGGGCGGACCGACAGGTCGACCGTCGAGCCCATGACCGGGGGCGTGCGCCCGTCGACCCGCACGACCATCTGCTGGGCCTCGCCGCCGTGCCGCACGGTGCCGTGCAGGTACGCGTCGGCGCCGAGCTCCTCGACCAGCCGGACGTCGAGCTGCAGGCCGGTGGGGGAGCTCGACAGCTCGAAGGACTCCGGCCGGATGCCGATGGTGACGGTGTCGGTGACCCCGGTGAGGGCCTCACGGGGCACCGGGACGGTCAGCCCGCCGACGGTGACGCCGTCGGCGGTGACCGGGGCGGTGAGGATGTTCATCGCGGGGGAGCCGATGAACCCGGCGACGAACACGTTCGCCGGGGTGTCGTAGAGCTCGCGCGGGGTGGCCACCTGCTGGAGCAGCCCGTCCTTCAGCACCGCCACCCGGTGGCCCATGGTCATGGCCTCGGTCTGGTCGTGGGTGACGTAGAGCGTGGTGGTGTTCAGCTCGCGCTGCAGGTTCGCGATCTCCGAGCGGGTCTGCACGCGCAGCTTGGCGTCGAGGTTCGACAGCGGCTCGTCCATGAGGAACACCCGGGGCGAGCGGACGATGGCCCGGCCCATCGCGACGCGCTGCCGCTGGCCACCGGAGAGAGCCTTGGGCTTGCGGTCGAGGTAGGCGGTGAGGTCGAGCATCCCGGCGGCCTTGGCCACCCGGTCCTTGATCTCGGCCTTGGGGGTCCCGGCCAGCTTGAGCGCGAAGCCCATGTTCTCCCCGACCGTCATGTGCGGGTAGAGCGCGTAGTTCTGGAACACCATGGCGATGTCGCGGTCCTTGGGTGCGGCGTCGGAGACGTCGCGGCCGTCGATCCGGATCTCCCCGGCGTCGACGTCCTCCAGCCCGGCCAGCATCCGCAGCGCGGTGGACTTCCCCGAGCCGGACGGGCCGACGAGGACGAGGAACTCCCCGTCGGCGACCTCGAGGTCCAGCGCGTCCACCGCGGGGGTGTCGGAGCCGGGGTAGATGCGGGATGCCTGCACGTAGGCGACCTGAGCCATGCCCGCGACAGTAACCGGGGTCACCCGGCGTCGCAGCCGGGGTCGGTGCAGGTCAGCCCAGCAGTTGGGCCACCGTGTAGATGACCAGCCCGGCCAGGCCGCCCACCACGGTGCCGTTCACCCGGATCCACTGCAGGTCCCGACCGACCTGCAGCTCGATCCGCCGGCTGGTCTCCTCGGTGTCCCAGCGGGCCACGGTGCTGCTGACCAGCTCGGCGAGGTCCCCGGCGAACCGGTCGACGACGTAGCCGGCGGCCCGCCGGGTCTGGGTCTGCACCAGGTCGCGGGTGGTGGGGTCGGTCTGCAGGAGCACCGCACCCTGCCGGATGAGCCCGGCGATCCGGACGCGCAGTTCGGAGTCGGGGTCGGCGGCCGCGGCGAGCACGGCGTTCTTCGCGGTGGTCCACAGCGACCCCGACCAGGTGCGGACGGCGGGGTGGTCGACCAGCTCGGCCTTGAGCTCCTCGACCCGGGCGGCGGTGGCCGGGTCGGTGCGCAGGTCGTGCACGTAGGTGCGCAGCCGCTGGTCGTAGGAGCGACGCAGCTCGTGCCGGGGGTCCTCGCCCACCTCGGCGAAGAAGCCCTGGAGCAGGGTGAACACCTTGTCGAAGAGCCGGTCGTCGACCCAGATCGGCACCCAGCTGGGCGAGGCGTCCCCGAGCTGGGCGCGGAACACCGCCTGGTTCTCCTCGAGGAAGGCGGCCAGCGCCTTCAGCCCGGCGCTGAGCACCTCCTGGTGCCGGTCGCCCTCGATCACCAGCTCGATCGCCCGAGCCAGCGCCGGGGCGGCCGGGGTGTCCCGGAGCTTGCGGTCGACCAGCGCGGCGACGGCGGGCTGCAGGTCGTCGTCCTTCAGGAGGTCGCCCAGTGCCCCGAGCGCGACGCCGGCGTCCCCGGCCAGGCGTTCGGCCCGGCCCGGAGCCGCCAGGAAGTCCCCGATCCTCCCGGGCACGTCGACGGCGGCGAGCCGCTCGTCGACCACCGCGCGGGTCAGGAAGTTCTCCTGGACGAAGGCGCCGAGGCTCTCCCCGATCTGGTCCTTCTTGCGCGGGATGATCGCGGTGTGCGGGATCGGCAGCCGCAGCGGGTGCCGGAAGAGCGCGGTGACGGCGAACCAGTCGGCCAGCGCCCCGACCATGGACGCCTCGGCGGTGGCCCGGACGTAGCCGACCCAGGTGCGGTCGCCCCCGAACAGCACGCAGACCAGGAAGACCACCGCGGCGAGCACGAAGAGCCCGGTCGCCAGCCGCTTCATCTTCTGCAGGTCGCGGGCCCGGGCGGGGTCGTCGAGCGCCCCGGTCAGGGGGAGGGACGTCCGGGGTGCCGACACCGGACCAGCCTAGGAGGGCCCGGACGTGCGACGACCCGGCACTCCAGGTGGAGTGCCGGGTCGTCCGTCGTCGGCCTCAGCTGGTGGCGGTGCCCAGCGTGACGTCGACGGTGCTGGTGCTGTCCCCGCGGCGGACGGTCAGGGTGACCTTCTCGCCGGGCGAGGAGCTGCGCACCGCGGCGGTGAGCTCGGTGGAGGTGGTGATCGCCCGGTCACCGACCGCGGTGATCACGTCCCCGGCCTGGAGACCGGCCGCGGCGGCCGGGCCGCCGGACTGCACCTGGGAGACCTGGGCGCCCTCGCCGACCTGGGAGTCCCCGGAGGCGGTCTGGGCGCTGACCCCGAGCAGCGCGTGGCTGGCGCTGCCGTTCTCGACGATCTCCTCGGCCACCCGCTTGGCGGTGTTGGAGGGGATGGCGAACCCGACGCCGATGTTGCCGCTCTGGCCGGCCTCCTGCCCCGGCACCGAGGCCGCGGCGACCGAGGCGATCGCGGTGTTGATGCCGACCACCTCACCGGCGGCGTCCACCAGCGCGCCGCCGGAGTTGCCCGGGTTGATCGCGGCGTCGGTCTGCAGGGCGTCGATGACCGTCTGCTCGGTGTCCGACCCGGTGGCGACGGCACGGTCGGTGGCGCTGATGATGCCGTCGGTGACGGTGTTGGACAGGCCCAGCGGTGCGCCGATCGCCACCGCGAGGTCACCGACCTGGACGTCGTCGGAGTCGGCGAACGTGGCCGGGGTCAGACCGCTGGCGTCGGACAGCTTGACCACCGCGAGGTCGGAGCTGGGGTCGGTGCCCACGACGGAGGCGTCGTAGAGGGTGCCGTCCGCCGTCCGCACCTGGACCGTGGCGGTGGAGGTGCTGCTGTCCAGCGTGACCACGTGGTTGTTGGTCAGCACGTAGCCGTCCTTCGTCAGGACGACGCCGGAACCGGAGCCGGACTCGCTGCTGCCCGAGACGTAGATCGTCACCACGCTGGGGGCGGCCTTGGCCGCTGCCGCCGTGGCCGACGTCGCGTCCTGCGGGTCGGTGATCACCACGCTCTGCGCCGAGGCGGCCGGGGTGGTGGCCGAGGAGTCCGAGCCGACCAGGCTGACCACCCCGGCCCCGGCGCCGCCACCGATCAGCGCGCCGGCGACGAGCCCGGCGACCCCGATCCGCCAGCGCCCGGTGCGCCGGGCCGGCTGCGGGGGCACGAAGACCGGGGGGAGGCCCGGGCCCGCGGTCGCGTACGAGGGGACGGCGGGCTGCGGCTGCCCGGTCCACCCCTGGTGCGGCGGCACGTGCGGCGAGGGGGCGCCGTAGGGCTGCTGGGGCGGCAGGCCCTGCGTCGGGTACCGGCCGGTGTTCTGCCCGGTCTCGTCGGCCGGGCGGTTCTGCTCGTTCACTGCTGTCCTCCCACCGTCGCGGAGGTGTTCTCCGCTCGTGGTGACGACGGTGCCCGGGCCGACTCTGCGCGCGCTGCACGTGGGCTGTGAGGTCCCTGCACGCCGGACATCCGACCGGGGCCCCCGGTGCGAACGCCGCACGTCCCGCTCCACCCCGACCGTGCACCAGGAGGCGTCGTGTCCGCCCGTGGTCTGGTGGGTCGTGGGCCGGGTGCCCCGGGGGTGGTGGTCCTGGCGGCTCTGTCGCTGGTCGTCGCGGTGCTGGTGGGGGGCCTGGCCGGGGTGCTGGTGGCGGTCGCGCTGGCCGGCCTGACGACCTTCGCCCTGCGGACCCGAGGGGGCCGGGCTGTGCCCGGCCCCGCGGTGCCGGGGTCCCCGCTGCTGACCCCGGTGGCAGAGCTCAGCACCGACGCCCTGGGCCGGGAGTGGCTGCGCACCGCGGGCGCACTGGGTGCCGAGCTGGAGCCGGGGACGCGGCAGCACGTCGTCCGACGGCGGCAGGACACCCTCGATGAGCTGGAACGACGTGACCCCGCCGGCTTCGCCCGCTGGCTGGCCGACGGGGCCCGGGTGGACAGCGACCCCGCGTCCTGGGTGCGGGGCGACGCGCCTCAGCCCTGAGTCGTGAGCCCTGCGTACAGCGCGCCCATGTCGACGCCGGAGGGGTCGCCCACGCGGTCGGCCGCGACGGTCATGGTCTCCAGCACCGCTGCGGCCAGCCGGTCGCTCACCCCGGCCGAGCGCAGCGCCTCGGCGATGAGACCGGCGTCCTTGATCGCCCCGGCCAGCGCGAAGCTCACCGGGAACTCCCCGGCCACCATCTGCGGGGCCTTCATCCGGGCGTAGGGGGTGTCCATCGCGCCGCCGTCGATCGCGGCCAGGAAGTCCTCGGCGTCCAGACCCAGCCCCTCGGCCAGCGCCACCGACTGCGCGATGCCGGCGATCACCGAGAGCACCCAGGCGTTGGCGACCAGCTTCAGCGCGCTGCCGCGGCCGGCCTCGCCGACCCACTGCGTGCGGCTGCCGACCGCGTCCAGCACCGGGGCGAGGA
Organism: Geodermatophilaceae bacterium NBWT11; assembly: GCA_014218215.1. Classification (NCBI taxonomy): domain Bacteria; kingdom Bacillati; phylum Actinomycetota; class Actinomycetes; order Geodermatophilales; family Geodermatophilaceae; species Geodermatophilaceae bacterium NBWT11. The sequence goes on from CP043652.1 coordinate 2,833,971, forward strand.
GCGGCTCCACCTGCTCGCGCGGTCCGCTGGCCAGCATCACCAGGGCGCCGTCCTCCGCGGGCTTGCGGGTGCCGAGCACGGGGGAGTCGACGAGCACCAGGCCGAGCTCGTCGGCCAGCGTGATCGTGCGCGCCGCGCCCTCGACGCCGACGGTGGTGGTCTGCAGCCAGACGGTGCCGGCCGGGGGTGCGGCCTCGCGCACGACGGCCAGGGTGGAGTCGGCGTCGAAGAGCATGGTGAGGACGACGTCGGCACCCGCGACGGCCTCGGCCGGGGTGTCCAGGGCGAGGGCGCCGGAGTCGGTGAGCGCGCGGGCCTTGGCGGCATCGCGGTTCCAGGCGCGCACCGGGAGGCCGGCCCGGCGCAGCGACCGGACCATGCCGGCGCCCATCACGCCGGTGCCGAGCACCGCCACGGTCGGGTGTGTCGTCGGCTCGGTGGGTGTGTCGGTGGCGGTCATGCCGGCGATGCTGCCCCGGTAACCTGCTCGGCGCAGCACGCCCCGTTAGCTCAGTGGTAGAGCACCCGCCTTGTAAGCGGAAGGTCGTCCGTTCAATCCGGACACGGGGCTCCCTCCCCACCCGGCGGACCCCCGGGTCCCGTGCCAGGGTCGTGCCCAGTCCCGCCGGGTCCCCGGCGGCCCTGAGCGAGGAGACCGTCGTGAGCGACCACGTGTACCGGCTGAGCGAGATCGTCGGCAGCAGCACCACCAGCGTCGACGACGCCATCCGCACGGCGGTGGCCAAGGCCTCGGAGACCGTCCGCAACATCGAGTGGTTCCAGACCTCGGAGATCCGCGGCATGGTGTCCGAGGGCCAGGTGCAGTACTTCCAGGTGACGATGAAGATCGGCTTCCGCGTCGAGGACTGATCCTCAGCCGAGGACGACGTCCGAGCCCCGGACGGCCAGCGCCACCGGGGTGAGGCCCTCCTCGGCCGGGCCGTCCAGCACGTCCCCGGTCGCCGGGTCGAAGGCCGAGCCGTGGCACGGACAGCCCAGACCGCCGTCGGCGAGTGCCCGCACCGCGCAGCCCTGGTGCGGGCACTCGGCGTCCCAGCCCCGGACGTCGTCCTCGGCCGGCCGGGTGACCAGCGTCCGCCGGCCGTCGACGTCCAGCTCGACGGCGCCGCCCACCGGGAGGTCGGCGACCGGCAGGACGACGTCCCCCGGTGCCGTGGCGTCGGAGGTGCGCACGGGCTCACCGGCGCAGGCGGTGAGCGACACCAGTGCGGCCGCCGAACCGGTGGCGGCGAACAGGGCGCGGCGGGACAGGCAGGTCACGGGGTCTCCGGGGGTCGTGCGGACCGGTCAGTCGTAGCTGCCGGCGCCGTCGCGGCGGTAGCGGGCGTGCCGTTCGACCTCATCACGGGCGGCCCGCTCGGCGCGGACCCGGGCCGTCGTCCCGGGCGGCCAGCCGGCCTTCACCGCGCGGTGCTCGGTGGTCTCGGTCATGTAGGCCGCGGAGAACAGCAGGCCCAGGAACACCCCGCCGCCGGCCGCGGCGGCGCGGAACGCGAAGGGCACCACGGGCACGGCGACCAGGCACACCAGCAGCACCGGGCTCATCTGGACCAGGGCGCGCGCCAGGTGCCGGACCGGCCAGCTGCGGCGGGTCGTGTCCTCGAGCACCCAGCGGGAGTACGCCCGCGGGAGGCCGCCGCCCATGGCGTACCAGAGCCACCGCAGCACGGGGGGACGGCGGTTCGGCACGCGCCCACGGTAGGCGTCTGTGCGCCGCCCGGGGCGGCGCTGTGCGGACGACGGCAGCGGGGCCGCCCCGGTCTCCCGGAACGGCCCCGCCTCCCGTGCGGTGGTGCGGTGGTGCGGTGTGTCCTCCGGGGTCAGGCGGAGGGGGTGTTGCTCATCCGGCGACGCAGCGGGCCCGCGCCCAGGGCGGCGCCACCGACGGCCAGCAGACCCAGGCCGAGGCCCAGCATCGGCAGGGGCTCCGCGCCGGTGTTGGCCAGCGCGGCCGGGCGGGCGGGGCCGCCGGCGATCGGGTTCACGACCGGGGTCGTGGTGCCGGGGGGCGTGACCGGCGGGGTGACCGGGGGCGTGCCGCAGGTGATGCCGCCGGCGATGTTCGTCGCGTCGACCCCGAGGGCGCCGATGCCCAGGTCCACGAGGTCCACCGGGGCCGTGACGGCTCCGGTGCCGTCCAGGTCCACGGCCAGGGTCAGGCCCAGGATCGAGGCGTCGACGACACCGGCCTGGACGTCGGCGTCGGTGATGGTGTTGAAGACGTAGGTCAGCGCCAGGCTGGGTCCGGTCTCCCCGGCCGGGGTCAGCGGCAGGTAGACGGTGTCGCTGCTGCCCTCGGGGAGGGCGACCGCGCCGCCACCGCCGGGGGTGGTGATGGTGCCCGTGGGGGCGGTGTAGTCGAGGACGGCGGCTCCGGTGGCGTCCGGCACCAGGGCGGTCAGCTGCCCGCCGGTCAGGTCGATGACCGTCTCGGCGTCGGTGCCGCCGAACAGGGTCAGCCCGGCGACGTCCAGGGTGGCGGTCGACTGCGTGCTCAGGCCCGGCTGGCCGGCCGCGACGAGGGCCACCGACGAGGTGGAGGTGACCTCGTCGGTCGTGACGAGGCCGGTGCCGGCGAAGTCCAGCAGGGAGACGTCGGTCAGCACGCTGCTGCCGAGCCCGAGGGGGGCGTCGGCGACCGGGCAGTTGTCCGCGCCGAGCGCCCGGGCGCCGGCGGTGTTGGTCACCAGGCCGGCGGTCAGGACCGGGCCGAGGTCGACCGTGGCGCTGGCGGTGTCGGGGGCGGCGTTGTCGGGGGGAGCGACCTGGCCGGCGTCCAGGGCGGTGAGGCGGGTGCTGGCCTGGTCGAGCTCCAGGGCGGCTGCGAGGTTGCTGGCCGTCGCGCTGGCGGTCTGCGGGTCGACCTCGGGGGCGTTGGCCGCTGCCGTGGCGTTGCCCAGCTCGACACCGGCGGCCAGGCCGACCGAGTCGACCAGGTCGGCGACGGTCCCGGTGAGGGTGCCGGTCGGGTCGGCGACGGTGAGGGCCGCGAGGAGCTCGGTGATGCCCGCGGTCGGGGCGGCGCCGACGGCCAGGAAGTTGGAGGACGCGGTGCCGCTGAAGGTCTGCCCGGGGGCGGCCATCGCGGGGGTGGCGAAGACGAAGGGGAGGGCGATGGAGCCGGCTGCCAGCAGGCCGGCCGTTGCTGCTGCGCGCTGACGCGCCATGGGAGCTCCCGGGGAGTGGGGTGTGCGTGGAGTGCGGATGTGGAAAAGCTAGGAGCAGGAACTGCTCGTTCCGGATCGCGTAGAGCCGTGTCCCTGCCGTTTCGGAACGAACACGGACGCGGGTGACTGTGCAGAGTTGTCCAGGTCGCGCCTCAGTGGTCCCAGGGCTCACGACAGCCCCATCACCCACTCCGTCGCGCACGACCGACCTGCGCCCCGGGGTCCCCGGCGGCCACCTCGCGAGGGCGATGACCGTTTCGCTCCGGTCACGCTTGACCTCGCCCGCTTGGGACACGTAGACAGGTCCCCCACAGCAGAGTGAGGGGCGTCACGTGTACGCGGAGGAACGGCAGGAGCACATCCTGCGGGCGGCCCGGTCGGTCGGACGGGTCGAGGTGGCCGAGCTGGCCGCAGAACTGGACGTGGCACCGGAGACCATCCGCAAGGACCTGACGGCGCTGGAGCGGGTCGGCGTCGTCCGGCGGGTGCACGGTGGCGCGATCCCGGTCGAGCGTCTCGGCTTCGAACCCGCGGTGGCCGCCCGCGACGTCGTCCTGACCGCGGAGAAGGAGCGGATCGCCAAGGCCGCGATCGCCGAACTCCCCGACGAGGGCGCCGTCCTCATCGACGCGGGCACCACCACGGCGCGGCTGGCCGACCACATGCCGACCGACCGCGAGCTCACCGTCGTCACCAACTCGCTGCAACTGGCCGGGAAGCTGGCGGCCTTCCCGGCCCTGAACGTGCTGCTGCTCGGTGGGCGGGTCCGGTCCCGCACGCTGGCCAGCGTGGACGCGTGGGCGCTGTCGGCCCTGGCCGGCGTCTACGTCGACCTCGCCCTGCTGGCCACCAACGGCGTCTCGGTCGAGCGCGGCCTCACCACCCCCGATCCCGCCGAGGCCGCGATCAAGACCGCGATGATCGGGGCGTCCCGCCGGGTGGTGCTGCTCGCCGACCACAGCAAGGTCGGGCACGACCACTTCGCCCACTTCGGCGACCTGGACGCCGTCGACCTGCTCATCACCGACACCGGTCTGGACGAGCGCACCGCCGCCGAGCTCGCCGATGCCGGCCCCCGGGTGCACAGGGTCTGACTCCCGGGCGGCCACCGACCCGTCGGCGGTGGCAGGCTCGCCCTCACCGTCCCGCACCGCCCCCTACCGCAGGAGCGCGAACACCATGGCGAGCATCGAAGGCAAGGACGTCCGCAAGCTGGTCATCGCGTGCGACGCGGGGATGGGCAGCAGCGTGCTGCTGGCCAACCAGCTGAAGAAGCGCCTCAAGAGCGACGACGTCACGGTCGTGCACAGCCCGGTCGACGCGATCCCCACCGACGCCGACGTCGTGCTCACCCACGCCAAGCTCGTGGAGCGGGCCCGTCGCTACGCCGGCGACAAGCCCGTCGTCCCCTTCACCCTGTTCGTGGGCGACCCCGCCGTGGACGGTCTGGTCGAGGCCATCCAGGGCGGGTCGACCATCGATGGCTGACGGTCTGGTCGCCGGCCTCCTGGACCCGAGCCGGATCGTGCTCGACGGGGTGGCGGCCGACAAGACCGAGGCCGTCCGGCAGGCCGGTGAGCTCCTGGTCGCCGCCGGCGCGGTCACCGCCGACTACGTCGCCTCCATGCTCGAGCGCGAGGAGTCGATCTCGACGTACATGGGCGAGGGGGTGGCCATCCCGCACGGCACCAACGCCGGCCGGGAGTCGGTGCTCGGCGACGCGCTCACCGTCACCCGCTACCCGGCCGGGGTCGACTGGGGCAACGGGCGGGCCGAGGTGGTCATCGGCATCGCCGCCGTCGGCGACGGGCACCTGCCGGTGCTGGCCGCGCTGGCCCAGGTGCTGGTCGACCCGGAGAAGGCCGCCGAGCTGCGCGCGGTCACCTCGGTCGAGCAGGTGCTGGCCCTGCTCACCGCCGACGTCGAGGACTGAGCAGCCCCGGGCCGTCGCCTCGCGCGCCACGGCCCGACCGCCCCGCCGGCGGGTGCCAGGATGCCCGCGTGCAGCCCCCACACCAGCCCCCGTACCCGCAGCAGCCGCCCGCCGGCCTGGTCGCCCCGCTGGGTCCGCCGCGCCGGGTGGACCCCACGCTGCGCACCGTCGTGCTGGTCGCCCTGGGCGTCCTGGTGCTCGTGTTCTCGGTGTTCGGCGGGTACGAGACGGCCCTGCACGACAGCGACCGGCTGGGCACCATCGGCTGGTTCCTGCCGACCATCGCGGTGTTCGTGGCGATGATCGTCCTCTGGCAGGACAGCGCCTTCTCCCTGCGCAGCGACGGCCGGGTGCTCGAGGGCACCGGGCTGCTCGGCAGGCACGGCATCGACCTGGCCCGGCTGACCTCGGTGACCTCCGCGGCCGCCCGCGGGTCGGTCTCGCTGACCCTGCGGGACGACGTCGCCGCGATGACCGTGGACTCCAAGGCGCTGGTCAAGGCCGGTCCGGCGGTGCTCGACGCGGTCGGTCGGGCGGTCTGGGCGGGCCAGGAACAGCGGCGCTACGTCGTCACGGTCGGTGCGGCCGGCGTCTGGGGGATGCCGACCCTGCCCGGAGCACCCGCGCACGGGACGAGCGGGGTGACCGGGCGCGCCCTGCTCGCGGTGGCGCTGCTGGTCGTCGGAGTCACCGTCGGCGTCGTGCTCGGCAGTGCGGCGTGACGGGCCTGGCGCCCCCGCTGGGGGAGCCGCGCCGGATCGACCCGCGCCGGCGCACCGTCGTGGTGTGGGTGCTGAGCGTCGTCATGGTCGTGTCGGGAGCCGTCGGGGGCTTCCGGGCCACCCGCGCCGAGGGTGACCCCGCCGTCCCGGCCCCCTGGTTCCTGCTCGCGCTGATCGCGTTCACCGCGCTGTTCTCGATCTGGCCCGGGATCAGCTTCCGGGTGCGCAGCGACGGCCGCGTGCTGGAGGGCCGGGGGCTGCTGGGCCGCCACGGCATCGACCTGACCCGGCTGACGCACGTGGGGTCCGCGGCCACCGGTCGGTCGGTGTTCCTCGCCCTCAGCGACGACGTCGGCACGCTCAAGATCGACTCCCGCCTGCTGCGCCGGGCCGGCCGTCCGGTCCTCGACGTCGTCGGACGGGCGGTCTGGCAGGGCCAGCAGGAGGGGCGGTACGTCGTCCCACGGGGGGCCGCGCAGGTGTGGGGCATGCCGGCACGGCCCGACGCCCCCGGTGGCAGCACGACCGGGACGACACGGCAGCAGCTGGTGGTCGTGGCGATGATCGCGGCCGCGATCGGCGCGGGCGTCCTCCTGGGGCAGCTCGTCTAGAGCCGGCCCACCCAGGAGCTCGCCGACGCGGCCTCCTCGTAGTCCAGCTCCTGGAGCACCGCTCGCATCACCTCGTCGTCCAGGTGGCCCGCGTCGCGCTCCTCCATGAGCACCCGGCGCTGCACCTCGATGATCTCCTGGCGCACCCGGTGGAAGACCTGGGCGCGCTTGCGGTTGCGGTCGGCGTCCTCCTGCTCCTCCGCACGCACCGAGGCGGCCATCGACTGCGCCCGGCCCTTCAGCGGCCCCCGGATCCGGTCGGCGACCGCCTTCGCCCGTTCCGGGCCCACCCGGGCGGCGATGTCCCGCTCGAGCTCGGCGACCCGATCCAGGGCCGCGGCGGTGGCCCGCTCCACCAGGTGCACCTCGGCCTCGGCGTCGCGCTGGGCCTGGCCGGCGTCGTGCACGTCGAGCCGGCGGATCAGCCACGGGAGGCTCAGCCCCTGGAGCAGCAGGGTGCCGATGGCCGCGGTGAACGCCAGCAGCTGGAGCACGTCACGGTCGGGGAATTCGGCCGGCACCGCAGCGGCGGCGGCGAGGGTGACCACCCCGCGCATCCCGGTCCAGGAGATGACCGCCTGCTGCTGCCAGGTGGGCCGGTGCGAGCGGGACCTGCGCCCCGACCACGGGCGGGGTGCCCGGCGCAGCGCCTCCACGGCGAACACGAACAGCGGCCGGACGACGATCACGGTGAGCAGCACGGCGGCCGCGGCGCCGACCAGCGCGACGTTCGACCGTTGGGACTCCACCACCGACTCGGCGACGTAGCGCAGCTGCAGCCCGATGAGCGCGAACACCACCGCCTGCAGCAGCAGGTCCAGCGAGGACCACAGCGGGCGCTCCTGGAGCCGGCTGGCGTACCCGGCCTCGGGCGAGCGGTGGCCCAGGTAGAGCCCGGCCGCGACCACGGCCAGCACCCCCGAGCCCTCCAGCTCCTCGGCGAGCAGGTAGGCCGCGAAGGGGACGACGAGGCCCATCACCGAGGTGACCACCGGGTCGTCCAGCCGCACCCGGACCACGTGCACCACGACGCCGATCGCCAGCCCCAGGAGCACGCCGACGCCCACGGCCAGCCCGAAGGTGCCCGCCGCGACGCCCCAGTCGAGCCCGAGCACCCCGCCGCCGACGCCGAACACCGCGGCCAGCGCCACCTTGTAGAAGGTGAGGGAGGCCGCGTCGTTGATCAGGCTCTCGCCCGACAGCACGGTCATCACCGGGCGGGGCAGGCCCAGCTGGCGGCCGATCGCGGCGGCGGACACCGCGTCCGGTGGGGCCACCACGGCGCCGAGCACCAGGGCGGCGGGCAGGGGGAGACCGGGCACCACCCAGTGGGCGACCAGGGCCACCACGACCGCGGTGACGACGACGAGCACCACCCCCAGCTGCACGATCGGCCGCAGCAGGGCGCGGAAGTCGGCGTAGGAGACCTCGAGGGCCGCGGAGTAGAGCAGCGGCGGGAGGACGACGGCCAGCAGCAGGTCGCCGTCGATGGCGAACTCGGGCACGCCGGGCACGAAGCTGACGACGAACCCGACCAGCACCAGCAGCAGCGGCGTCTGCCAGCCGAACCGGCGGGCCACCGCCGCGACCGTCACCGCCCCGACCGCCAGGGCCAGCAGGGCAGGACCCTCCACGTGTCCGTCCTCTCCCGCGCCAGCTGCGCCACCGGGGTTTACCCGGGGCCCTCGCGGGTGCATCCCCAGGGGACTGCTCGTCCCCGCCTCGTCTGGAGTCCACCATGCGCATCCCCCTGCGAGTCGCCCCGTGAGCCCGAAGGTGGTCGTCGTCACCGGTGCGAGCGGCGGGGTGGGGCGGGCCACCGCCGTGGAGTTCGCCCGCCGGGGCGACCGGGTGGCGCTCCTGGCCCGCGGGGAGGTCGGGCTGGCCGCGGCGGCCGAGGAGGTCCGGGCCGCCGGGGGCACCGCGCTGGTGGTGCCCGTCGACGTCGCGGACGCCGCTGCCGTCGAGGCCGCCGCGGACCGCGTGGAGGCCGAGCTGGGGGAGATCGACGTCTGGGTCAACGTGGCCTTCACCGCCGTCTTCGCGCCCTTCCACGAGCTGACCGCCGAGGAGTACGCCCGGGTCACCGAGGTCAGCTACCTCGGTTTCGTGCACGGCACGATGGCCGCGCTGCGCCGGATGCGACCGCGCGACCGGGGTGTGGTCGTGCAGACCGGGTCGGCACTGGGCCGCCGGGGCATCCCGCTGCAGAGCGCCTACTGCGGGGCCAAGCACGCGGTGAAGGGGTTCACCGAGTCGGTGCTCACCGAGCTCAGGGCCGAGGGCAGCAACGTGCACGTCACCCGGGTGGACCTGCCCGGGGTGAACACCCCGCAGTTCAGCTGGGTGCTCAACAAGATGCCGAAGCGTCCGCAGCCGGTCGCGCCGATCTACTCCCCGGAGCTGATGGGCCGGGTCATGGTGCACGCCAGCGAGCACCCCCGCCGCCGGGCCTGGTGGATCGGGACGCCGACGGTCTACACGGTGCTGGGCGCCGAGGTGTGGCCGCAGTTCATGGACTGGTACCTGGCCCGCGGCGGCATCGAGGGCCAGCTGACCGACGTCGACGCGAGCCCGGACGACCCGGTGAACCTGTTCGAGCCGGCCGACGGCGAGGGCGGCCGGGACTTCGGCGCCGAGGGACGGTTCTCCGACCAGCAGTGGGGCTGGGACGCCCAGATCTGGGCCAGCCGGTACCACGGCACGGTCGCCGCGGTCGCCGGCGCCGGGCTGCTCGCCGGGGCCGGCGCGCTGGTCCGCCGGAGCCGGTCGTGAGCACCCGGGCCACCCGGGTGGTCGCCGTCGTCGCCGCCCTCGAGGGCCTGGCGCTGCTGGCCCGGCCCGTGCAGGCGACCGCCGCACTCGGGCTGGGGGAAAAGCCCCCGCCGACGTGGGTGGTGCGGGTGCTCGGGGCCCGGCGGCTGGTCCAGCACGTCGCGCTGGCCGCGGCACCGGGCCGGGGAGCCGCCCGGCTCACCGTGGTCACCGAGCTGGCCCACGCGGCGAGCATGCTCCCCGCGGCGCTGGTGTGGCCCCGGCACCGGCGGGCCGCGCTGACCAGTGCCGCGGGTGCCACCGCCGCCGCGCTCGCGGTCGGCGTCGCGCAGGCCGGGGAGGACGCCGGGACCGGGGAGCTCTGGGCCGACCCCACCCGCTGAGCCCGGCGTACGGTCCGGCCGTGGCTGAGCGGCGGACCGGGGTCCTGATGGGTCTGGCGGCCTACGGCGCGTGGGGGCTCTTCCCGCTCTACTTCCCGCTGCTCGAGCCCGCCGGCGGCGTGGAGATCGTCGCCCACCGGATCGTCTGGTCGCTGCTGTTCATCGCCGTCCTGCTCACCGTGCTGCGCCGGTGGTCGCACGTGCGTGCCGCGGTGCGCGACCGGCGCACGATGCTGGTGCTCGCCGTGGCCGCGGTGCTCATCGCGGCCAACTGGCTGACCTTCGTCTACGGGGTCAACTCCGGGCACGTGGTGGAGACCTCGCTGGGCTACTTCGTCAACCCGCTGGTCAGCGTGCTCCTGGGCGTCGTGGTCTTCCACGAGCGGCTGCGCCGGCTGCAGTGGGTCGCCGTCGGCATCGCGGCGCTGGCGGTGGTGGTGCTCACCGTCGACTACGGGCGGCCGCCGTGGATCGCGCTGACCCTGGCGCTGACGTTCGGCCTCTACGGGCTGATGAAGAAGCTCGTCCGCGTCGAGGCCGCGCCCGGGCTGTTCCTGGAGACCCTGGTCGTCGTCGTCCCCGCGCTGGTCGTGCTCGGGGTGCTGCAGGGCGACGGGTCGGGCACGTTCGGCGGCGCCGGGGCCGGGCACGCGCTGCTGCTGGTCAGCTCGGGTGTCGCCACGGCGATCCCGCTGTTGCTGTTCGCCGCCTCCACCCGTCGGATCCCGCTGTCGACCATCGGCCTGCTGCAGTACCTGACCCCGCTCATGCAGCTGGCGATCGGCGTCTTCGTCTACGACGAGCCGATGCCCGCCGCCCGGCTCGCCGGTTTCGTGGTGGTCTGGGTGGCGCTGGCGGTGTTCACCGTGGACAGCCTGCGGGCCGCGCGCACCGCCCGGCGGGCCGCTCCGGAGCCGGTACCGGCCGGGCTCTGAGGCAACCGTCCGGTCGCTCCCGGTGACGCCACTGGGGCGCCGTGGCCGGGCGGGTCGGGTGGGACGGACGCGCACGGAGGGCGTCCCGGCACCAGGCGCGCGAGAGGGTTAGCGTCGGGTCTCACCCCCCGCTGCGCGATGCGCGACGGGCCCGATCGACGACCCGGAGGACCACCCCCGCATGAGCAGCGACGCCGCCACCGCACCTCAGGACCCGCAGGGCGCCGCGGGCCCCGACGGGGCGCCCGGTGACGTGTCGGGACTGCCGCGCCGGGAGCGGGACGTGCTGGCCTTCGAGCGGCAGTGGTGGCGCTACGCCGGGGCCAAGGAGGCCGCCATCCGCGAGCAGTTCGGGCTCTCGGCGACGCGGTACTACCAGGTGCTCAACGCCGTGATTGACCGTCCGGAGGCGCTCGCCGCCGACCCGCTGCTGGTCCGCCGGCTGCGTCGGATGCGGGCGACCCGGCAGCGCCAGCGCTCGGCCCGCACCCTGGGCATCGACCTCACCTGACCACTAGGGTCGGTCACCGTGGGGAGGCATGGGGGACCGGGCGGTGACGAGGGCCCGTCGGACGGCGAGCGCCCCGCAGGGGGCCGGCGCCGCGCGCCGGAGCCCACGGCCACCCCGCCCGACGCACCCCGCCCCGACGACGACGAGCTGACGACCCTGGGCCGGCGCACCCGGGCCGAGCGGCGCCGCGAGGGTTCGCTCCCGCCGGGGGAGGACCCCATGTCGGGCAGGCCGGTCCGCAGCATCCGGCCGACCCCGCCGCCGCCGGGCCCGCCGGCCCGACCGGTCGAGTCCGCGCGCACACCTCCGCCGGGTCGTGCCGCCGGCGAGGGCGCCCCGCGCGACGGTGCCCCCCCGCCGGTCTCGGGCCCCCGGACCACGTCGGACCCGCTGACCACCACCCGGCCGCCGGTGCCCCGGACGCCCGCGCTGCGGGCACCCTCCACGACGAACCTGCCGGTCCCCGCGGGTCCGCCGCCGGCCCCGCCGCACGAGGCCCCGCCGGCCGGGGCCACGACGTCGGCAGCGGGCGCTACGACCGAGGCCCCTCGCGACCGGGTGCCCGAGGTCCCGGCGACGCCCGCCCCCTCGCCGTCCTCCGCCCCGGTGCCTCCTCCGCCCGGTACCCCGCGTCTGGAGGCGACCCCGTCGGCGACGACGCAGACGCCCGGTGACCGACGGCCCGGGACACCGGGTCCGGCCACCGGCCCGCAGGGCGGTCGCGCCGCGTTCCGGGCCGAGCGCCAGGCCGCGGACGCCGCGCGGCGCAAGGACGACCGTCGCCGCGGGACGCCCCCGGAGCCCACGCCCCTCGAGGAGACCCGGCGCGGATCCCGCTCCCTGGTGATCGGCCTGGTCGCGGTCGTGGTCGTCGCGCTGGTGCTGCTGAGCGTCTGGTCCTTCCAGCGCACCGACACCGACGAGGCGGCCCGGTCGCAGCCGGTGGCCCCCACCACCGCCGCCACGACCCAGGCGCCGGCCCCGACGACCACGGCGGCGCCCGACGGGACCCCGGCCGCCCCCGCACCCACCGGGCCGGTCTTCGCCCCGGTGTCGGTGCTCAACAGCGCCGGCATCTCCGGGCTGGCCGCCGACATCGGCGACCAGCTGGTGGCCGGTGGCTGGGAGATCCGCACCCTGGGCACCTACGGCTCCGACGACGTCGCCACCACGACGGTCTTCTACACCGAGGGCGACACCACCCAGCAGCAGGCCGCGGAGAGCCTGGTGGCCCAGTTCCCCGAGGTCAGCGGCCCGGCCGTCCGGTTCTTCGAGATCCCGGACCTGCCCGACCCGGGCATCGTGGTCATCGCCGACGGCAGCTGGCGGCCCTGACCCGCCAGGGTCCCCCGCGCAGCTCCGGCACAGCCTCGTCGCCGGCGGAACACAGTCCCGTCGTCGTCCGTTCAGGTGCCGTGCGTCCCACCCGCGGGCTCGTGCGTCCCAGCCCGCGCCCCGGCGCCCGTGCGACGCTCCGTGCCCTCCCCGCCGTCCTGGTCACCGCGCTCCTCGGCGCGCTGGTGCTCGCCGTCCCCACCGCGACCCCGGCGCGCGCCGCCGAGGACGTCGCCACCGAGGACGCCACCGTCGCCTCGGGCAGCGGGGCCGACGCCGTCGAGCTGGACACCACCGTCTACGTGCCGGCCTCGGCCACGGCCGACACCCCGGCCGCAGCCGTCGTCCTCGCGCACGGGTTCGGCGGCAGCAAGGACTCCACCGCCGACGACGCCCGGGACCTCGCCGGCCGCGGCTACGTCGTGCTCACCTACTCCGCCCGCGGGTTCGGGGAGAGCACCGGGCAGATCGGCCTGGACGACCCGCGGTACGAGGTCGCGGACCTCTCCACGCTGATCGACCGGCTGGCCGAGCGGGACGACGTGCTCCTCGACGGCGAGGGCGACCCCCGGGTGGGGGTCTCGGGGGCCAGCTACGGCGGGGCGCTCTCGCTGCTGGGCGCCGCCTACGACGAGCGGGTCGACGCGATCGCCCCGCAGATCACCTGGAACTCCCTGACCAGCGCGCTCTTCCCGTCCCAGGCCGGCACCGTGGACGCCGACACCGTCGCGGCCACCCCCACCACCGGGGACACCGGGGTGTTCAAGCGGCTGTGGGCCGGGCTGTTCTTCGCGACCGGCTCGGTGCCCACCGGGGACGGGCTGCTCGCCTCGATCACCGGTGGGGGCTCGACCGGCGCCGCAGCCGGGGGCCTGCCCGACGTCGACCCCTCGACCCTGGACTCCGCGGCCGTCGAGCAGGCCCTGACCTGCGGCCGGTTCCGGCCCGAGGTGTGCGCGGCCTACCAGTCCGCGGCCTCCACGGGCACGCTCACCCCGGAGATCGCCGAGGTCCTCGACCGCTCCAGCCCCGCCGCCGTGCTCGACCGGATCACCGCGCCGACCCTCCTGGTCCAGGGCACCCAGGACTCGCTGTTCGGCCTGGGCCAGGCCGACGCCAACGCCGCCGGGATCGCCGCGAACGGCACGCCGGTCAAGGTGGTCTGGTACGAGGGCGGCCACGACTCCTCGGCCGACGAGGGCACCACCGCCGACCTGCGCGACCTGGTCGCCGGCTGGTTCGACGACCACCTGCGCGGGGAGGGCGACGCCGGCACCGGCTTCACCTACCCGGTGCCCACCGGCGTCGGCGCGGCCACCGGCAGCGTGCAGGGCGGCGGCCAGACCGAGCAGGCCGCGGCCTACCCCGGCACCGGCGACGCGGCCCCGGCGCAGCGGGCCGACGTGGCGCTGTCCGGGACCATCTTCCCGGTCGTCACCCCGCCCGGGGGCAACCCGGCCGCGATCACCACCGTGCCCGGCCTGGGTGCGGTCACCGCGGCCCTCGGCGGGACGACGGTGGAGATCCCCGGCCAGTTCGCCGCCTTCGACTCCGAGCCGCTGACCACCGCCACCGACGTGGTCGGCGCCTCCACGGTGACGCTCGCGGTCTCCTCGCCGACCGGCACCGCGACGCTGTTCGCCAAGCTCTACGACGTCTCACCCGACGGCGGCCAGTTCCTGCCCTCGGGCCTGGTCGCACCGATCTCGCTGACCGGCATCTCCACCGACCCGACCGCCCCCACCGAGGTCGAGGTCGCCCTGCCCGGCATCGTGCACCGGTTCGAGACCGGCCACACCATGCGGGTGCTCGTCTCCTCCACCGACCAGGCGTTCGCCGCGCCGGCCGAGGCCGGGGTGTACTCCGTCGCCCTCGCCGGGGACGGCGCCCTGGCCGCGCCCACCGTCGACGGCACCGTGCAGGGCGAGTCCGGCGCCACCCGGTGGTGGGTGCTGCTGGCCGTCCTGGTCGGTCTCGGGGTGCTCGGCGTCGTCGTCGCCAAGCTCTGGGGCGCCCGTCGCCGCAGGCAGCTGTCGGTCGTCGAGCCCGACGGCGAGGACGTGCCGTTGCGCTTCGAGGGCGTCACCAAGTCCTACAAGGACGGGTTCACCGCCGTCCGCGACCTGTCCTTCGAGGTCCGCCGCGGCCAGGTGCTCGGCCTGCTGGGGCCCAACGGGGCGGGCAAGACCACCTCGCTGCGGATGCTGATGGGGCTGATCCAGCCCTCGGAGGGCACCATCTCCGTCTTCGGGCACCCGGCGTCCCCCGGCGCCCCGGTGCTCTCCCGGCTCGGCTCCTTCGTCGAGGGCACCGGCCTGCAGCCGCACCTGTCCGGCCGGGACAACCTGGAGCTCTACTGGGCCGCCACCGGCCGGCCCGCCGAGGACGCGCACCTGGAGGAGGCGATCGAGATCGCCGGCCTCGGGACGGCGCTGGACAAGCGGGTGCGCTCCTACTCCCAGGGCATGCGCCAGCGGGTGGCCATCGCCCAGGCCATGCTCGGCCTGCCCGACCTGCTGGTGCTCGACGAGCCGACCAACGGGCTGGACCCGCCGCAGATCCACGCCATGCGCGAGGTGCTGCAGGACTACGCGAAGACTGGTCGCACGGTCATCGTGAGCAGCCACCTGCTGGCCGAGATCGAGCAGACCTGCTCCCACGTCGTCGTGATGGCCAAGGGCCAGAAGGTCGCCGAGGGCACGGTCGAGGAGATCATCGGCACCGGTGGGGCCGTGCTGGTCGTGCTCGCCGACGACGCCGACACCGACCGGGCGGTCACCGTCCTGGAGTCCCTGGACGGTGCCTCGGTCGAGCGTGCCGACGAGGGGCTGGTCGTCGACCTCGGCGGCACCAGCCGGGCGGCCGCCGTCGCCGCCCTGGTCGGAGCCGGCATCGGCGTCGACCAGGTCACCCCGCGTCGTCGCCTCGAGGACGCGTTCCTGTCGCTGGTGGGGGAGTCATGAGCAGCACGACCGGGTCCACCGTCCAGTCCACCGGCGCCGTCGCCGGGTACCGCCCCGAACGCACCCTGCGGCTCTCGGTGGAGCTGCGCCGGCAGTTCAAGCGGCGGCGCACCATCGGGGTCTTCGCCCTGATGGTCGCCCTGCCGCTGGTGCTCATCGCCGCCCTGCAGCTGGGTGCCAGCGAGGACGCGCAGGCCAACAGCCGGCTCAACCTGGTCGACGTCGCCACGTCGTCCGGGCTGAACTTCACGCTGTTCGTGCTGTTCGCGACCACGTCGTTCTTCCTGGTCGTGGTGTACGCGCTGTTCTTCGGCGACACCGTGGCCAGCGAGGCCCAGTGGGGCTCGCTGCGGTACGCCCTGGCGACGCCGGTGCCCCGGATGCGGCTGCTCCGGCAGAAGTGGCTGGCCGCCCTGGTGCTCTCGGTGTCCGCGCTGCTGACCGTCACGGTGGTCGCCGTCGTCGCCGGCGGGATCGCGTTCGGGTTCTCCGACATCCAGACCCCGATCGGGATCAGCATCGGGCAGGCCGACGGGCTGCTGCGGCTGGCCGGGATGGTCGGCTACCTCGCCGTCCACCTGCTCGTCGTCGGCACCCTGGCGTTCTGGCTGTCCACGGTCACCGACGCGCCCCTGGCCGCCGTCGGTGGCTCGGTGTTCACCATGTTCGTCTTCGCGATCCTCGACCAGGTCGAGCAGCTCGGCGCCGTCCGGGACTACTTCCCGACCGCCGAGGAGTTCGCCTGGACCGACCTGCTGCAGACCCCGATCGACAGCGGCGACCTCTACCGCGGCGTCGTCCAGTCGCTGCTCTACGCCGCCGTCTTCACCGCCCTGGCCTTCCGGCACTTCTCCCGGCGCGACGTCACCTCGTAGCCGCGCGCGTCAGAGGGAGGCGCGGACGGCCTGGGCCCAGCCCTCGCCCATCGGGGCGTCGGTCACGGTGACGTTCGCGAGGGCGGCGATGGCCTCGGTCATGCCCGGGACGGCGGCGCCGTTGGCGGTGACCCACAGGCGGCCGACCGCGGGTGCCATCTCCAGGTCGCTGACGGAGTCCCCGACGGCGACGGCGTCGGCCGGGTCGATGCCGCGGCGCGCGAGGTCCCAGGTGATGGCGGCGCCCTTGTCGATCCCCCGCGGCATCAGGTGGTAGACGTGCGGGTCGCCCTCGTGGTCGGCCAGCGTCATCCGCGAGGTGCGCGGCACCCTCCCGTTGTCCTTGACCGTCAGCCACCCCCAGCCCCGCTGGGCCAACCAGCCGTCGACGGCGACGGTGTCCACCCAGCCGCGCAGCAGCGCGTCGGCGGCGTGCGTAGCGTGCCAGGGCGCGTGCCACTCCAGCCGGCCGGGGTGCTCGGCGACCAGGGCGTCGACCACGCCGAGCTCGGCCAGGACGTCCATCGGCGTCCGGCCCTCGTGCTCGTCGGGCAGTGCGCCGGTGAGCAGGTGCGTCTCCCGGCCGCCGTCCCAGCTGACCAGCGAGCCGAGCTCGGCGACGTGCCCGTCGACGGCGAAGACCCGGCCGGCCTCCAGCAGCTGCGCGTGGGTGCGCCCGGAGACCAGCACCAGCGGGATGCCGGACCGGTGCAGGTCCAGCAGGGCGCCGGCGGGGGAGTCGGTGAGCTCGCGTCCGGCGGTGTGGAAGAAGGAGCCGCGCGGTCCCACCATCGTGCCGTCGAGGTCGGTGTAGACGATCGCAGCGGCCATGCAGGTCATCCTGCCGGAGCCCCGGTTCCGGTACGGTGGCGCCGTTCCACTCATCCAGAGGGGCAGAGGGACACGGCCCGCTGAAGCCCCGGCAACCACCGTGCGCACTCGTGCGCGCAGCAGGTGCCCCTTCCGTCCTGCGCGGCTCGACGGCCCGACGCGGGGAAGATGAGGAGGTAGTCGTCGTATGACCATGACCGCTCCGGTTGCTGGAGTCGCTGCCCAGCGCTCCACCCAGCCCATCCCGACCAACCCCGCCCGCGGCCTGGTGTGCCGCAACTGCGGGGCCACGTTCGGCCTGATCGCCGAGCACGCCTGCGCCGAGTGCTTCGGCCCGCTCGAGGTCGACTACGACCCCGAGCTCATGCGCGCGGTGACCCGCGAGCAGATCGAGGCCGGCCCGCAGAACATCTGGCGCTACTCCGCGCTGCTGCCCACCGGTCAGGACCCCGAGTCCCGGGTCAGCCTCGACCCCGGCATGACCCCGCTCGTGCGCGCCCAGCGCCTCGGCGACGAGCTGGGCTTCACCGCCCCGCTGTGGGTCAAGGACGACTCGGCCAACCCGACGCACTCCTTCAAGGACCGCGTCGTCAGCCTGGCCGCCACCGCGGCCAGGGGCTTCGGCTACGCGAAGATCGCCTGCGCCTCCACCGGCAACCTGGCCAACTCCGTCGCCGCGCACGCCGCCCGCACCGGGCTGCCCTCCTTCGTGTTCGTGCCCAGCGACCTCGAGCCGGGCAAGATCGTCCAGTCCGCGGTCTACGGCCAGACGCTGGTCGCCGTCGACGGCTCCTACGACGACGTCAACCGGCTCACCAGCGAGCTCGCCGAGACCGACGAGTTCGAGGACTGCGCGTTCGTCAACCAGAACGTGCGGCCCTACTACGCCGAGGGCTCCAAGACCGTCGGGTACGAGATCGCCGAGCAGCTCGGCTGGCGCATCCCGGCCCAGGTGGTCATCCCGATGGCCTCGGGGTCGCTGCTCACCAAGGTGGACAAGGCCTGGCGCGAGCTGGTCGCCGCCGGCATCGTCGCCGACACCGAGTGGACCGTCTACGGCGCCCAGTCGGCCGGCTGCGACCCGATCGCCACCGCCTTCGAGAACGGCTGGGACGTCGTCAAGCCGGTCAAGCCCACCGGGATCGCCAAGTCGTTGAACATCGGCAACCCCGCCGACGGCCCCTACGCCCTGGACGCCATCCGGCGCACCGGCGGCTCGGTCGGCCGGGTCGGGGACGCCGAGATCGTGCAGGGCATCCGCGACCTGGCCCGCACCACCGGCGTGTTCGCCGAGACCGCGGGCGGGGTGACCACGGCGGTGCTGCGCCAGCTCGTCGAGCGCGGGGTGCTCGACCCGGCGAAGGAGACCGTGGTGCTCAACACCGGCGAGGGCCTGAAGACCCTGGACCCGCTCGCCCCGGTCGTCGGGCCCACCCACCGGGTGGACCCCTCGCTGAAGTCGGTCCGGGCGGCCGGGCTCATCAGCTGACCCCCGTGGACGGCCCCGGCACGCCTCCCCGGGTGCCGGGCCGCTCCTGGGCTCCGGCCCTGCTCGCCGGGCACGGGGTGCTGGCCGTCGTCCTGCTCCTGGTCACCCTGGTGACCGCGCTGGTCGGCGGCCGGCTGGACGCCACCCCGGGGCCCGACGACGTCGTCCGTGCCGCGGTCCTGGTGCTCGCGCTGGCCGTGGTCGTCGTCACCGCGCTGCGGGTCGGACGGCGCCGCCCCGGTGTCGAGGCGCGCTGGTGCGCCGTCGTCGCGCTGTGGGTGGTGCTGCCCTGGGCGTGGGCCGGGTTGTGGGTCGGCGGGTCGTCCCCGGCCGCGCTCTCGGTCGGCGTCCCGCTGCTGGGCTTCTTCTGGTGGCCGTTCATCCTGGTCGCGGGGCTGCTGGGGGCCGTCGTCGCCACCGTGCTGGCAGCCGTCGCCGCCCGGCGGGCGGACTGAGCCCGGACCCCCACTCCTTGCACTCGCAGGGGTCGAGTGCCAGACTCGGGCTGGCACTCGGAGCACCTGAGTGCCAACCAGGTCGGACCGGTGAGGCACCGGCACGTGAGCCGCAGGAGGCGCACGGTGCGGGTGTCGTCCGTCGCGGGCACCGCCCGACCAGCAGCGAGCCACGCATGGAGGACACCACCACATGGCCAAGATGATCGCCTTCGACGAAGAGGCCCGCCGCGGCCTCGAGCGGGGCATGAACACCCTCGCCGACGCCGTCAAGGTCACCCTCGGCCCCAAGGGCCGCAACGTCGTGCTGGAGAAGAAGTGGGGCGCCCCCACGATCACCAACGACGGTGTGAGCATCGCCAAGGAGATCGAGCTCGAGGACCCGTACGAGAAGATCGGGGCCGAGCTCGTCAAGGAGGTCGCCAAGAAGACCGACGACGTCGCGGGTGACGGCACCACCACCGCCACCGTGCTCGCCCAGGCCCTCGTCCGCGAGGGGCTGCGCAACGTCGCCGCCGGCGCCAACCCGATGGCCCTCAAGAAGGGCATCGAGAAGGCCGTCGCCTCGGTCTCGGAGTACCTCCTCTCGACCGCCAAGGACGTGGAGACCAAGGAGCAGATCGCTGCCACCGCCTCCATCTCCGCCGCTGACCCGGCCATCGGCGAGCTCATCGCCGAGGCGATGGACAAGGTCGGCAAGGAAGGCGTCATCACCGTCGAGGAGAGCAACACCTTCGGCCTCGAGCTCGAGCTCACCGAGGGCATGCGCTTCGACAAGGGCTACACCTCGCCCTACTTCGTGACCGACACCGAGCGCATGGAGGCCGTCCTCGACGACCCGTACGTGCTCGTCGTCAACAGCAAGATCAGCTCGGTCAAGGACCTGCTGCCGCTGCTGGAGAAGGTCATGCAGTCCGGCAAGGCCCTCATGATCATCTCCGAGGACGTCGAGGGCGAGGCCCTCGCGACCCTGGTGGTCAACAAGATCCGTGGCACCTTCAAGTCCGTCGCCGTCAAGGCCCCGGGCTTCGGTGACCGCCGCAAGGCCATGCTCGGCGACATCGCCATCCTCACCGGTGGCCAGGTCGTGTCCGAGGAGGTCGGCCTCAAGCTGGAGAACGCCGGTCTCGACCTGCTCGGCCGCGCACGCAAGGTCGTCGTCACCAAGGACGAGACCACCATCGTCGAGGGCGCCGGCGACACCGACCAGATCGCCGGTCGGGTCAACCAGATCCGCGCCGAGATCGAGAAGTCGGACTCCGACTACGACCGCGAGAAGCTCCAGGAGCGTCTGGCCAAGCTCGCCGGCGGCGTCGCCGTCATCAAGGCCGGTGCCGCGACCGAGGTCGAGCTCAAGGAGCGCAAGCACCGCATCGAGGACGCGGTGCGCAACGCCAAGGCCGCCGTCGAGGAGGGCATCGTCGCCGGAGGTGGCGTCGCGCTCGCGCAGGCCACCACCATCGCGTTCGAGAAGCTCGACCTCGAGGGCGACGAGGCCACCGGGGCGAACATCGTCCGCGTGGCGCTCGAGGCACCGCTGAAGCAGATCGCCATCAACGCCGGCCTCGAGGGCGGCGTCGTGGCGGAGAAGGTCCGCAACAGCGACATCGGCTGGGGCCTCAACGCCGCCACCGGTGAGTACGTCGACCTGGTCGCCGCCGGCATCATCGACCCGGCCAAGGTCACCCGCTCCGCCCTGCAGAACGCCGCCTCCATCGCGGCTCTGTTCCTCACCACCGAGGCCGTCATCGCCGACAAGCCGGAGAAGTCCGCGCCGGCGATGCCGGGTGGCGACGGCGGCATGGGCGGCATGGACTTCTGAGTCCAGCAGCACCTGCACCACCAGCACGTCCCTGACGGGGCGGTCCTCCTCGGAGGGCCGCCCCGTTCGGCGTTCCGGGGCGGTCGTGATCACGCTGAGACAAGGGCAGGCTAACCTCACCAAGCCGCACTCGTCCGATCTTGGAGAACCATGACCCGCCGCCCCCTGGCCGCCCTCGCGGCCGCCGCGACCGCCCTCACCCTCGCCGCCTGCGGCAGCGGTGACGACAGCGCCGACACCGCCGAGGCCACCGGCGGCGCGTCCTCCGACAGCGCCTTCCCGGTCACCATCGAGAACAAGTTCGGCACGACCGAGATCCCCGCCGAGCCCGAGCGCATCGTCACGATCGGCTTCAACG
The DNA here is from genome assembly GCA_014218215.1 of Geodermatophilaceae bacterium NBWT11. Taxonomy (NCBI): domain Bacteria; kingdom Bacillati; phylum Actinomycetota; class Actinomycetes; order Geodermatophilales; family Geodermatophilaceae; species Geodermatophilaceae bacterium NBWT11. The sequence continues at coordinate 2,855,157 of CP043652.1, forward strand.
ACCAGGACTTCGTGCTCGCCCTCGGCGGCACCCTGGTCGGCGAGCGCGAGCTGATCGGCGACTACGACGCCACGCAGCGCCCCTGGGCGCAGGACCTGCTGCCCGACGACGCCGTCCCCACCGTCGGCAGCGACGAGCTGAACCTGGAGGAGATCGCGGCGCTGCAGCCCGACCTCATCGTGGGCGTCTACTCCTTCATCGACCAGAGCGTGTACGACCAGCTGTCGGAGATCGCCCCGACGCTGGCCCAGACCGACGAGTACGCCGACGGGGCCACCCCGTGGCAGGAGCAGACCCTGCTCACCGGCCGCGCCCTGGGCGTCGAGGACGAGGCTCAGGAGCTGGTCGACGAGGTCGAGGGCCGGTTCGAGCAGGCCGTCACCGACAACCCGGACTTCGCCGGTCAGGACATCGCCGTGGACCTGACCGGTCTCGGCGGGTCGGGCCACTACCTGCTGGGCCAGGACGACCTCCGCACCCAGTTCTTCTCCGACCTCGGCTTCACCGTGCCCGAGGCGAGCACCGAGCTGAGCGCCGAGCGGCTGGACCTCCTCGACGCCGACGTCCTGGTGATGAACGGCTACGACCAGGCCGCGCTGGACGCCGACACCCTGGTCGCGCCCCTGGGAGCCGTCACCGAGGACCGCACCGTGCTCATCGGCCAGTACTCCAGCCCGGTCTCCGCCGCGCTGGGCTTCGGCAGCCCGCTGTCGCTGCCCTACCTGCTCGACCAGCTGGTCGACCCGCTGGCCGCCGCAGCCGACGGCGACCCGGCCACGACGGTGGAGCAGCCCACCGCGTAGCCCCGGCGCCCCCCTGACGAAGGAAGCTCTGCACCCCGGTTTCTCTCCCGGAGGGGGTGTAGAGCTTCCTTTGCCAGAGGACGGGCGGGGGTCAGCGGGCTTCGGTGAACGCCACGCCGAGCTGGCCGGCGGCCTCCTCCAGCACCCGCATCACGGCGACCGTGTCGGCCAGCGGCATGACGGCGGACTCGGTGCGCCCGGCCAGCACGCCCTCGTGCACCTCGGCGATCTCGTGGCTGTACCCGGTGCCGGTGGCCGGCAGGGTGGTGGTCTCGGCGTCCGCGCCGGCCCGGTGCAGCACGATCGTGGCCGGGTGGTGGAACCGGGGGAGGACGTCGATCCAGCCCTCGGTGCCGAACACCCGCGCCTGGCCGGGCAGGGCGTTGCGCAGCGAGGTGGTCAGCGTCGCGGTGCGGCCGTCGTCCCAGCCCAGCAGCAGGGCGGCCTCGGCGTCCACCCCGGTCGGGAACGTCGAGCCCGTCGCGCGCACCGTGTCCGGCGTGCCCAGCAGCATCTGGGCGAACGACACCACGTAGACGCCGAGGTCCAGCAGCGCCCCGCCGCCGAGCTCCTTCGCGAAGAGCCGGTCCTCGGGGTCGAACTCCCGGGCCACGCCCAGGTCGGCCTGCACCGAACGGACCTCCCCGATCGCGCCCTCGGCGATCAGCTCCCGCAGCCGGACGACGGCGGGCTGGAAGCGGGTCCACATCGCCTCCATGACGAAGACCCCTGCGGCCCGGGCCGCGTCGACGACCTCGACGGTGCCGGCCACGGTGGCGGTGAACGACTTCTCCACCAGCAGCGCCTTGCCCGCGGCGATGGCCTGCAGGGCGACCGCGTGGTGCTGGGGGTGTGGGGTGGCCAGGTAGAGCACGTCGACGTCGGGGTCGGCGACCAGCTCGGCGTAGGAGCCGTACGCGGTGCCGATGCCGTGCCGGCCGGCGAAGTCCCGGGCCCGGTCGATGGACCGGGAGGCCACGGCGGTCACCGTCGCGCCGTCCACGTGCGGGAAGTCCCGGACGACGTTCTCCGCGATCCGGCCCGGTCCGACGATGCCCCAGCGGGTCCCTGTGCTCACGCCTGCGACGGTAGCGGGGGAGACTCCCACCCGTGGCGCTGCTGATCGACACCCCCGTGTGGCCCTGGCGGGGGCGGCTGTGGTCGCACCTGGTCAGCGACACCGACTACGACGAGCTGCACGCCTTCGTCGAGGCCGAGCTGGGCATCCCGCGGCGGGCCTTCCAGGGCGACCACTACGACGTGCCCGAGGAGCTGCACGCCACCGCGGTGGCCGCCGGCGCGGAGTCGGTGTCCTGCCGCGAGCTGCTGGCCCGGCTGCTCGCCGCCGGGTTGCGGGTCAGGAAGCCGCGCGCGAGCGCAGCAGGGTGAGCTCGGCGGTCAGGTTCGCCCGGGCCGGCCCGGTCCACAGCGCGGCGGTCCGGGGCAGCCGGTAGAGCGCCGGCAGCGCGAGCAGCTGCTCCAGGACGGCGGTCCGCCCGGCGGTGAACGCCTCGTCGTCCAGGTGGCCGTACTCCTCGCGCACCGCCGAGGCGTAGGCCGCGTAGCTCGCCGGTGGGCCGGCCAGCACGGCGAGGTCGGCGTCGCACAGGACGGCGCCGTTCGGGTCGTCCTCGGCCGGGTCGTGGGTGGTGGTGAGCAGGACCAGTCGCACCACCTCCGCGACGACGTCGTCGGGCACCAGCCCGAGCAGCCCGATCCGCGCCCGCTCGGCACTGACCTGCTCGTTGTCGCTGCGCTGCGGGTCGTAGGCGACGTCGTGGTACCAGGCGGCCAGGGCCACCGCGGTGGGGTCCGCGGCATCCGCGGCGAGCTCGTCGACCAGGCCGAGCACGGCGGCCAGGTGGGTGAGCGAGTGGTAGGCGCGGTGCGGCTCGGACCAGGCGCCGACGACCGCGGCCCACTCGGTGCGCGAGGTCTCGGACTCCCCGGCCAGTGCCGCCCAGTCCTCGAAGGTCACGCCCACGAGTGCACCCCGCACTGCCGCAGCGCCGTCAGGGCGAGCACCCGGGCCACGTGCACGACGTCGTCCACGGGCACCTGTTCCTGGGGGGCGTGGGCCAGGGCGAGGTCGCCGGGGCCGTAGTGCAGGGTCGGGATGCCGGCGGCGGCGTAGAGCCGCAGGTCGGTGCCGGCGGGCAGGGCCCGTTCGACCGGACGCGCCCGACCGGCGTCCTCGGCGGCCCGGGTGACCGCCGGCAGGAGCGCGGACCCCTGGGCGAGCTGGCCGCTGGCGAAGCTGCCGCCGACCCACTCCACCCGCACCGGGTGCTCGGCCAGCCAGCCGTGCCCGGCGCAGAACCGGGCCAGGTGCGCCTCGAACACGGTGCGTGCGGTCTCCACCGGCTCGCCGACCCGCACCCCGTACCGGCCCTCGGCCACCAGCCGGTCGGGCACGGTGGAGGACCAGTCGCCGGCGTGCACGGTGCCGACCGAGATGCCGTACGGCAGCCGGGTGCCCAGGAACCTGTCGACGTCGTCCTGCCGGCCGGCCTCCAGCTCGCGCAGCGCGGCGTGCACCAGACCGAACAGCTCCACCGCGCTGACCCCGGCGTCCCGCATCGCGCCGTGCGCGGCCAGCCCGGTGACGGTCAGCCGGAAGGTGAGCGCGCCGGCGCTGGCGGTCATCACCGCACCGGCGGTCGGCTCGGGGATCACGCAGGCGGCGCCGCGGTGCCCACGGTCCAGGGCCGCCCACGCGCCGAGGCCGCCGTCCTCCTCGCCCACCACGCTGTGCACGGCGAGCGGGCGGACCAGCCGGACCCCGGCGGTGTGCACCGCGCGGGCGGCGGCCAGCGCGGCCACCAGGCCGCCCTTCATGTCGCAGGTCCCGCGACCGTGCAGCACGCCGTCGACCAGTCGCGGTGCGAACGGGTCGCCCGACCACAGCGCCGGGTCACCGGCCGGGACGACGTCGGTGTGCCCGCACAGCACCAGGCCGGGTTCGCCGTCCTCGTGCCCGGGCAGCGTGCCCACCACGCCCCACGCCTCGTCGCGGACCACCTCCTGGCCGGGGGCGTCCTCCGCGGTCGCCGCGGCGACCAGGTCGACCGGCCAGCAGTCGACGTCCGAGCCCTGGGCCGCGAGCCACCCGGCGACCAGGTGCTGCGCCTCGGACTCCGCCGCACTGCCACCGACCGAGGGGACGGCGACCAGCTCCCGCAGCCTGTCGAGCAGCCACACCTCGTCCAGGGCGTCGAGCACCCGCGTCTCCGCCTCGCTGAGCCTGCTCACGGGGACCAGTCTGGCGCACTACGGTGCACGCCATGTCCTCTCCGCCGCCCCCGCCGGGCTGGTACCCCGACCCGTCCGGCACCCCCGGGAACCGCTGGTGGGACGGACAGCGGTGGACCGAGCACGTGCAGCAGGCGCAGCCCGCGCCGGTGCAGGTGCAGCAGGCCCCGCCGCAGCCCCAGCCGGGCCAGTACGGCGGCCCGCCGCCCCGGTCGGTGCTGTTCGAGCAGCCCACGCTGGTGGTGAACCAGAAGACCAAGCTGATCGAGCTGACCAACGAGTACGCCGTCTACGACGCGAACGGCCAGCAGCTGGGCGCCGTCGTCCAGGTCGGGCAGAGCACCGCCCGCAAGGCGCTGCGGTTCGTCTCCCAGCTCGACCAGTACCTGACCCACCGGCTGGAGGTGCGCGACGCGAACGGGGTGGTGCTGAACCTGGTGCGCCCGGCCAAGCTGGTGAAGTCCCGGGTGGAGGTGACCCGGGCCGACGGGTCGCCGGTCGGGGAGATCGTGCAGGCCAACGTCTTCGGCAAGATCCGCTTCGACCTGGTGGTGCAGGGTCAGCTGGCCGGGGCGATCCAGGCGGAGAACTGGCGGGCGTGGGACTTCTCGATCTCCGACCACTCCGGCCAGGAGGTCGCCCGGATCACCAAGAAGTGGGAGGGCTTCGCGCGCACGGTGTTCACCACGGCGGACAACTACGTCGTCCAGGTGCACCGCCGGCTGGAGGACCCGCTGGCCAGCCTCGTGGTGGCGGCCGCACTGACCGTGGACACCGCCCTCAAGCAGGACGAGCGCGGCTTCAACTGACGCCGGGAGGCGTACCGTTCACGGGGTCCGGGCCGGGCGACCTGTGTCCCCGGGCTCCACTGGATAACTGCCGCTGGGGAATACCGCTCTCACGAGGCTGGAGCCCCAGATGCGCAACTCGCCGCGAGGCGACCAGCGTCCGGCTCGGATCTGAACGACGACGAAGGCCCCCTCCCGCGCGGGAGGGGGCCTTCGGTCACTCGTCGGTCTGGCCCAGCAGCCAGCCGCACGGGGCGGCCAGGTCGTTGGCCGCCGTCGGACCCCAGGAGCCGGGCTCGTAGGGCTGCACCTCGGGCCGGTCCTCGAGCAGCGGCTCGACCGAGGCCCACGCCTTGGACAGCCCGGCGCTGGTGGTGAACAGCGACCGGTCACCGGTGACCACGTCGTGGATCAGCGAGACGTAGGGCGGCAACGGGGTGCCGCCCTCGATGTCGGCGAGGTCCAGCGACGTGGTGGCCTGGGTGAGCTCCAGCGACGGGCCGGGCTTCTTCGCCACGAACTGCAGGTCCAGCGAGCCGGCCCCCGACAGCGACAGCGAGACGACGTTGCCGTGCCCGGGCACCTGGGTGACCGGGCCGTCGGGCTTGCGCAGCAGCAGGGAGACCCGCTGCTGGGACTCGGCGAGCTTCTTGCCGGTGCGCAGCAAAAAGGGCACGCCGTGCCAGCGGTCGGTGTCCACCCACAGGCGGGCGGCGACGAAGGTGTCGGTGGTCGAGTCGTCGGGGACGCCCTCGATGTCGGTGTAGCCCTCGAACTGCCCGAGGACGACGTCCTCCTTGGCCAGCGGCCGGAACGCGGCGAGCACGGACTCGCGGGCGTCCTGCAGGGACTCCGGGGACAGGTCGACCGGGGGCTCCATGGCGACCTCGGCCGCGACCTGGAACAGGTGGGTGACCAGCATGTCCAGGGTGGCGCCGGTGGCGTCGTAGAACTCGGCGCGCTGGCTGACGTCGAGGGTCTCCGGGACGTCGATCTGCACCTGCTGCACGTGCTCGCGGTCCCAGACGTGCTCGAACAGCCCGTTGGCGAAGCGCAGGACGTGCAGGTCCTGGGTGCCCTCCTTGCCCAGGAAGTGGTCGATCCGGAAGACCTGCTCCTCGTCGAGCACGGAGAGCACCAGCTCGTCGAGCTCGCGGAAGGACTCCGGGTCGGTGCCGTAGGGCTTCTCGTAGACCACCCGCGAGCCCTCGGTCAGGCCGTGCTCCTGCAGGCCCTTCGTCAGCTTCTCGAACGCGGTCGGGGGGACGGCCAGGTAGTGCACGTGCTGGGGGTCCCCGCCCATCTCGGCCTTGGTGTCCTCCAGGACGTCGAGGAGGCTGCCGGGGTCGGTCTCGTCGAAGCCGCCGCCGGCGAAGCGCAGGTTCTTCGAGAACTCCTCCCACGGGCCCTCCTCGGGCTGGGGGCCGAACTCGGTGAGCGCGTCCTTGACCCGACCCTGGAAGTCCTCGTGGGACACGTCGCCGCGGCCGTTGCCGACGAGCCGCCACTCCGACGGCAGCAGGCCGTACTGGGCGAGCTGGAAGAACGCCGGCAGCACCATGCGGCGGGCGAGGTCACCGGTGGCGCCGTAGAGCACGAAGATGGTGGGGGGAAGGTCGCTGTCGGTCGTCCCGTTCTCGGGCACGGTGCTCCTCTCGCAGGGGTGCGCCACCGGGTCCGCCCGGCGTCGCCAGCCCGTGCCATGCCCGTACCCACCTGCGGCTACGCCTGCCCGGCTGCATGAGACGGCTCTCATCGTCTCCTCATGCGGACCTCGTGGTCCGTGGGCAGCATCCTGCCCATGACCTCACGCCGACTGCTCCTCGCCCTCCCCGCCGCCGCCGGCCTCGTCGTCCTCTCCGCCTGCGGTTCCGACGACGTCCAGGGCGCCGCCGAGGCGGGCGCCAGCAGCGTCTCCTCCGCCGCCTCCTCCGCCGCCTCCTCCTCCGCTGCGTCCTCGGCCACCTCCTCCGGCTCGTCCTCCGGGGGCAGCAGCGCCGCCGCCGAGATCGACTTCGAGGACCAGTCCGGCGGTGGCGACGTCGCCACGGTCGCCCGGGTGAGCGCGCCCGAGGCCGGCTTCGTGGTCGTGACCGTGGACGACGACGACCGCAGCGACGACGGCGCCGTCCTCGGCTCCACCGCGGTGGACGCCGGCACCTCCACCGACGTGCAGGTCCCGCTGGCTCCGCCGCTGGACGGCGACGCCGACCTCGAGGCGACCCTGTTCGCCGACACCGACGGCGACGGCAGCTTCGACGCCTCGGTCGACCAGCCGGTCGCCGAGCCCGAGGACAGCGACGACGGCGACGACACCGACGTGGTCGACGACGGCGCGGAGTACGCCGTCAACTGACCCTGTGCCCTGCCGGTGGGCGCGCTGAGTGCTGGGTCACTACCCTCGCCCGAGACCCAGCCGCCCACCGACGGGAGTCCCCGTGGCCAGCACCGTGCAGCAGCAGGGCACCGAGACCGAGCAGCACAAGCTGCCGATCAAGACACTGGTCTCGGCCAGCATCGGCAACGCCGTGGAGTGGTTCGACTGGACCGTCTACGCCACCTTCGTCGTCTACTTCGCCGGGCAGTTCTTCCCGGCCGAGAACGAGGCGCTGGCGCTGATCGGGGCCACCTCCACCTACGCCCTGGCCTTCTTCTTCCGTCCGCTGGGCGGGTACGTGCTGGGCCGGTTCGCCGACCTCAAGGGCCGCAAGGCCGGCATGCTCGTGACGATCCTGCTGATGGCCGGCGGGTCGCTGGTGATCGCCGTCCTGCCCACCTACGAGCAGGTCGGCTGGTTCGCGCCGATCCTGCTGCTGCTCGCCCGGATCGCCCAGGGCATGAGCCTGGGCGGTGAGGTCTCCAACGCCTCGGCCTACCTGGCCGAGATCGCCCCGGCATCGCGCCGCGGCCGCTACTCGGCGTTCTTCTACGTCTCCACCGGCACCGCGCTGCTGCTGGCCTCGCTGCTGGGTGTGCTGCTCACCAGCGTGCTGACCGACGACCAGCTGCAGGCCTACGGCTGGCGGATCGCCTTCGGCATCGGCGGCGTGCTCGGCTTCGTGGGCATGTACCTGCGGCGCTCGCTGGTCGAGACCGACCAGTTCGAGGAGAACGCGGAAAAGGCCCGGGCCACCAAGAACCCGCTGATGCAGACCATCAAGCACCACCCGCGGGCCGTCGTGCAGCTGTGCGCGTTCACGCTGCTCTCGACCCTGAGCTACTACACGTTCTTCTCCGCGCTCACCCCGTTCGCGATCAACTTCCGGGGCGCCGACGGCAACGAGGTCTTCATCGCCCTCTCGATCGGCACCGCGATCTTCGTCGCGCTCTGCTACCCGTTCGGCGCGCTGTCGGACCGGATCGGGCGCAAGCCGCAGATGCTCTTCTGGTCCGGGGCGATGGCGGTGCTGATCATCCCGCTGTCGTTCCTGGTCCAGGACGACCTGTTCTCCCTCATCGTCGTCTTCTCGGTGGGCCTGACGCTCTACGCGATGATGGCCTCGCTGGCCCCGGCGGTGATGAGCGAGCTGTTCCCGACCGAGCTGCGGGCCACCGGCATCGGCTCCTGGTACAACCTCACGGTCGCGCTCTTCGGGGGCACCGCGCCGCTGGTGATCACCGCGCTGTCCGGGGCCGGGCACCCGGTGTTCTTCTTCGTCTACGTCGCGGTCGCCGCGGCCGTGGCCTTCGGCGTCATCCTCACCCTGAAGGAGACCAGGGGCACCGAGCTGCGCTGAGGCCCCTCAGGGCCGGACCGGCCGGCGGACGACGTGACCGCCCCCTGCCGGCCGGCCCCCCTCAGGGCGAGCGTCCTCGTCATCGCACCCGATGACAGAGGAGGACACCCGTGGACGCCGTCTGGGGACCCGGAGCCGAGGCCGAACTGGCCTACCGCCGTGAGCAGCTGAGCCTGGCCCGTGGGGTGGGACGGCGGCCCGCCCTGCCGCGGTGGCCGTTCCGCCGGCGCTGACCCGGACGTGTCGGAGGGGCGTGCCACGATCGGTCACGTGCCGCAGTGGGTGGAGGGTCCGCTGGTCGGGCGGGCCGAGGAGCTGGCCCGGCTGACCGGGCACGTCGCACGGGCCAGGGCCGGTCGGCCCTCGGCGGTGCTGCTGGCCGGGGACGCCGGGGTCGGCAAGAGCCGGTTGCTCGGGGAGCTGGCCACCGTGGCCCGGACCGCGGGCCTGCGGGTGCTGACCGGCCACTGTCTGGACCTCGGCGACGTCGGCCTGCCCTACCTCCCCTTCGTCGACCTGCTGCGCCCGCTGCGCGAGGAGCCGCCCCCGGCCGCACGCCGCCCGGCGGTCGCCCCGCTCCTGGGCGGACCCGCGGCGTCCGCGGCCGACGAGGACGCCCGGCTCCAGCTCTTCGAGGGGGTGGCCGCGCTGCTGGGGGAACTCGCCGCGGAGCAGCCCCTGCTGCTGGTGCTGGAGGACCTGCACTGGGCCGACCGGTCCAGCCGTGACCTGCTGCGCTACCTGCTCACCCGGCTGGTCGAGGAGCCGGTGTTGCTGGTGGCCAGCTACCGCAGCGACGACCTGCACCGTCGGCACCCGCTGCGCCCGGTCCTGGCCGAGCTCGTCCGGCTGCCCGGGGTCGAGCGGGTGGACCTCGCCCCGCTCCCCGACGTCGAGGTGGCAGCCCTGGTGCGGGCCGCGGCGGCCGGCGACGGCGGGGTCGACGAGCAGGTGGTGGCCGACGTGGTCGCCCGGGCGGAGGGCAACGCGTTCTACGCCGAGGAGCTGCTGGCGGCCGGGGCGGGCGGCGCGCAGCTGCCGGTCGGGCTCACCGAGGTGCTGCTGACCCGGGTCGAGGAGCTGGGGCCCGACGCCCAGCAGCTCCTGCGGGTCACCGCCGTCGCCGGCCGCCGGGTGCGGCACGACCTGCTGGCCGCGGTCGCCGGGCTGCCCGGCCGGGAGCTCGACGCCGCCCTCACCGAGACGGTGCAGCGACACCTGCTGGTGGTCGAACCCGACGGCAGCTTCCGGTTCCGGCACGCCCTGCTCCGCGAGGCGGTGCTGGCCGACCTGCTTCCGGGGGAGCGCACCCGGGTGCACGCCGCCGTCGCCGCCCGGCTGCGGGTCGACGGCACGGGGACCGCGGCCGAGCTCGCCCACCACGCCCGGGAGAGCAACGACCTGCCCGCGGCGTTCACCGCCGCCCGGCAGGCGGCCGAGGAGGCCCGCTCGGTCGGTGCGCCCGCCGAGGCGCTGCAGCACCTGGAGGCGGCGCTCACCCTGTGGCCGGCGGTGCCCGACCTGCACGCGGGTGTCCCGGACGGCGAGGTCGGTCTGCTGTTGTCGGCCGCGGCCGCCGCGCGGGCGGCCGGTGAGCTGCACCGCGGGGTGGCCCTGTTGCGCGCGGCCCGGGACGCGGTGTCCGAGACCGCCGACCCCCGACTGGCCGCCCGGGTGCTGTCCACCCTGGCCCAGGCGCTCACCCGGGTCGACGACCTGGCCGGTGCGGTGGTCGCCAGCAGCCGGGCGATGGAGCTGGTGCCCGCCGAGCCGGTGACCCCCGAGCGGGTCTGGGCGGCCGCCACCCGGGCGCGCACCGCCTGGGCGACCGGCGGTGCCGACGCCGAGGCCCAGGCGGTGGCCCGGGAGGCGCTGGCCGGCGCCGAGCAGCTGGGCCTGGAGGACGCGTGGTCCGACGTGGTCATCTCGCTGGCCCGGATGACCGAGAGCGGCGACCCGGTGGCCCGCACCGCCGCGCTCACCGAGGCACTGGAGCGGGCCCGGCGCGCCGGGGACGTCGACGTCGAGCTGCGCGCCGCCTACAACCTGTCCAGCATCGCCTACGAGGACGGCGACCTCGGGGCCGCCGCGGGCTGGATCGACCCGGCAGTGGCCCGCAGCGTCGCGCTCGGGGTGGAGTGGAGCTTCTACGCCGCCGAGCTGCGCTTCCTGCAGGTCCTGGTGCGGCTGGCGCGCGGTGACTGGGCCGGCGCCCAGGCCACCGCCGAGGAGCTCGCCCGGGTCCCCGACACCGCCGCCCACGTCCGGGTGGCCGGGCTGCACGTGGCCGTGGCGCGCGGCGCCGAGGGGGTGCGCGAACAGGTCGACCGGGCCGCGGCCACCGCCGACCGGCTGGGGCACGCCACGCTGCTGCTCACCGCGGGGAGCGCCGCGATCGAGCTGGCGGTCTGGGGCCAGGACGCCTCGGCCGCGGTGGCCGTCGCCGAGCGCACCGTCCGCCGGCTGCGGGAGATCTGGCCGCTGGACTTCCTGGTCGCCGTCCGGCTGGTGGCCGTGGCGCTGGGGCCGGTCGCCGACGCCGCGGTCGTGGCCCGGGAGGCGCGGGACGCCGACACCGCGGCCCGGTGGGTGGCGGCCGGCCAGCGGCTGGTCGCCCAGGCCCGGGACGCCCAGGCGCTGTTCGCCGAGCACCTCGGGGAGGTCTCCCGGGAGGGTCGGGCGTGGGGGCTGCGGCTGGACGCCGAGCTGGGCCGGCTGCTCGGCGCGGCCGACCCCGCCGCCTGGGCCACCGCCGGCGCCGCCTTCGGGGACGAGCAGGTCTACGAGCTGGCCCGCTGCCGGTGGCGGGAGGCCGAGGCGCTGCTCGCGGCCGGGGACCGCACGTCGGCGGCCACGGTGCTGCGGGCTGCCCACGACGCGGCCGTCGCGCTCGGGGCCGCCCCGCTGCAGGCCCGGCTGGCGGCCCTCGCCCGGCGGGGCCGGCTGGACGCCGGGATCCCCGGGACGCGCCCGGTCGACCCAGCCGCGGTGTTCACCCCGCGGGAGGCCGAGGTGCTCGGGCTGGTGGCCCAGGGCCGCACCAACCGGCAGATCGGTGCGCAGCTGTTCATCAGCGAGAAGACGGCCTCGGTGCACCTGTCCCGGGTGCTCGCCAAGCTCGGCGTCTCCGGGCGCACCGAGGCGGTCGCCGTCGCCGCCGCACGCGGCCTGCTGGACTGACCGGTCAGCGCAGCACGAGGCCGGCGGCCAGGAGCAGCACCCCGACGGCGTCGACGGCCAGCGCGGTCAGCGCGGTCCGGTCGACCACCAGGCCCTGCTGGGTGAACCGCTCGGGCCGGGCCGGGTCGTACCGCAGTCGGACGGCTCCGTCGCGCCCCGGCGTCGCCACGTCGGCGGGGGTGGCTGCGGTGGCCGTGACCTGGCTGCCCTCCGCGGTGGTGAACCGGACGACGGGGAGGCGGACCCCGGACAGGTCCTGGTGTCCGGTGACCACGCCCTGCGCCGGGACCCAGCGGGAGTACCGCAGCACCCGGCGGAGGTAGAGGGTCACCCCGACCGCCATGAGGAGGGCGCCCACCACGATCATCGCGAGGGGCACGAGCGCGGGCAGACCGCTGGTGGAGGTCACCGGTGCAGCCTGCCCGAGCGCTGTCACCATGGCCCGGTGACCTCCCGGTCGGCCGTGTGGGCCGGCACCCTCGCCGCCGCCCCGCTGTGGGCGGTGGTGCAGCGCGCCGAGGCCGGTCCGTACCTGCGCCGGGACGCCGACCGGTTCGCCGCGTGCCTGCGCCGTCCGGACGTGGCCGCGTTGTCGCCCCGGGCCCGGTTCGGCTGGCTGGTCGCCCGGCACCCGGAGTTCCGCTCCCTGGTGCACTTCCGGCTGACCCCGTTGCCCTGGGCCCTGCGCGCCCTGCTCCGGGCCCTGTGGCGGCCGTTGCCCACGCTGCACCTCAACGCCGCGGTCATCGGGCCGGGGCTGTTCATCGAGCACGGGTTCGCCACCACGCTCACCGCCGCCGCGGTGGGGGCCGACTGCTGGGTCAACCAGCAGGTCACCGTGGGCCACACCGGCCGCGGCCAGCCCGTGATCGGCGACCGGGTGCGGATCGGGGCCGGCGCCGTCGTCGTCGGGCCGGTGCACGTGGGCGACGACGCGGTGATCGGGGCCAACGCCACCGTCGTCCGCGACGTCCCCGCCGGCGCCGTCATGCTCGCCCCCGAGGCCGTCCGGCGCTGCTGAGCGTGGATCAGGTCCCCTGATCGAAAGCTGTCCTCCCTCACGAACGTCGGTGAGGGCGGAGAGTCTTTGATCAGGTCACCTGATCGAAGCTGGGAGCGCGGGGCGGGTCAGAGCATCGTGCGCAGGCGCTCCCGGCGCATCCGCAGCACGTCCACCGAGGCCGAGGCGGACGGCGGGCCGGGGACCGACTGGCGCAGCTGGGTGTGCACCACCGCGTGCGGGGTGGACGTCTTGGCCGAGACGCGGGAGACCAGCCGGTTGATCTCCCGGCGGAGGTCCGCGGCGTCCCGCCAGCCGGCGGCCTCCTCCTCGGGGGGCTCGTCGACGACCATGAAGTCCTCGGCGTCCCCGGCCCGGTGGCTGGCCGCGATGCGCAGCCGCAGGTCGTCGTCCCGCTTGGAGAGCAGCTCGGCGGTCTGCTCGGGGGTGAGCAGCCCCGGGATGCCGATGAAGTCCTCGGCGTCGCCGTCGACCAGCGCCGGGCGGTTGCCGGCGCCGGTGTGCGCGGTGCCCCCGTGCAGCACGTGCGCGAAGCGGGCGTCGGCCTCCAGCGCCTCCCACTTCTGCAGCTCGCCCTCGCGGGGCTCGCGCTCGGGCAGGTCTAGGGCCTCGAGGTCCTCGTCCTCCACCCGCTTGGGCGGGGGCATGACGTGGTTGCGCTCGGTCTCCATCGCCGCGGCCAGCGCCAACAGCGGCCGGACGGCGGGCAGGAACACCGTCGCCGACTCCCGCGGGTCCCGGGCCCGGACGACACGCCCGACGGCCTGGGCGAAGAACAGCGGGGTCCGGTAAGAGGTCATCCAGGCCAGGACGGCGGCCCGCGGGATGTCCACGCCCTCGGACACCATCCGCACGCAGACGGCGATCCGGGCCGAGCCGGTGGCGAACCGCTCGATCTTCTTCGACGCCTTGGGGTCGTCGGAGAGGATCAGCTCCGGCGCCTTGCCGGTGATCCGGCGGACGATCTTGGCGTAGGCGCGGGCGTCGTCCTGGTCCGAGGCCAGCACCAGCCCGGCGGCGTCGGGGATGCCGTGCTCGCGCAGGTGGGTGATCCGCTCGTCCATCGCGGCGATGACGTGCGGCACCCACTGGCCCTTGGGGTCGAGCACCGTGCGCCAGGCGGCCATCTCCACGCTCTTGGTGCCGGCCTCGGTGAGCGAGGCGGCGACCACCTCGCCGGCGGAGTTCCGCCAGCGTGCGGTGCCGGTGTAGGCGGCGAACACCACCGGCCGGACGACGCTGTCAGCCAGCGCCTCCTTGTAGCCGTAGGTGTAGTCCGCCCGGGAGGCCAGCCCGACGCCGCGCTCGCCGTCGTCGGCCTCGAACACGTCCTCCTCGTAGCGCACGAAGGGGATCCGCTCGTCGGCCTTGGTGCGGAACGGGGTCCCGGTCAGGCAGACCCGGCGGCGGGCGCTGCCGAAGGCCTCGGCGACCGCCTCGCCCCAGGACAGGCCGTCCCCGGCGTGGTGGATCTCGTCCAGGATCACCAGCGTCTTCACCGAGGTGGAGCGGGCGGCGTGCAGCATCGGCTTGCCGGCGACCTGGGCGTAGGTGGTCACGTAGCCCGAGGTGCCCGCCCGGACCGGACCGACGGCGTTGGTCAGGCCGGGGTCCAGCACGATGCCCGCGCGGTCGGCGGCGTCGGCCCACTGCAGGCGCAGGTGGTCGGTCGGGGCGACGACGACGACGCGGGCGATCTCGCGGCGCTGGAGCAGACGGGAGGCCAGCGTCAGGGCGAAGGTGGTCTTCCCGGCACCGGGGGTCGCGGTGACCAGGAAGTCCTTGGGCGACTCGGTCTCGTAGCGCTCGAGGGCCTCCTGCTGCCAGGCGCGGAGGGGGCGTGCGCCGGCGGCGTAGACGGGTGCGGGGGAGGCCATGACGGGCTCCATACTGACCCGCCACCGGCCGACACGCCCAGCCCGATCTGCCCGGCGTGTGCGGCGTCCGGTCGTGTAGAGGAGCGGGCGGCGAGGCGTTGACCTGCACGTTCGCCGCAGCCGGGTCGGGTGCTGTGGTCAGCGTCTCGCCACGGGTGGACCGGTCCGTCCCGGACTGCGCGGGACCGCTACCGTCCCAGCCCGTGACGGGCTTCGTCGTGGACGCCCCGACGCTGCTGCACCTGGTGACCGGGGGCCCGCCGGTCGCGCCTGAGCGCCAGCTGGTGGCCCCGAACCGATCCGCTCCCAGGCCCTGGCGCTGCTGTTCGCCGCGGCCTGGACGATCGCGCGCGACCACGAGGCGCCGCCTGCACGCTGAGTCCGGTCCTGGCCCCGACTCCGGGGAACGAGGGGTCACGGACGCACTCTGGAGCCCCCGTTCCCCGAACCAGGCCCCGGATGCGCGAGGGGACCCGGCGTTCAGTCGGTGGACTCGTCGACCCAGTCGGGACCGTTGACCTCGCCGCGGCCGGCGAGGTCCGCGGCGTCGACGATCGTGTACGCGTAGCCCTGCTCGGCGAGGAAGCGCTGGCGGTGCGCGGAGTACTCGCTGTCCAGGGTGTCCCGGCTGACCACGGTGTAGAAGTGCGCCGTCCGGCCGTCGGCCTTGGGGCGCAGCACCCGGCCCAGCCGCTGGGCCTCCTCCTGGCGCGAGCCGAAGGTCCCCGACACCTGCACGGCGACGGCTGCCTCGGGCAGGTCGATGGAGAAGTTCGCGACCTTGGAGACGACGAGGGTCTTGATCTCACCCGTGCGGAACGCCGCGAACAGCCGCTCCCGCTCCTTGTTGGTCGTCGAGCCCTGGATCACCGGGGCGTCCAGGGCGACACCGAGCTCCTCGAGCTGCTCGAGGTAGGCGCCGATGACCAGCTTCTGCTCGTCGGGGTGCCGCTCCAGGATCCGCCGGATGACCGGCATCTTGGACTGCGCGGTCGCCGCGATCTTGTACCGCTCCTCGGGCTCGGCGACCGCGTAGGTCATCCGCTCCTCGTCGTCGAGGGAGACCCGCACCTCGATGCACTCGGCAGGGGCGATGTAGCCCTGGGCCTCGATGTCGCGCCACGGGGCGTCGTACCGCTTGGGCCCGATGAGGGAGAACACGTCGTCCTCCCGGCCGTCCTCGCGCACCAGCGTGGCGGTGAGGCCGAGCCGACGGCGGGACTGCAGGTCGGCGGTCAGCCGGAAGATCGGCGCGGGGAGCAGGTGCACCTCGTCGTAGACGATCAGGCCCCAGTCCTGGGCGTCGAAGAGGTCCAGGTGCCGGTACTCGCCCTTCCGGCGGGTGGTGATCACCTGGTAGGTCGCGATGGTGACGGGGCGGATCTCCTTGCGCTCCCCGGAGTACTCGCCGATCTCGTCCTCGGTCAGCGAGGTGCGGGCGATGAGCTCGCGCTTCCACTGCCGCCCGGCGACCGTGTTGGTCACCAGGATCAGCGTGGTGGCCTTCGCCTCGGCCATGGCCGCGGCGCCGACCAGGGTCTTCCCGGCCCCACAGGGCAGGACGACGACGCCGGAACCGCCGGCCCAGAACCCGTCGACGGCCTCCTGCTGGTAGTCGCGCAGGTGCCAGTCGGCCTGGTCGAGCTCGATCGGGTGCGCCTGCCCGTCGACGTAGCCAGCGAGGTCCTCGGCCGGCCAGCCGATCTTGAGCAGCGCCTGCTTGAGCCGGCCGCGCTCGGAGGGGTTCACCACGAAGGTGTCCTCGTCGATGCGGGAGGACAGCATCGGGGCGACCTTCTTGCTGCGCGAGACCTCGGTGAGCACCGCGCGGTCGGTCGTGGTGAGGACCAGGCCGTGCACCGGGTTCGTGGACAGCGTGAGCCGGCCGTAGCGGTCCATCGTGTCGGCGACGTCGACCAGCAGCGCGTGCGGCACCGGGTAGCGGCTGAACCGCACCAGGGCGTCGACGACCTGCTCGGCGTCGTGCCCGGCGGCGCGCGCGTTCCACAGCGCCAGCGGGGTCACCCGGTAGGTGTGCACGTGCTCGGGGGAGCGCTCCAGCTCCGCGAACGGGGCGATCGCGGCCCGGCA
Organism: Geodermatophilaceae bacterium NBWT11; assembly: GCA_014218215.1. NCBI lineage: Bacteria > Bacillati > Actinomycetota > Actinomycetes > Geodermatophilales > Geodermatophilaceae > Geodermatophilaceae bacterium NBWT11. The sequence goes on from CP043652.1 coordinate 2,871,906, forward strand.
CTCCTTGGACCGGGGGTGGTCGACCTCCAGCAGCAGGGTCTTGTCGGACTGGACGATCAGGGGTCCGTCGGTCACAGGTGTCCTTCGGTCAGGAGCAGGTCCTCCACGGTAACCACGCGCACGCCCCCGGGCTTCCGGGTCAGACCCAGTCGGTCCGGCGCAGCGGGGGCTGCTCGCCTCCGGGCTTGACCGCCAGCACCTGGTCCACGCCCATCGCGCCGCTCTCGAAGGCCAGCGCGCAGGCGGCCATGTAGAGCCGCCACACCCGGGCGCGGCCCTCGGTGGTGGTCGCGACGGCGGCGTCCCAGTTCTCCTCCAGCCGCTGGACCCAGGCGCGCAGGGTGAGCGCGTAGTGCCGGCGCAACGCCTCGACGTCGACGACCTCGAGGCCACCGGCCTCCACGGCGCCGACCATCTCGCCCAGCCCCAGCAGCTCCCCGTCGGGGAAGACGTAGCGGGCGATGAAGGTGTCCTCGCTCCAGGACGCCTCGCCGGCGTTCCAGGCGATGGCGTGGTTGAGCAGCCGGCCGCCCGGGCGCAGCAGCCCCGACAGCTGGGCGACGTACTCCGGCAGCCGGGCCCGGCCCACGTGCTCGGCCATCCCGATCGAGCTGATCGCGTCGTAGGGGGCGTCCGCGGTCTCCCGGTAGTCCTGCACCCGGATCTCGATCCTGTCGGTCAGGCCGGCCTCGGCCACCCGCTTGCGGGCCAGCGTGGCCTGCTCCTCGGAGATGGTGATGCCGACGACGGTGGCGCCGTACCGGCCGGCGGCGTGGATCGCCATCGAGCCCCAGCCGCAGCCGACGTCCAGCAACCGGGAGTCCTCGGTCAGCCCGAGCTTGCGGCAGACCAGGTCGAGCTTGGCCTCCTGCGCTGCGTCCAGGCCGACGTCGGGGGAGTCCCAGACGGCGCAGGAGTAGACCATCGAGTCGCCGAGCACGAGCTCGTAGAAGTCGTTGCCGACGTCGTAGTGGTGCGCGATCGCGGCGGCGTCGCGGCGGCGGGAGTGCCGCAGCCCGTGCCCGCCCAGGTCGGCCTCCTCGGCCGGCGGCGCGGGGTCCGGGCCGATCGCCCCGAGGCTCGCGGCGGTGCGCACCAGGGTCAGCCGGTCGGCCAGCGTGGGCGGGCGCATCGGGCCGGTCTCGGACAGCTTGCCGACGGAGCTGAGCGCGGAGAAGGTGTCGAAGACGTCGTCCTCGATGTCGATCTCGCCGCTGACGTAGGCCCGGCCGAGGCCGAGCTGGCCCGGGGACCACAGCAGCCGGCGCAGCGCCCGGCGGTCGCGGACGGCCAGCACCGGTGCGTCGGGCGGGCCGGCGATCGAGCCGTCCCAGCCGCGCAGGCGGACGGGGAGCTCCGCGCTGCCCAGGACGGTGCCGAGCACCGTGGTGAGTCGGTCTGCGACGGTCGTGCGCTGTGCCATGCCGGTGTCCTTCGTCCTGACGCCCTGCTGGTTGCAGGGACCAACGACCTCGACAAGGCGTCCGGGGGTCAGCTCATTCCGGCCCGTCGGCGAGCGTGACCGAGGTGATCCGGTGCACCGCGAACGTCCGGCTCTCCCCGCGGCCCTCGTCCCAGCCCTGCAGGAACCCCCCGACCAGCGACGCCGGGCGGACCAGCCGCTGGCTGCCGGTGCCCTGCGCGTCGACGTAGCCCAGCTGCACCGACAGCTGCTCGCGGACCGCCCGGGACAGCAGCTCGAGCGTGCCCGCCGTCGTCACGCCCGGGACCTGCCTCGCCGGGTCGGTGCGCCGGGCGGCCAGTGCGGCGTCGCCGGCCCGGATCTCCCGCACGGTGGCCTCGACGTCCCCCGGTGCCAGCGGCCGCGGGCCGGTCGGACCGGCGGTGCTGCCCGGTCGTCGTCCAGCGGCCCGGGGCTTGGCGGGCGGCCGGGTGAGGACGGCGCCCCCGGCGGACTCCCCGGCCGGGGCGTAGCCGCAGGACCGCAGCACCGAGAGCACCTCGTCGGCCGCCAGCCCGCTGACCAGCACGCCCGGGGCCAGCCGGCGCAGCTCGGCTCCGGCGGTGCGCCGGTCGGACAGCACCTGGGACAGCAGGCCGTGGTCGTCGCTGCGCACGTAGGACTCGATCGCCCCGACCCTGAGCCGGCCGTGCTGGCGGGCGACGTCGTCGACCAGGAAGTCCAGCGCCTGCGGCACCGGGGTGCGGGAGGCGCGGGCGAAGAAGTCGTGCAGCTCGGCCGCGGACCACCCGCCGTCCAGGGCGCGCCGGATGCTGGCGTCGCTGACCCGGAAGACCGTGGCCCCGCCGGAGGACTCCACGTCGGCGACCGCGCCGAGGGTCTGGGCGAGCTCGGCGACCAGGGGGCCGGGGGCGACCAGGGACAGGTCGGGCTGGGCCAGCACGTGGTCCACCGGGTCGGGCAGCAGGCCGCGCATGCCGTCGCTGGCGCCGTCCTCGCCGTCGGCCAGCACGCCCCGTCCCCCGCGGGACAGCACCCCGCCGACCACGATGCCCAGCCGGCCGGCCTCGGCGAGCAGCGCGGGCACCGGGGCGAGCCGGTCGGCCCGCCGGGGGGTGCGCCAGCGCAGCACCGACACCAGGTCGTCGGGGGCCAGGCCCCGGCCGGGTGGGTGCTCGGCGAGGGCGACGAGCGCCGAGCGGCGGATCGCCGGGGCGGTCTGCCGGACGACGTCGGGGGACAGCACGTTCACCGCCTTGCCGGCGAGGTCCCGCTGCCCGACCAGGGCGATGAGCCGGGTGGAGTCCAGCCAGCCCGCGGCGAGCACCGACCAGCGGTCGGGCAGGTCGAGCTCGCGCCAGGTGTCGTAGGCCCGGGTGGGCAGCCACTCGTCGCGCTGGGCGCCGCCGACGTCCAGCAGCCCGGCGGCGTGCGCGAGCTCCACGTAGAAGGCGGCCTCGGGCTCGCCCACGCCCAGCAGCTTGGCCAGCCGCTTGTGGTCGCGCACGCTCATCCCGCCGCTGCGCAGCAGCCCGGCCGGCTCCTCCTCCAGGGCGACCAGCAGCTCGCCGACCCGGCCGATGACCTCCATCGCGGCACCGGCGGACTGCCGGTCGACCACGGCGGGGTCGCGCTGGACCTCGGTGACGTCCGGGCGCACCCGGGCCGGGCCGAAGGGCCGGTCCCCGCGCAGTGCGAGGCCGATCTCCCGGGGCAGCTCGACGTTGACCGCGTCCACCCGGGCGAGCAGGCCGCGGCGCAGCAGCCGGCGGGCGGGGGAGTCGGTGGCCGGTCCGCGGTCGTCGGGCAGGTGGCCCACGGGACGGTCCCCGGCAAGGCGCTCGAGCACCGCCCGCTCGTCGTCGTCGAGCTCGGCGAGCACCTCGGCGACGTCGGCGGGGGGCGGGACCCGCAGGTCGGCTCCCCGTCGTCCCAGGCCCGCGGGGTGCCGGACGGCGCGGCGCACCGGCTCGGGGGCGTGCAGGTCGTCGTCGCCCCAGAGCAGGGCCCGGGTGGTGAGGGTCGCCAGCGCCGCCTCGACGGTGGCGGCCGGGACGTCGGGGAGCGCAGCGGCGATGTCGGCGCGGGCCACCCCGTCGGTGGCGGCCAGCAGCACGACGTCGAGCACCTGCAGGGTCGAGGCGTCCAGGTCGTCCAGCGCCCGGTCGACCGACACCGGGACGGCGAGCCGGGTGGCCAGGCCCACCACGTCGGCCGGCGCCGGGCGGGCCACGTCGGGCCGGACGGCGAGGAGCGCGCCCAGCTGCTCGTCGGAGCGGGTGCGCAGCCAGGCGGCGAGCGTGGCCGGTCGGGCTGACTCCTCGGTGCTGGGCATCGGGACGACGCTACGTGCCGGTCGGGGTGGCAGCATCGTCGAGCGTGCCGAGTGCCCTGGACCACCCGCAGACCCGCACCGACCTGGCCGCGACCCGGGCCGGCGCGCTGCGCTGGATCGGCGGCGGCGCGGTCGCCCTGGTGCTGGCCGTGCTGCTGGGCATCGCGACCACCCGGGTGACCGAGGACGGCGGGCAGCGCGTCCCGTTCGCCGGTCTGCTCGTCGTCGCGCTGGTGCTGCTGGGGGTGGCCGGTCTGGTCGCCGGGGTCGGCTCGTGGCTGCGGGTGCGGGCCTGGACCCGGGCGCTGGGCGAGACCGGGTGGCGCACCGGCCGGCTGCGGATCGCCGGGCCCGCGCTGATGCGGATCAGCCCCGACGACAGCGCCGAGGACGTCGACCTGCGGCTGCTGTCCACCGCGACCTGGCGCACCCGGGCCGTGCAGCGCCTGGACGGCGGAGAGGTCCGCTTCGCCCCGGTCTCCCCGGGCCGCTGGGTGCTCACCGCCGACGGCACGGGCACCCTCTACGGGGCGAAGTCGTGAGCTGGTTCCGGCGCGGCCCCCGCCCGCCGCTGGAGCTGCCCGAGCTGTCCCCGCCGTGGCAGACCTGGGCCGCCCGGCTGCGCGACGCCCTCGTCGTCGTGGAGACGCACGGCTCCGACGCCTGGCTGGTGTTCTCCGCCGACCCGCACGTGGGGGTCGCCCGGCTCGGCGACGGGTTCGCCGTGTCCTCGGGGAAGGTGACCGTGCCCCCGGAGCACCTGCGGTTCTTCCCGCCGTCCGCCGGTGCCTGGCAGTCCCCGCACGACCTGACCACCGCCGAGGCCGCGCACGCCTGCGCCGCGCTGCTCTCCTACGTGCTGCCCGACCCCTCGGGGGTGGCCGTGGCCTTCGAGACCACCGACGCACCGCTGGACCCGGCCACCGCCGACGCCGTCCGCCGCTCCCTCACCGCCCGCTGACCCCCTCCCGGGCGTCGATCAGCTCCGACGACCTGCGTGCGTCCTCCTCCACCGACGTCGGTGGCTGAGGACGCACGCAGGTGGCTGAGGACCGGTCAGCGGCGCACCCGGAAGCGCAGCATCGTCACCGGGCCCGACGTCTGGACCTCGACGGGCTCCAGGTCGACCCGGCCCAGCGCCGAGGTGGAGAACCGGACGCCGTCTCCCAGCAGGACCGGCAGCACGTAGACGAGCACCTCGTCGACCAGCCCCTGCTGCAGGCACTGGCTGGCCAGGTCGGCGCCCAGGACCTCGAGGGCCTTCCCGCCGGCGGCGGCACGAGCGGTGGCGACGGCGTCCGCGAGCGCGCCGGTCAGGAAGGTGACGCCGGGGTGCCCCTCGGCGGGCGGGCGGTGGGTGAGCACGAAGACCGGGCCGCCGTCGTACTCGGTGTCCTCGGGCGCCATCGCACTGCTCACGTCGTGGGTGCGCCGCCCGATCAGCATCGCGCCGGTCCGTGCCTCCACCTCCGGGAACCGGTCCTCGTGCATGAACCGGATCGCCCAGCTCATGTCGTCGCCGGGGCCGGCGATGAACCCGTCCACCGAGACCGACCGGTTGACCACGACCGCGCCGAGACCTGCCTGCGTTGTGCTCACGTCGAGCAGACTCCGCCCGCTCGGCGGACTCATCGGTGCCTCGGCGCGCGACGGTCGAACAGCGCGAGACCGGCTGGACTCGGTACGGTGTCCCACCGAGCAGAGGAGCTCCCGTGGCGTGGTTGGTCTGGTCCGTCGCAGGCGTCCTGGTGCTGGCGCTGGCGACCTCCTGGTGGTTCGACCGGGACGCCCGGCGGCGCGGCGCGAACCCCCGGTCGGCGGCCGGGATGGCGTCCTCGGCCCGGTCGCACCGCTGGGAGACCGTCCGGCGGGAGAGCCAGATGGTGCAGGGCGGCGCCACCCCGGGCACCGCGGACGCGCACGCCGCCACGTGGAAGGGCAAGCAGGAACCTCGCTGAGTCAGCTCTCGTCGGCGTGCGCCACGTGCCGCAGCGGCCGCCAGATGGCGACGACGAACACCGCCGACCCCACGAACGCGAACCAGAACGGCGCGGTCACCCCGTAGCGCTGGGCGAGCACCCCGCCCAGCAGCGAGCCGATGACCAGCCCACCGGTCGTGCCCACCATGTTGACGCTGCCCACCCGGCCCTGCAGGTGTCGCGGCACGGCGCGCTGCCGGATGGTGATCGAGGTCGTCCCCCAGACGAAGGCGTGCACCCCGAAGACGAAGAACACCGGCATCGCCACCCACGGGCTGCGGGTCAGCGCGAGTGCCAGGTGGGTCAGGGTCTCGATGACCAGCCCGACGCGCAGCAGGTCGCTGAGGCTCACCCGCCGGGTGATCCAGCCGTAGGCCGTCGTCCCCAGCAGGCCGCCGGCGGCGATCACGGTGGTCACCAGGCCGTAGCCGATCTCGCCGAGGTCGAGGCGTTGCGTGGCGTAGAGGACCAGCACCGCCCAGGCCGCGCCGAAGGTCAGGTTGAAGACGAAGATCGTGATCACCAGCGTCCGGACGGCGGGGTGGTGCCGCACCCAGCGGGCGCCCTCCTCGATGTCGGCGCGCAGCCGGGCGGGGCGGCCGGCATCCCGGCCCGTGGCGGGCAGCGAGATGCGCGAGACCAGCACCGCGGCCAGCGCCACCAGCACCGCGGTCGCGCCGAACGCCCAGGCCGCGCCCACGGTGAACAGCGCCGCGCCCACCGGTGGACCGGCCAGCTGGTTCATCGTGATCAGGCCGGTCTGCACCCGGGCGTTGCCGACCGCGAGGTCGTCGCGGACCACCAGCGTGGGCAGCAGGGTCGAGGTCGCGTTGTCGGCGAACACCTCGGCCGTGCCCAGCAGGAACAGCGCCCCGAGGACGGCGGCGATCGGCACCGCGGCGGTCGCCAGCGCGGCGGTCAACACGGCCAGGACGACGACCCGCACCCCGTTCACCGCGACCACCAGCAGCCGCCGGTCGACTCGGTCGGTCACCGCCCCGGCGAACAGCCCGAAGAGCATCGGCGGCAGCCACTGCACGGTCGCGGCCAGCGACACCAGGAAGGCGTCCCGGGTCAGCGCGGCGACCAGCAGCGGCCCGGCGGCCAGCGCGATCCCGTCACCGAGGTTCGACGTCCACGACGACGCCAGCAGCCAGCGGAAGCTGCGACCCAGCCGCGCCGGCGCCACGGCTTCGCTGAACGCCCCCACGAGGAGTGGACCCTAGGCCCGTCACCCCTCCGCCCGACCTGCCCCGGGAGTCCCCGTGTTCATCGCCACCGTCGCCGTCAGCGTCCTGCTGTCCCTCGCCCTGCTCGCCTCCGCCGTCGGCAAGCTGACCAAGAACCCCGGCGCCACGGCGGCGGTCACCGGCGTCGGGGTGCCGGCCGAGCGGATCCCGGTGCTCGCCGCCCTGGAGATCGCCGGTGCGGCCGGCCTGCTCGTCGGTCTGGCCTGGGCTCCGCTGGGCATCGCAGCCGCGGTCGGCGTCGTCCTCTACTTCCTGGGTGCGGTCGTCGCCCACCTCCGGGTGAAGGACGGCGGGTACGGCCCGGCCGCCGGGCTGCTCGTGTTCGCGATCGTCGCGCTGGTGCTGCGCAGCCTCACCGCCTGACCCGGGGGTCTCCAGCCGGACCTCCGGCTCGTGCGTGGCGCCGGCTGCACCACTTCCGGCACCCCACCCCTGAGCGGGGGTGGCGTGGGGTGTCGCGGCCGGGGTGGGATGCACGGGAAGATGACCCTCGAGCGGCCCGCACCCACGAGCGGGCTCGAGCACCGGAGGCGACCGTGGCCAAGAAGAACGAGAAGCACGCCCACCTGGTGGAGCCCACCTGGGGCCAGTCCGAGGACGGCGGCCCGCCGCTGACCGAGCTGGTCAGCGAGATGACCGGGTCCCTGTCGCCGTTCGGTGAGGACCACGCGTTCCCGCTGCCCGCCGACCGGCTGCGCTACGCCCACCCGACCGACAAGCCCAACCGCGCCGGCGTCCAGCTCCGTCCGGGCGAGAAGGCATGACCGCCCCCGCGCTGCCGTCCTACAGCAGCGGCACCTCCACGGTGCCCCTGCTCGGCGACACCATCGGGGCCAACCTCGACCGGACGGCGGCGCGGGTCGGCGACCACGAGGCACTCGTCGAGTGCGCGACCGGTCGCCGCTGGAGCTACACGCAGCTCGTCGACGACGTCGACGCCTGCGCGCTCGGCCTGGACGCCCTCGGCGTGCAGAAGGGCGACCGGGTCGGCATCTGGGCGCCCAACTGCGCCGAGTGGGTCTTCGTCCAGTACGGCACCGCCAAGCTCGGCGTCGTCCTGGTCAACATCAACCCGGCCTACCGCACCCACGAGCTGTCCTACGTGCTGGAGCAGGCCGGCATCTCGGTGCTGGTCGCGGCGCCGGAGTTCAAGACCAGCGACTACCGGGCGATGGTCGCCGACGTGCGCGGTGACTGCCCGGACCTGCGCGAGGTCGTCTTCCTCGGCGACCCGGAGTGGGAGCAGCTGATGGCCACCGGCCGGGCCGCCGACCGGTCGCTGCTGGCCCGCCGCGAGGCCGAGCTGTCCCCGGACGACGCGATCAACATCCAGTACACCTCGGGGACGACCGGCTTCCCGAAGGGCGCCACCCTCACCCACCACAACCTGCTCAACAACGGGTTCTTCGTGGGGGAGGGCTGCAGCTACACCGAGGCCGACCGGGTGTGCATCCCGGTGCCCTACTACCACTGCTTCGGCATGGGGATGGGCAACCTGGGCTGCACCTCGCACGGCTCCACGATGGTCATCCCGGCGCCCGGGTTCGACCCCGCGCTGACCCTGCAGGCCGTCCAGGACGAGGGGTGCACCTCGCTGTACGGCGTCCCCACGATGTTCATCGCCGAGCTCGCGCTGCCGGACTTCGCCTCCTACGACCTGTCCAGCCTGCGCACCGGGATCATGGCCGGCTCGCCGTGCCCGGTCGAGGTGATGAAGCGCGTGGTCGCCGAGATGCACATGGAGCAGGTGACCATCGCCTACGGGATGACCGAGACGTCCCCGGTGTCCACCCAGACCGGCGCGGACGACGATCTCGACCGCCGCACCGCCACGGTCGGGCGCACCCACCCGCACCTGGAGAGCAAGGTCGTCGACCCCGAGACCGGTCTGACCGTGCCCCGCGGGACCACCGGTGAGCTCTGCACCCGCGGCTACTCGGTGATGCTGGGCTACTGGGACGAGCCGGCCAAGACCGCCGAGGTGCTCGACGCCGCCCGCTGGATGCACACCGGCGACCTCGCGGTGATGGACGAGGCCGGCTACGTCAACATCGTCGGCCGGATCAAGGACATGGTGATCCGCGGCGGGGAGAACGTGTACCCGCGCGAGATCGAGGAGTTCCTCTACGCCCACCCCGACATCACCGACGTGCAGGTCATCGGCGTCCCGGACCAGAAGTACGGCGAGGAGCTGATGGCCTGGGTGCAGCTGCGCCCGGGCGCCGAGCCGATGACCGCCGAGGCGCTGAAGGCCTACTGCACCGGCAAGCTCGCGCACTACAAGGTGCCCCGCTACGTCAAGGTCGTCGAGGCGTTCCCCATGACGGTGACCGGCAAGGTCCGCAAGGTCGAGATGCGCCAGGTCTCCAGCGAGGAGCTCGGCCTCACCGAGGTCGCGACCGCCTAGCGGGCGAGGCGGGTGATCGCTTTGGACAGCAGGTTGCCCACGACGACCCACACGATCGCGGCGATGAGCGCGTTCACCGTCTCGGCGATCTTCGGGTCCTCGGGGTTGAACAGGGCGACGGTGAACCACCCCAGGTCGTCGCGCACGCCCGCGGTGAACTGCACCAGCGGGTTGGCCGGGTTCGCCTCGAAGAGGGTGAACACCGCGTAGAGCACGATCAGCCCGCCCACCACCGAGGTGACCAGGCGGATCGCCGCGGCCAGGGTGGTCACGACGCGGGACGCAGCGGTGCGGACAGCCATGCCGGGCATCGTCGCATCCGGCGGCCCCCGGGAGCTACCGGCCGGTAACGTCCCCGGTCGGCCCGGCCAGGTCGACGGCCAGCGCGGCGACGGCGGTGAGGACGACGAGACCGGTCGCCCACCGCACCGAGGTCCGGTCGGCACCGGGCCCCGCGGTCTCCGCGGCCTGCCGCACGCCGCGGGCCCGCCGGGGGGCGAGCACCCCGAGCAGGGTGAGCCCAACCAGGGCGACGAGCCCGGCGGGCAGGGCCAGCAGCGGCTGGTCGCGCACCACCGCCGTCCGCACCAGCAGCGCGGCCACCACCAGCACCGCCAGCCCGGTCCGTTGCCAGGCCAGCGCGGTGCGGGCCGGCTGGGTCTCCCCGGCGCGGCGCACGTCGGTCAGCGGACCGCCTCCACGACGACCAGCACGAGCACCAGGACGACGAGGGCCGCCAGCGCGCCGGTCACCCAGCCGGCGATCGCGCTCACCGGCAGCGGCTCGTCCGCGGCGATCGCCGCCTCGGCCCGCGACCACCGGCGGTACCCCAGCAGCGCGGTCAGCAGGCCGCCGGCCATGAGCCCCACCGACACCGCCAGGCTGCCCCCCGGGACACCGAGCTCGGGCACGAACTGGGCCACCGCGACCCCGCCGGCGACCAGCGCCAGAGCGGTCCGCAGCCAGGCCAGCAGGGTGCGCTCGTTGGCCAGGCTGAACCGGTAGTCCGGGTGGGGCGCGGGCACGCGGCCAGGGTAGGGCGGGGTCGAGGAACCCGCGGGCCCGGCGGGTCGGCGCCGACTACGGTGGGACGACGGCGGCCCGGAACCGGGCCGCCGTCCTGCGTCCGGCCCCGGCCGGCAACGACCCAGAGCGAGTGAGGGACCCGACGTGCCCAGCGGCAAGGTGAAGTGGTTCAACCCGGAGAAGGGGTTCGGGTTCCTGTCCCAGGAGGGCGGGGGTCCCGACGTGTTCGTGCACCGGGACTCGCTGCCCGAGGGCACCACCGAGCTCAAGCCGGGCCAGCGGGTCGAGTACGGCATCGTCCAGGGCCGCCGCGGCGACCAGGCGCTGCAGGTGCAGGTGCTCGACCCGCTGCCCTCGGCGGTGGCGGCCACCCGGAAGAAGCCCGACGACCTGGTCCCGATCATCGAGGACCTCATCCGGCTGCTGGACACCGTGGGCAACGGCCTGCGGCACGGCCGGCACCCGGACAAGGCCTCGGCCGGCAAGATCGCCTCGGTGCTCCGCGCCGTGGCCTCGGACCTCGAGGGCTGAGGTCAGCCGGCGGGGGCCGTGAGGTCCCCGCCGGCCCGCACGAAGCCGATCGGCCAGGCGCCGGACAACCCGTCGCACTGGTCGTCCACGGAGTCCTCGACGAGCACCAGGTAGAACGCCGCCGGGACGACGTCGGAGCTGTTGATGCCGGTGAACGTCGTGGTGTCGGCCTCGACGTCGACGGTGCCGATCGTCTCCTCCAGCTGGTCGTCGAAGACCTGCACGCTCCAGCCCCGTTCTGCGACGGCGGGGTCCACGCGCAGGGTGATGGTGCTGTCGGCCTCCACCTCCACGATGGGCGGGGTGACCTGGTAGCGCTGGCCCTCCCCGCCCAGGCAGTACTGGGTCGGCTGGACCTCGACGGTCTGGTTGCCGGCCTGCACCCGGGCGGTGGGTGCGGTGTCGGGGGTGTCGTCGCCACAGCCGGTCAGCACGACCGCCGCACCGGTCACCGTCGCCAGCAGCAGCGCGCGTGCCCTCATCGTGTCCACTCCTGGTCTGGGGTCGCGGGCCCGTCGACCCGTCCGGTGCCGCCGCCCCGACGTCCGCGTCGGAGCAGGCCGCGACCGCCGGGCGCCCGGTCGACCCGGGGTGCCGGGCGGGGCGGGCGCTGCCCGCGCAGCTGCCCCCAGAGAACCAGGCCCACCGCGAGCACCAGCAGGGAGGCCGCGACGGTGAAGCCCAGCCAGCCGATCGTGGGCAGCGCGATGCCCAGCGCACCGCCGAACACCCAGGCCAGCTGCAGCAGCGTCTCCGACCGGGCGAACGCCGAGGCCCGCAGCGACTCCGGCACCTCGCGCTGGACGATCGCGTCGAGGGCGACCTTGCCCAGCCCGTTGGCGATCGCGGCCACCAGCGCGACCAGCCCGGCCATCGGCAGGCTGTAGAACACCGCCGCGCCCACCGTCACCACCGCCGCGACCGAGGCGGCGACCAGCACCAGCCGGTCGGGGCTGGTGGCCTGCAGCCGGGAGCCGATCGCCGTGCCGATGAAGCTGCCGATCCCGGCGGCCGCGGCGATGCCGCCCAGGGCCAGCGTGGCGTCCCAGGCGTCGTCGACGGTGGCCTGCACCAGGAACGCGGAGAAGATGGTGAGGAACCCGGCCAGCCCGCGCAGCGCCGCGGTGGCCCGCAGCGCGGTGACCACGTAGGAGCCCAGCGCCCGGCGGCGGCGCTCGCCGGTGGCGTCGTCCCCGCTGGTGAGCACGTCGGCGGGGAGCCCGGGCAGGGCGACGTCGACCCGGTGCGGCAGCGCCACGGCCAGCAGCCCGGCGATCACGAAGACCGTGGCGGTGGCGTAGAGCAGCCAGTCGAACCCGGCGTACCGGGCGATCCCGGCCCCGATGCCGCCGAGCACCCCGGCGGTCAGCAGCCCGAACACCGAGAGCCGGGCGTTGGCCGAGGTCAGCGACATCTGCTCGGGCAGCACGCGGGGGACGACGGCGGCGCGCAGCACGTTGAGGCCCTTGGAGAGCACCAGCACCCCGAGGGCGGCCGGGTAGAGCCAGATCCCGTCGTAGTTGGCGGCCATCACCACCGCCAGCACGGCGCGACCGACCAGGCTCCCGGCCAGCGCCCACCGGCGGCCGCGCTGCAACCGGTCCAGCATCGGCCCGATCACCGGTGCGACCACCGCGAACGGCGCCATCGTCACCAGCAGGTAGAGCGCCACGTTGCCGCGCTGGGCGTCGGTGGAGGCCGCGAAGAACAGCGTGCCGGCCAGCGAGACGGCGATCATCGCGTCCCCGGCCATGTGCAGGGCGTTGACCCACAGCAGCCCGGCCAGCCCGCTGTCCCCGGCGCCGTCGGCCCGGCTGGCGGCGTTCACCCGACGCACCGCGGCCCCGGTGAGCTGCCTGGTGCGGCGGGCGGCGACCCGGGTGACGGTCACCTTCTGAGGCCGGGCGCCGAGCACCGTGGTCGGCTGGGTGGCCTCGACGGGGTCCGTCGGCGGCCGCCAGGTCTGCGGCGCGACGACGGGGGTGGTCACCGTGGGGGAGTCGTCACCCGGGCGGGCGGACGGCGCCACCGGCATCGGCCGGGTCTGGGAGCGGGGCACCTCGACCGGGGCGGTGTCGTGCCGGACCGCCGGGGACCCCGGGGCGCGCCGCAGGGCCCACCGCCGTCGTCGCGGGGGAGTGGAGGCGGACGGCACCGGTCCATGGTGCCCCACCCGGACGACGCTCCCGGTCACCTCGCCGCCCCCGCCCGGCCCCTGGTGGGGCACCATGGGGTGCGTGTCCGAGCCCGTGCCCACCCCTGTGCCCGCCTCCTCCTCCCTCGACGTGCTGACCGCTGCCGTCGAGGAGGCCCGGGCCGCTGCGGTCGAGGTGGCCGGCGCCGAGGTCGAGGTCGGGGACCACGTGGGCACCTCCCGCGAGGCCGAGGGCGACCCGGACGCGCTGGGCGAGGTGCTCACGCACACCTTCGAGGCAGCCCTGCCCGGCTACGTCGGCTGGCACTGGGCGGTCACGGTCGCCCACGTCCCCGGTGACGCCGAGGTGACCGTCGACGAGGTCGTGCTGCTGCCCGGCGACTCGGCCCTGCTGGCCCCGGCCTGGGTGCCCTGGCACGAGCGGCTGCGCCCCGGTGACCTGTCCGTCGGCGACGTGCTGCCCTCCACCGAGGACGACCCGCGGCTGGTACCGGCCTACCTGGCCGAGGACGACGCCGCGTCCGACCCCGCCGCGATGGCGGTGGCCGAGGAGCTCGGCATCGGCCGCGAGCGGGTGCTGTCGGTCGAGGGTCGGCTCCTGGCGCTGACCCGCTGGACCGAGGGCGAGTTCGGCTCCTCGTCGTCCATGGCCCGGCACGCCCCCGGCCCCTGCGGCAGCTGCGGGTTCCTGATGCCGCTGGCCGGGTCGCTGCGCGGGGCCCTCGGGGTCTGCGCGAACGCCTACGCCCCGGCCGACGGCCGCGTCGTCCCGGTCGGCTACGGCTGCGGCGCGCACAGCCAGGCCACCCTGGAGGTCCAGGACGGCCCCCCGGCCGAGATCGTCACGTCCTCGCACTACGACACCAACCAGTACGACCAGCTCTGAGGTCTAGCGCTGGCCCTGCCAGCGCATGATCCCGAGGCCGCCGACGGCCAGTGCGATCGCGCACAGGCAGGTCCAGGTCCACACCCGGTCGACCCGGTCGCCGAGCAGCAGCACCACCACGAGCGCCACGACCCACAGGGCGATGCCCACGAGCACCACGCGGGCGGTGTCCACCCGCAGCGGGGGCGGTGAGGGACGGGTCGGGCGGGGCACGGTGCAAACAGTAGGGGGAGCGGCCCCGCGGTGTGGCACGCTGTCGCCGCTCGTCGTCCGACGCGCCGGGTGTCGACCCGGTGCCGCACCCGGGGGTCACCATGGCCGAGAAGTCGCGTCCCAGCACGAGCACACCCGCCGGGGACGACGCCGCAGCCGCGCGACCGGCCGGCAGCACCCGCCGGGGCACCGGCCCGAAGGTGCGCCCCAAGAACGGCCTCGACCGCTACTTCTCGATCACCGAGCGGCGCTCCACGGTCACCCGGGAGCTGCGCGGCGGCCTGGTCACCTTCTTCACGATGGCCTACATCGTGGTGCTCAACCCGATCATCCTGTCCGGCGCCGACATCGACGGCACGACGCTGCCCTTCGCCTCGGTCGCCGCCGTCACCGCGCTGGTCGCCGGGGTGCTGACGATCCTGATGGGCGTCGTCGGCCGCTACCCGTTCGCGCTGGCCGCAGGCCTGGGCATCAACGCCATCGTCGCGGTGTACGCGGCCACCCAGCTGACCTGGCCGGAGATCATGGGCCTGGTCGTGCTGGAGGGCCTGCTGATCACGGTGCTGGTGCTCACCGGCTTCCGCCGGGCGGTCTTCGAGGCCATCCCCGGCCAGCTCAAGACGGCGATCGCGGTCGGCATCGGCTTCTTCCTCACCATCATCGGCCTGGTCGACGCCGGCTTCGTCCGCCGCGCGCAGTCCGGCAGCGTGCCGCTGAGCTTCGGCATCGACGGGTCGCTGGCCGGCTGGCCGTTGCTGACCTTCGTCGTGGGCCTGGCGCTGACCAGCGTGCTCGTCGTCCGCAGGGTCCGGGGCGGGCTGCTGATCGGCATCGTGGCCACCACGGTCTTCGCCATCGTCGTCGAGGCGATCGCGAACGTCGGCTCCAGCAACGGCGGCACCAACCCGCGCGGCTGGGCGCTGCAGGTGCCCACGCTGCCGGAGAACATCGTCGAGCTGCCCGACTTCTCGGTGATCGGCAACGTGTCGCTGTTCGGCGGGTTCTCCCGGATCGGCGTCGTCGCCGCGCTGCTCATCGTCTTCGCGATCATGATCGCCGACTTCTTCGACACCGTCGGCACGGTCACCGCCGTCGGTGCCGAGGGCGACATGCTCGACGAGGACCGCAACCTGCCCCGCTCCCAGCCCGTGCTGCTGGTCGACTCCCTGGCCGCCGCGGCCGGCGGGGCGGCGAGCGTCAGCTCGAACACCACCTACGTGGAGAGCACCGCCGGGGTCGCCGACGGCGCCCGCACGGGCCTGGCCAGCGTGGCCACCGGGGTGCTGTTCCTGGTGGCGGTGTTCTTCACCCCGCTGGTCCAGGTGGTGCCCTCGGAGGCCGCCGCCCCGGTGCTGGTGATCGTCGGTGCGCTGCTGATCAGCCAGATCCGCGACCTCGAGTGGGGCGACCTGTCGCTGGTCATCCCGGCGTTCCTCACCATCACGCTGATGCCCTTCACCTACTCGATCACCAACGGCATCGGCGCCGGCGTCCTGAGCTACGTGTTGCTTCGGGTCGCGACCGGCCGGCGACGCGACGTGCACCTGCTGATGTGGGTGATCGCGGTGCTGTTCCTGGTGTACTTCGCCCTCGAGCCGCTGCAGCAGCTGTTCTGAACCCGCTTTCCTTACCCGCCCTAAGTAGATAGGCTCCGCCCGTGGCTCGGACGACGCTGGACACCGCGGCGCTGGCCCACGACCTGCGACTGGCGGTCATGCGGTTCTCCCGCCGGCTGCGCAATCAGCGGGTCGACACCTCCGTCACCCTCACCCACCTCGCGGCGCTCTCCACGCTCAAGCGGCACGGGGCGATGAGCCCGGGCGAGCTGGCCGGGCACGAGCGGGTGCAGCCGCCGTCGATGACCCGGGTGGTCGTCGCGCTGGAGGGCAAGGGCCTGGTCACCCGCACCCCGCACCCCACCGACGGCCGGCAGGTGGTCATCGACCTGACCCCCGCCGCCGAGTCGCTGCTGACCGAGGAGGCCCGGGCCCGCGAGGCGTGGCTGTCCGGCCGGTTGCACGAGCTGTCCGCCGAGGACCGAGCGACGTTGCGGGAGGCCGCCCGGATCATGGACGACCTCGCCAGCGGCTGAGCGGAGCGCACGACGCCTGACAGCCCGACCGCACCACCCGCGCGACGCGCGGGGATGTTCCGCGCGCTGCGGGTGCACAACTTCCGGCTCTACGTCTCGGCCAACCTGGTCTCCCAGACCGGCACCTGGATGCAGCGGATCGGCCAGGACTGGCTGGTGCTCCAGCTCTCCGGCGGCAGCGGCGTCGCCCTGGGCGTGGTCACCGCGCTGCAGTTCGCCCCCACGCTGCTCTTCAGCTTCTACGGCGGGGTGCTGGCCGACCGGTTCGACAAGCGCTGGCTGCTGATGGTCACCCAGGCGCTGATGGGCGGGGTCGCCCTCGTGCTGGCGGTGCTGGTGGCCACCGGCGGCATCCAGCTCTGGCAGGTGTTCGCCCTGGCCGCGGCCCTGGGGGTGGTCAGCTCGCTGGACACCCCGTCCCGGCAGGCCTTCGTCTCGGAGATGGTCGGCCGGGAGTACCTGGTGAACGCGGTCAGCCTGAACTCCACCGTCTTCAACGGCGCGCGACTGGTCGGTCCCGCGGTGGCCGGCGGGCTGATCGCGTTCGCCGGCGGCAACACCGCACCGGCCTTCTTCGTCAACGCGGCCAGCTTCGGGGCGACGATCGTCGCGTTGTCGCTGATGCGCGACGCCGAGCTGCAGCACAGCACCCCGGTGGCCCGGGCCCGCGGCCAGCTGCGGACGACGCTGGCCTACACCCGGGCCCACCCGGACCTGCAGCTGGCGATGCTGCTGGCCTTCGTCGTCGGCACCTTCGGGTTCAACTCCCAGATCACCATCGCGCTGATGGCCCGCGAGGTCTTCGGCCTGGGTGCCGGCGCGTTCGGGCTGCTGTCCACCGCCTACGCGGTCGGGTCGCTGTCCGGTGCGCTGCTGTCCACCCGCCGCGAGGCGCGGCCGCTGCAGCGCTTCCTGCTGCTGGCCGCCGGCGGCTTCGGGGTGCTGCTGGTGGTCAGCGGGCTGATGCCGACCTACTGGAGCTTCGCCGCCCTGCTGGTGCCCACCGGGGCGGCGGCGCTGGTGTTCAGCGTGGCCTGCAACTCCTTCGTCCAGCTGGGCGTGGACCCGCAGATGCGCGGGCGGGTGCTGGCGCTCTACTTCATGTGCTTCATGGGCGGGACGCCGGTCGGGGCCCCGTTGATCGGCTGGGTCTCGGAGACCTTCGGCGCGCCCTGGGGGCTGATCTCCGGCGGCGTGGTCGTGGTGGTCGCCGCCGTCGTCGCCGGGGCGCTGCTGTCCCGGGGCAGGCACGTGCGGCTCGAGGCGCACGTGACCCCGCCGAGCCTGCAGCTGCACGTCGACGCGCTGCCGCCGCTCGCCGCCGGGCTCGCGGACGAGGCCGACGGGGAGGTGCCTGGCGAGCAGCCCGTCCGCCGCTGATTGTGGGCCGGCCCACCGGGGCCTACCGTGCGGACGTGCCCTCGTTCACCACCGTCGCCGGCTCCTGGCCGGTGCAGCTGGGGCTCACCGTCGTCATGGTGCTGGTGGCCTGCTGGCTGATGGACCTGTCGATGCGCGGCTTCACCGGGCAGTGGCGGCGGGAGCGTCGCCGCCGGCCGGTGCGCTTCCGGGCGCCGCTGCCACGCACCCCGCCGGTCGAGCCCCGCCGCCGCGCGCTGCAGGCCGTCGCGGCCGACCTCCGGCGGCTGCGCCGGGAGCTCGCGCTGGTGTCCACCGGCGCCTCGGCCGCGCACCGGGCCGGGCTGCAGGCCGCCTACGACGACCTGCTGGTCGAGGCCGCCGAGGCCCTCGACGTGCCGCACCGGCTGCGTCAGACCGTCCCCGGCGAGGCCCGGGAGATGGAGCGGCTCCGGCTGGGCACCGCGCTGACCGATGCCGGGCTGGTGCTCGGCGACCCCGGGGCCCGCGGCTGAGCGTCGGCCGGCTCTTCGTCGCGGTCAGCCCGCCGGCACCGGTCGTCACCGCGCTGACCCGTGCCGTCGACGCCGTGCGGGACGCACCGGGCGCCCCGCGCTGGGTGAGCCCGGAGAGCTTCCACGTCACGCTGGCCTTCCTGGGCGACGTCCCCCGGGCGAGGTTCGCCGGGCTGATCGGTGCGCTGGGCCCGGTGGTCGACGGGGCGTCGCCGATGACCCTGCAGCTCGACGGCGCGGGGCGGTTCGGGCGTCGTCGTCCGCGCGTGCTGTGGGCCGGGGTGGCCGGCGACGTCGACGCGCTCTCGGTGGTGGCCGACCGGCTGGCCGCGGCGGCCCGGCACGCCGGGGTGCCGGTGGAGGACCGGCCGTTGGTCCCGCACCTGACCCTGGGGCGGTGGCCGGGGACGGCACAGGCCGACCCGCAGCTCACCGACGCACTGGTCGGGGAGCACGGGCCGGCCTGGGCGGTCAGCGAGGTCGTGCTGTGGCGGTCACCGCTGGGCCGCCCCTACGAGCGGGTCACCAGCTGGGCGACTCACCAGGCGTAGTCCTCCGGGGCGGTCTCGTGACCGGGGAAGACGTCGTCGAGGGCGGCGAGCTGGGCGTCGTCCAGGGTGATCTCGACCGCGGACAGCGAGGACTCGAACTGCTCCATGGTGCGCGGGCCGATGATCGGCGCGGTCACCGCGGGCCGGCTCAGCAGCCAGGCGATCCCGACGTCGGCCGGGGCCAGGCCCCACTCGGCGCACAGGTCCTCGTAGCGCTGCAGCTGCGGGCGGACCTCCTCGATCCGGGCCTGGTTGCGCTCGCTGGTGCGCCGGTTGCCCTCCTGCTTGGCCAGCACCCCGGCGAGCAGACCGCCCTGCAGCGGGCTCCACGGGATGATGCCGATGCCGTAGTGCTCGGCGGCCGGCACGACCTCGCGCTCGATGTCGCGGACCAGCAGGTTGTAGATCGACTGCTCGCTGACCAGGCCGGTGAAGTGCCGGTTGCGGGCGGCCTCCTGCGCGGCGGCGAGCTGCCAGCCGGCGTGGTTGGACGACCCGACGTAGAGCACCTTGCCCTGCGCGACGAGGGTCTCGCAGGCCTGCCAGATCTCCTCCCACGGAGTCTTCAGGTCGACGTGGTGGAACTGGTAGAGGTCGATCCAGTCGGTCTGCATCCGCTTCAGCGAGGCGTCGCAGGCCCGCACGAGGTTGCGGGCGGACAGGAAGGTGTCGTTGGGCCAGTCGGTCATGGAGCCGTAGACCTTGGTGGCCAGCACCGTCTTCTCCCGGCGCTCGCCGCCCTGGGCGAACCAGGTGCCGAGGATCTCCTCGGTGCGGCCCTTGCCGGCGGCGAAGCCGTAGACGTTGGCGGTGTCGAAGAAGTTCACGCCCTCCGCGTGGGCGCGGTCCATGATCGCGTGCGCGTCGGGCTCGGAGGTCTCGGGACCGAAGTTCATCGTGCCCAGGCAGAGTCGGGAGACCGACAGTCCGCTGCGGCCGAGGTGGGTCTGTTCCATGTCTCCCACACTGGCACCCTGTCGGCCGTGCCGCAGAGCTTCGAGACCGCCACCGCGCTGACCCGCACCGACGCCGGCTTCTCCGCCTCCCTGGACCCGGGGTGGGACGTCGGGGGCGGGGTGCTCAACGGCGGCTACCTGCTCGCCGTGGCCGCCCGGGCCGCCGTCGAGGTGTCCCCGCACGAGCACCCGGTGGCGCTGTCGGCCAGCTACCTGCGCGCCGCCGCCCCCGGGGCCGCGACGCTCACCGTCACCGCCGGTCCGGCCGGCCGGACGCTGCAGCACGCCGTCGTCGTCCTCTCCGACGCCACCGGCCCCGCGGTCTCGGTGCAGACGACCACGGCGACCCTGGTGCCGGGGGAGTCCTCCTACGCCGTCGCGATGCCGGCGGCGACGCCGGTGGAGGACTGCCTCTCCATCGCCGAGCACGCCCACCTCGCCCCGCCCGGGATGCCCGTGCCCGGGCTCTCCGAACGGGTGGACACCCGGCTCGACCCGGTCACCGCCGGCTGGGCACTGGGTGAGTTCTCCGCCGAGCCGGTGATCCGGGCGTGGGTGCGCTTCGCCGACGGCCGCGAGCCCGACCCGCTCGGCCTGGTCGCCTTCACCGACGCGCTGCCGCCCACCTCCTGGGCGATCGGGCAGCTCGGCTGGGCCCCCACCGTCCAGCTGCAGACCCTCGTCCGCGCCCTCCCCGCTCCCGGCTGGTGCCTGGTCGAGGCCCGCGCCACCGAGATCGCCGGCGGCTGGATCGACGAGGACTACCGCATCTGGGACTCGACCGGCCGCCTGGTCGCCCAGTCCCGCCAGCTGGCCCGCTCGCCCCGGCCCAGCGTGGATCAGGTGACCTGATCCAAAGCTGGCCGTCCTCAGCAACGCTGGTGAGGGCGGCCAGTCTTGGATCAGGTCACCTGATCCACGCTGAGGGTGCTCAGGCGTCCTCGCGGAGGACGGTGGCCGGGTCGGCGCGGTCGGCGGCGCGCTGGGCGTAGAGGGCGGCGAGGCCGGCGACGGCCACGGTGACGACGACGGTGGCGGCGAGCGCGGTCCAGGGGACGTCGAGCAGCGGCGTCGGCGGCCGCACGAGGTCGACGTCCAGCCGGCGGTAGACGACCGCGACCGCACCGGCGGCCAGCACCCCGCCGAGGACGATGCCGGCGACCGCGACGCCGCCGAGCTCGACCAGCAGCGACGTCAGGTGCGCGCGCCGGGAGAGCCCGAGGCGGCGGGCCATCACGTAGCCGGAGACCCGGCTGCGGGAGCGGGCCTCCAGGTACAGCAGCAGGCCGCCGAGAGCGATGACGCCGACGAAGACCGCCAGCGCGGAGAGGTAGCCGAAGGTCCAGGTGATGCCCAGGAAGTTCGCCGTCGTCTGCACGTCGGCGGGCTCGACGGTCCGGTTGCGGTCGCTCCCGGCCGCGGTGAAGGCCTCCTGGGCGGCGGAGGTGTCGCCGTCAGTCCACAGCTCGGCGGTGCGGTCGGCGCCGGCGGTGCGGGGGACGTCGGGCAGCCGGTCGGCGGCGACCAGCAGCACCGGGTCGGCGGTGCGCCGCCCGGGGAGCACGTCGGCGGTGGCCACCACGTCGACGGGCACGTCCTGCGTGCCGAGCCGGAGGTCGGTCTCCCCGGTCGGCAGCCCGGCGGCCACCACGGGCAGACGGCCGTCGACGGCGGGGCCGTCGAGGCGGGCCAGCAGGTCGGGCAACGACTCGGCGGCGAAGGAGTCCACCCAGAACGCGGTGCCGGCGAAGTCGGCCGGGTCGACCGCCAGCACCTGGACGTCGGCGCGACCACGGCTGTCCCCGGCGCCCTCGGCCGCGGTGACGCTGGCGTCGCCGTAGCGCACCACGTACGTGCCGGCCGCGGCGATCTCCGGGGTGGGGTCGAAGCGGGACACCGACAGCACGGCCGCTCCGGCGCCGATCTGCACGCCCACCTTGGCGTCCAGGGTGGCCTGCGAGCTGGCGGTCAGCGTCGCCGTGTACCCGAGCACCGCGACCGGCAGGGCGACGGCGACCAGCAGGGTGGCGGTGGCCAGCCGCGCCGCGGCCAGCCGGTTCACCGCCAGGAACACCGCCGGACGACGGCGCGCGGCCCACCGCCGCACCCGGGGCAGCAGTGCGGTGAGCACCCGGGCGAGCAGCACCGCGGCACCGGCCAGGCCCAGCAGCGGGAAGGCGACCAGCAGCCCGTCGACCTGCGCGACGTTGCCCTCGCTGACCACGCCGGGCCGGCCCTGCAGCGCCACCCAGCAGGCACCCGCGGCGAGCAGCAGCGTGAGCTCCCACGGCACGCGCGAGGGCCAGCGGGGTGCGGCGCCCAGCGGGCGTTCGGCGGACCCCCGGGCGCGCAGCCCGGCGACCAGCGCGGCGGCGCCCAGGCCGACCACGAACGCGCCGACCCCTGCCCACAGCGCGGCCGTGGTCGCACCGGGGTCCAGGTCGTCGGCCGGGCCCAGTGTGGCGATCAGCGCCCGGGAGGCGCCCCAGCCCAGCGCGGCGCCGACCAGCGCGGGCAGACCCAGCTCCAGCGCCGCCTTGCCGGCCAGTGGCACGGGGCCCACGCCGCGGGCGGCCAGCAGCCGGACCTCGGTGGCCCGGCGGTCGGCCCAGAAGCTCCCGGCCGCCGCGACCAGCACCAGCGCCAGCAGGGCGCCGGCCACGGCCACCGGGACGACGGGTCCGCGCAGCCCGGACTCCACCAGCTCGGCCCGGTCGATCGCCTCGACGAGTCGGGTGTTGGGCACCCCGTACACCTCGGTGAGACCCAGCCGGTCCAGGGTGTCCGCCTGGGCCCGGGCCTGCCGGTCCAGCAGCGCCCGCGCCTCGCTCACCGTGGTGTCCTCCGCCCGCACCGGGACCTGACGTCGGAGTTCGGTGTAGGCCGTCCCGGGTGAGACGGCGTCCAGGGTCGCCGCGTCCGCGGTGAGGAGCAGCGCCGGCGGAGGGGTGTTCGCGTTGCTGTCGTTGGCGTACAGCAGGCGGTAGTCGCACCAGTAGTCGTCGGCGTCGTAGGCGAACAGGTCGGTGTAGACCCCGGCGACGGTCACCGGGGCGGACCCGACCGTGATCGTGTCGCCGGCGACGATGCCGGCCTGCTCGGCCCAGCTCGCCGGCACGGCCACCCCGGTGGTGTCCGTCGTGGGCGGTTCCACCCACCGGACGTGGTCGAACGAGGCCGGCCGGAAGAGGAGCTGGGCGGGGAGGGACACCGGCGCCCCGTCCCCGGTCCGCACGCCACTGGCCGAGGCGTAGCCGACCGGGTCGCTGCCGGTGTCACCGACCGCGTCCCACGCCGAAGCGAGCGCCTGGTCGGTCGACCGGTCGGGGGTCTGCTGCCCGGTGGGGTCGCCGTTCTGGTCCAGCAGGCCGACCCCGACCCCGGTCTGCCCCCACCCGACCTCCGCGCACCCCGCGGCCAGCTGCTGCTGCAGCGCCGCCGACCGCGCCGAGGACAGGAACAGCGGAGCCGAGGCCACGGCGCAGGCGAGGATCGCCGTCGTCACCAGCACGGCGACGACGGCCGCGGGCTGCCGCAGGCCCAGCAGGGGAGCGCGGGTCCACGGGGCCAGCCGCCAGAGCGGGGGCCGGCTCACGACGGGGCCCCCTCGGTCAGCTGGCCGTCGCGCATCGACAGCACCCGGTCGGCGCGGGCCCAGGCCAGCTCGTCGTGGGTGGCCAGCAGCACCGCGGCCCCGTCGTCGGCCCGCTGTCGGACGGCGTCGAGCAGCCGGTCGACGTGCCCGCGGTCCTGGTGGGCGGTGGGTTCGTCGGCCAGCAGCACCGCCGGGCGCAGCAGCAGCGCCCGGGCGACGGCGACCCGCTGCTGCTCACCGAGCGAGGCCTGGTGCGGGTACCGGTCGGCCAGGTGGGCCAGGCCGAAGCCGGCGAGCAGCTCGCCGGCCCGGTCGTGCTCGTCGACGCCCCGCAGCCGGGCCGGCAGCAGCACGTTGTCGGCCAGGCTCAGGTCGGCGACCAGGCCCAGGGCCTGCGGCACCAGCGCGAGCTCGGCCCAGCCCAGGGCGTCGGGACGACGTCCGGCGAGGTCCCCGTCCAGGGTCAACGCGCCCTCGTCGGGGGTCTCCCAGCCGCAGAGCACCGCCAGCAGGGTCGACTTCCCCGAGCCGGACGGGCCCACCAGCGCCACGAACTCCCCGGGTGCCACGGCGAGGTCGACGCCGTCCAGCGCGGTGACCGTCTCCACCCCGCGGGTGAACCGCTTGACCAGCCCGGTGGTGCGGAACCCGCTCACGGGACCCGCTGCCCGCGGTCCAGGTGCACGAACCCGTCGGCGACGGCCATCACCCGCGGGTCGTGGCTGGAGACGAGGAAGGCCACGCCGTCGGCGGCCAGCTCGGTCATCGCAGCGAGCACCCGCTCGGCCGCGGCGGTGTCCAGCTCGGCGGTCGGCTCGTCGGCCACCACGAGGGCCGGCCCGCCCACCACGCCGCAGGCGACCGCGAGCCGCTGCTGCTCCCCGCCGGACAGCTGGGCGGGTCGGTGATCGGCGCGGTCGCCCAGACCGAGACGCGCCAGCAGGTCGTGCACCTCGTCGTCGTCGACCGGCGCCCCCCGCAGCTGGGCTGCCAACCGCACCTGCGCGGCGGCGTCCAGGTAGGGCAGCAGGTTCTCCCCGGGCCGCTGGAACAGGTAGGCGACCTGCCGCTGGCGCAACCGCCGGCGGCCCCGGGCACCGAGGGTGTCCACCCGCGCACCGCCGACGGTCACCGCGCCGGAGTCGGGGGAGTCGATGCAGGCCAGCAGCCGCAGCAGCGAGGACTTGCCCGACCCAGACGGCCCCACGACGACGGTCACCTGCGCGCGGGGCACGTCCAGCGACACCCCGGCCAGCGCGGTGACCGTCTCGGTCGCCGTCCGGTAGGTCTTGACCACGTCGGTGCAGACCGCGGCCGGGGCGGGCGTCTCCCGGAAGACGTCGGCGGTGAACGGGTCCGCGTCGAAGCGGAACGCCCCCGGCCCGGTCATCGTGAGGCAGCCTAAGGGTCCCGCCTGGCGTCAGCCCGCCAGCCGGCGGGCGAGTTCGAGGCCGAGCTGGTGCCCCGAGGTCCAGGCGCTCTCCACCTTGGACGGCGCCGCCCAGCCGTCGCCGCACAGCCCGATGCCGTCGGCCAGGTGGAACGGTGCCTCCCGAGGGTCGGTCGGCTTGGCGAACGTCCAGCGGTGCACGTACGTCCACTCCGGCTCCACGTCGATGCCCAGGGCCCTCCGGACGGCGGAGGCGACGGCAGGCCCGGCCTGGGCGGGGTCGTCGAGGTGCCCGGAAGCGAACTCCGCGGTGGTGTGCGCGACCAGCACGGGGGCGCCGTCCCCGCGGCGGTCCCCGTCGTCGGCGATCCAGTCGACGGTCGGGTCGTCGTGGACGAAGGCGCCGTGCAGGTCGGCGGCCCACTGGCGCTGCGACCAGCCCAGCGCGACGGCCAGGGTCGGCTGCCAGCCGCGCGGGTCGAGCACGGTCTCGGCCGGGGACCCGACGGCGAGCAGTCGTCGGGCCTGGGGGTCGGGCAGGGCCAGGACGACGGCGGCTGCTGGCTCGCCGTCCACGGTCGGACCGTCGTCGACGCGGACCTGGGCGACCGTGCGTTCGGTGACGAGGTCCAGGCCCGTGGCGAGGTCGACGACCAGCGAGCGCAGCCCGCGGACGGCGCCGTAGCGCATCGGGCCGGTCTTGGACTCGCCGATCCCGTCGGGGCCGGCGACGGAGAACGTGTCGGTCCACTCCCGGGCCAGGCCGCGCTCGACCCAGTCGGCGACGACCGGCGCGAAGTCCCCGTCGTCGGCGACGGTGAGGTAGGAGGCACCGAGGTCGACGGCGCGGCCGTGCAGGGTGCGCCCGGCCATCCGCCCACCGGGGGCGCGACCCCGGTCCAGCACGCGGACCGTGAGGCCGGCGTCGGTGAGCGCTCGGGCGCAGGCGATGCCGGAGATGCCGGCGCCGATGACGGTCGTGGGGGAGTGGCTCACCCGTCGATCCTGCTCGCAGTGCCGCCGACCTGCAGTCCGACACCGTCCGGGAGGATCTGCGGTCGTGCCCCAGCTGATCACCGACCCACGCGACGAGCGGGTCGCCGACTTCCACGACCTCTTCGCCGGCGACCGCCGCCCGGGCACCGAGCGCGGCACCGGCCCGGTGATCGTCGAGGGCGTCACCGCGGTCGAGCGGCTGCTGGAGACCGGCCTCCCGCTGCGGGCGGTGTACGGCGTCGCCGGCCGGTTGGCCGCCCTCGACCTGCCCGACGGGGTGCCCGCCTACGAGGCCGACAAGTGGGTGGTCTCGGAGACCATCGGCTTCCGGCTCACCCGGGGCGTGCTGGCCTCGGCCGAGCGGCCGGAGACCCCGGACCTCGATGCCCTGCTGGCCGGGCCGGACCCCACCGCACCGCGCCGGATCGCGGTGCTCGAGGGGCTCAACGACCACGAGAACATCGGCTCGATCGGCCGCTCCGCCGTCGCCCTCGGGGTGGACGCGTTGCTGCTGGACCCGACCTGCGCCGACCCGTACTACCGGCGGTCGGTCCGGGTCTCGATGGGCCACCTGCTCACCCTGCCGGTGCGGGTGCTCACCGACTGGCCCGGCGACCTCGACCGGGTGCGGGCTGCGGGCTACACCACCGTGGCGCTCACCCCGGCCGCCGACGCCGTCGACCTGGGCGCGCTGGACCCCACCGCCCACCCGCGGACGGCGCTCCTGCTCGGCGCCGAGGGCCCCGGGCTGTCCGCCGCCGCCCAGGCCGCGGTCGACGTCCGCGCCCGGATCCCGATGCGCTCGGGCGTGGACTCCCTCGGCGTCGCGGCAGCAGCCGCCGTCGCCTTCGCCACCCTCCGCTCCTGACGAGGAGCGCCCTTCTCGTCAGGGGTCCTGACGAGAAGGGCGTTCGTCGTCAGGACCGGGACGGCGGTCCTGAGCGGGGCTCAGCCGCGCAGCGAGAGCCGGGCCAGCAGCTCGCGGGCCTGCTCGGCGGCCTGCGGCTGGCACAGCACGTCGTAGCGGCCGGCGACGATGCGCTGCGGAGCGGCAGCGAAGTCCCGGCGGCCACGGGTGGCCGCGAAGCTGGCAGCGCCGAAGAGGGCACCGAAGACCAGTCCGATGACCAGGCCGGTGAGCACTGAGCTGATCCAGCTCGAGCCGTCCGGGGCGAAGATGCCCAGCAGCAGGCCCACGAAGAGGCCGAACCAGGCGCCCGAGGCGGCCCCGGCCATCGCGGCGCGGGCCAGCGTGAGCCGGCCGACGACCTGCTCCACCGTGCGGAGGTCGGTGCCCACGATCTGGACGTTCTCCACCGGGAACTGCTCGTCGGAAAGGAAGTCGACCGCCCGCTGGGCCAGGGCGTAGTCCCCGTAGGAACCGACCTGCACGCCGCCGACGGGCATCGAGACCGATGCAGCCATGTCCGTTCTCCGTTCTGTGTGCGGTCGGGGGTGACGCGAGGAAGACCCTCCGGGTGCGTCGAGCTCCCCGTCCAGGGCCGAACTACCCTTCCCGCCCAGGTCAGACACGTGATCCGGACCGCTCAGACGAGGCTGTCGGCCCAGGCGCGGTGCAGGTCGGCGAACCGGCCGGTGCCCCCGACCAGCTCCGCCGGAGCGCCGTCCTCGACCAGCCGGCCGGCGTCCATGACGAGCACCCGGTCGGCGAACTCCACGGTGGACAGCCGGTGGGCGATGATCACCGCGGTCCGGTCCGCCAGCAGAGTCTGCAGCGCCTGCTGCACGAGCTGCTCGCTGGGAACGTCGAGGGAGCTGGTGGCCTCGTCGAGCACGAGCACCGCGGGGTCGGCCAGGAACGCCCGGGCGAAGCTGACCAGCTGGCGCTGCCCGGCCGACAGGCGCCCGCCCCGTTTGCGGACGTCGGTGTCGTAGCCGTCGGGGAGCGCGGCGATGAACTCGTGCGCCCCGATCGCCGCGCAGGCCGCCTCGATCTCGGCGCGGGTCGCGGAGGGACGCCCGAAGGACACGTTGTCGGCGATCGACCCGGAGAACAGGTGGCTCTCCTGGGTCACCATGACCACCGCCCGGCGCAGGTCGTCGTCGGCCAGCCGGTCCAGCGGGACGCCGTCGAGCCGGACCTGCCCCTCCTGCGGGTCGTAGAAGCGGGCGGCCAGCCGGGCCAGGGTCGACTTCCCGGCTCCGGTGGCCCCGACGAGGGCCACGGTCTGCCCGGCCGGGATCGTCAGGTCCAGCCCGGGCAGGACGGTCGAGGCGCCGTACCCGAACCGGACGCCGTCGAAGACCAGCTCACCGGCGGCGTGCGGCAGCGGGGTGGGGTCGGCCGGCTCGGCCACCGTGGCCGGCTCCTCGAGCACCCCGGACAGCTTCTCCAGCGCCGCCGACGCCGACTGGTAGCTGTTGTAGAACATCGCGATGTCCTGCAGCGGGTCGAAGAAGCGGCGCAGGTACAGCAGGAAGGACACCAGGGTGCCGACGGCCAGCCCGCCGTCCATCACCCGCAGCGCGCCGTACCCGAGCACCACGACGACCACCAGGTTGCCGATCAGGGTGACCGCCGGGACGAAGACCGCGATCAGCCAGTAGGCCCGGTCGGTGGCGTCCCGGTTGACCTCGTTCAGCTCGGCGTGCAGCTGGTCGTTGCGGCCCTCGCGGCGGAAGGCCTGCACCGCGCGGATGCCGCCGAAGGTCTCGGTGAACTGGACGATCAGCGCCGCGATGGTCTCCCGGGTGCGCCGGTAGGCGACCACCGAGTTGCGTTGGAACCACCGGGCGACCCAGAACAGGAACGGGAACCCGGCCAGCGCGACCAGCCCCAGCGGCAGGTCCAGCACCAGCAGCACGACCCCGATGGAGAGCACGCTGAACAGCGCGGACAGCAGACCGTCCAGGCCCTCGTCGAGCAGCTCGGCGAGGGTCTCGACGTCACTGGTCAGCCGGCTGATCGTCTTGCCCGACGTGTAGCGCTCGTGGAAGGCCAGCGGCAGGGACTGCACGTGCCGGAAGACCCGCCGGCGCAGCGTGAGCAGCACCGCCTGCCCGACCCGGCCGGAGCCCAGCAGGAAGCGGTACCGGAGCCCGGCGTCGGCGCAGGCTGCCGCGACCATCGCGACCGTGACCCAGACCAGCGGCCACGGGTCACCGGCCAGCAGGGCGGGGACGGCGACGTCGATCCCGACCCCGATGAGGAACGGCCCGGCCAGCCACGCCGCGTTCTGCAGCAGGAGCACACCCAGCAGCAGCCAGAGGGCGCGGCGGTGCGGGGACAGCAGCTCGCCCATCAGCCGGCGGGACCGGTCGCGGAGGAACAGCCCGGCCGAGGTCGACAGGTCCTCGTCGCCCTCGGTGGCCACCCCACGCCAGGACGCGGAGGCGTCCGGCGCGGACGGCGGCGGGGGAGCGGTGGTGGTCATCGGGGAGCCGCCGAGGAGAGCTCGGACCCGCTGGAGAGCAGGTCGCGGTAGGCCGGCACCTCGGCGAGCAGGTCGGTGTGCCGGCCGACGGCGGTGATCCGGCCGTCCTCCAGCAGCGCGACCCGGTCGGCGAGCAGCACCGTGGAGGCCCGGTGGGCGACCACCAGTGCGGTGGTCGCGGCCAGCACCTCCCGCAACGCGGACTCGACCAGGGCCTCGGTGTGCACGTCGAGGGCGGACAACGGGTCGTCCAGCACCAGCACCGAGGGGCGGCCCAGCACGGCCCGGGCCAGCGCGAGGCGCTGTCGCTGCCCGCCGGACAGGGACAGGCCCTGCTCGCCGATCCGGGTGTCCAGGCCCCAGGGCAGGTCGTGCACGAAGCCGGCTTGGGCGACGGCGAGGGCCTCGGTGACGTCGGCGTCGGTGGCCTCGGGCCGGCCCAGGGTGAGGTTCTCCCGGACGCTCATCGAGAACAGCGTGGCGTCCTCGAACGCGGTGGCGACGACGGTGCGCAGCTGGGCCAGGGGCAGGTCGCGGACGTCGTGCCCGTCGAGGGTGACCCGCCCGGAGGTGACGTCGTAGAGCCGGCCGACCAGGGCCGTCACGGTGGTCTTGCCCGACCCGGTGGCCCCGACGAGCGCGACGGTCTCGCCCGGTGCGACGTCGAGGTCCACCCCGCGGAGCACCGCCTCCCCGGCGCCGGGGTGGGCGAACCCGACGTCCTCGAAGCGCAGCCGGGCGGGTCGGGCGACCGGTCGGTCGGTGACGCCGGGGGTGTCGGCGACGGTCATCGGGGCGTCGAGCAGCTCGCCGATCCGGTCGCAGGCGCTGGCGGTCTCCTGGGCCTGGGCGAGCAGCCAGCCCAGCGACAGGATGGGCCACTGCAGCACCGTGAACAGGGTGACGAAGCCGACCAGCCCGCCCACGGTGAGCGCCCCGGTGGAGACGCCGACCGCCCCGCCGACCAGGACCAGGGCCAGGGTGATCTGCGGGTGGAACTCGAAGACCACCCAGAGCTTGGCCAGCGTGCGGACCTTGCGCAGCTGCAGGCCCCGCAGCGACACGGCGGTGCGGTCGTAGCGGTCGAAGACCAGCCGGCTGCGGCCCAGGGACTTGACCACCCGGATGCCCTGGACGGCCTCCTCCACGTCGGTGGCCAGCTCGCCCTGCTCGTCCTGGACGGCCCGGGACTCGGTGTTGTACCGACTCTCCAGCCGGAGCCCGACCGACACCAGCGGGACCGTGGTCACCAGGACGGCGACGCCCAGCGGCCACCAGGTGGCGATCAGCAACCCGCCGACGACGACGCAGGTGATCAGGTTGACCACCAGGAACACCGCGCCGAACCCGACGAACCGGCGGACGGTCGCGATGTCGGTGGTGGCCCGGGAGAGCAGCTGCCCCGAGGACCAGCGGTCGTGGAACTCCACGGGCAGGCGCTGCAGCCGCTGGTAGAGGGTGTCGCGGAGGTCGCGCTCGATCTGCAGGCTGGAGGAGTTCATCGCCCAGCGGCGCAGGAAGAACAGGAACGCCTCGGCGACGCCGAAGGCCAGCGCGAGGCCGAGCAGCGGGACCAGCCCGCTGCGGTCGTCGTCGGCGATCGGACCGTCGACGACGGCCTGCACCACCAGGGGCGCGACCAGCTGGGTGAGCGTGGCCAGCAGGGCCGCGACGAACGTCAGCACCAGCAGCCCGGTGTAGGGCCGGGCGAAGGGCCACAGCCGCCACAGCGCCGAGAGCCGCCCCCGCTCGGGGGGCGGCGCGGGCGGGGCGGTGGCGGTCACCCCCCGAGGCTAGGTGCGACCTCCGACAGTTCCGAGCGCTTTACCTGTGCCGGCGGACGCCGAAGACGATGTCCTCCCAGGCCGGGATGGCCGCGCGCGGGTCCTCCGCCTCGCCGTCCACCCGGTCGAAGACGACGGTGTCGTGGGTGTCGGGCCCGCCGTCGCCGGAGAGCAGCACGTCGACCGGGTTGCCGTCGGTGGGGACGACGTTGCGCACGTCGGCGTCGAGGTCCTCGTCGGGGGCGAGGTCGGCCTCGTCGGCGCGGTCGCCGGCCAGGTCACCGGCCCACTCGTCGTCGTCGGCCTCCTCGCGCACCACGGCGATCGAGCGGCGCGGGGCGGGTGCGGCGGGCAGACCGGCCGGCACGTCGGGGACGACCCGGACCAGCCGGGTGCCCTCGGCGAAGTCCATCGTGGTGGCGTCGACCGGGGTGACGGTCTTGGTGGCGGTGTCGTAGCTCCACTTGGTGACCCCGGACTTGTGCCCGGCCCGCCAGGCGGCCCGGACCTGCCAGGTGCCGTCCTCGGTGCGGTGGGAGTCCCAGCGGACGGCGTCGAGGTCGGCGCCGAGCAGTCGCAGGCGCTCGGACATGAACTGCTCCAGCGGCACGCTGGGGGTGCCCTCGGAGAGCCGGACCCGGGCGGTCTGCGCCTGCTGGGCGACCCGCTCCCGCTCCTGGAGCACCGGGTGGGCGAAGCGCATGATCCGCTCGACCGACGTGCCGGAGGCGTGCGCGACCTGCTCGGGGGTCTCCCCGGCGCGGATGCGGGCCTGGATGACCCGCGGGGGCAGGGCGTTGCCCTGGTCGAGCTCGATCTGGCCCATCCGCTGGGCGTCGCCGCGGACGGCGGCCTTGAGCCGGTCGTCGATGGGCAGGTGGAACCGCTCACCGTTGTCGATGGAGTCCGGGACGTCGGCGGCGAGGACCAGGCTGCGTCCGTCGTCGGAGAGCGCCACGAGGCGCAGGGTGCGCATGGGGGCGACCTCCAGGGGAGCCGTCGGGACGGTCCCCGGACGAGGACCAGCGCCGAGGTTATCCGGGCAGGTGGGGACCCTCCGGTCGACACGCCACACCCCGCGGGTCTGCCCGACGGGGGGCACCCAGGGTCACTGTCCGGACGCTGTGAGTGTCTCCCGCGCGGCGCCCGCAGGTCGTCGTGACATGCCGTGGCAACACGGACGGGGGAGGGTGGGCGCTCGACGTCACCGGCCCCGCGCCGGTGGGAGGAGGCGCTCGTGTGCGGCATCTCGGCCGAGATCCGGTTCGACGGCGGGGTCGCCGACGTCGGCGCGGTCGCCGCGATGTGCGACGAGCTGGCCGCCCGCGGCCCGGACGGGTCGGGGGTCTGGCAGTCCGGCCCGGTCGCCCTCGGTCACCGGAGGCTGAAGATCATCGACCTCACCGAGGCCGGGGCCCAGCCGATGGTCGACATCGAGCTCGGGCTCACCTGCGTGTTCAACGGGATCGTCTACAACTACCGCGAGCTGCGCGAGGAGCTGCGGTCGGCGGGCTACCGGTTCGCCTCCACCAGCGACACCGAGGTGGTGCTCAAGGCCTACCACCGCTGGGGCGCGGCCTGCGTGGAGAAGTTCCTCGGCATGTTCGCCTTCGTCGTGGTCGAGCGCGGGTCGGGTCGCGTCGTCGTCGCCCGGGACCGGCTCGGCATCAAGCCGGTGTACCTCAGCCGCGGGCCGGGCCGGGTGCGGATCGCCTCCAGCCTGCCGGCGCTGGTCCGCGCCGGGGGCGTGGACACCTCCATCGACCCGGTCGCCCTGCACCACTACATGTCCTTCCACTCCGTCGTCCCGGCGCCGCGGACGATCCTGGCCGGCGTCGGCAAGCTGCCCCCGGCCACGGTGCGCACCTACGAGGCCGACGGCCGGGAGTCCGACTGGACGTACTGGTCCCCGGTGCACGAGCGGCGGGCCGACCTCGCCGACCTGGACCCGGTGCAGTGGCAGGAGCGGGTGCTGGAGCAGCTGCGGCTGGCCGTGCGCCGCCGGATGGTCGCCGACGTCCCGGTCGGGGTGCTGCTGTCGGGCGGACTGGACTCCAGCCTGATCGTCGGGCTGCTGGCCGAGGAGGGCCAACGCGACCTGGCCACCTTCTCCATCGGCTTCGAGGCCGTCGGCGGCCGGCAGGGCGACGAGTTCGCCTACTCCGACGTCATCGCCGAGCACTTCTCCACCGACCACCACCGGCTGCTGGTGCCCACCGCCGAGGTGCACGCCGGCCTGGACGGCGCGGTCGCGGCGATGAGCGAGCCGATGGTCAGCCACGACTGCGTGGCCTTCTACCTGCTCGCCCAGCAGGTCAGCCAGCACGTGAAGGTGGTGCAGAGCGGACAGGGCGCCGACGAGGTGCTGGCCGGCTACGACTGGTACCCGCCGCTGGACGGCGTCCCGACCGACCGGGCCGTGGACGCCTATGCCTCGGTGTTCGTCGACCGCCCGCACGCCGAGCTGGCCGGCATCCTGAGCGACCGCTGGCTGGTCACCGACGACGTCAGCCGGGCCTTCGTCGCCGACCACTTCGCCCGCCCGGGCGCGGACACCACGCTGGACCGGGCGCTGCGGCTGGACTCCACGATCATGCTGGTCGACGACCCGGTCAAGCGGGTCGACACCATGACGATGGCCTGGGGCCTGGAGGCACGCGTGCCGTTCCTGGACCACGAGTTCGTCGAGCTCGCCGCCGCCGTCCCGCCGGAGCTGAAGCTGGCCCAGGGCGGCAAGGGCGTGCTCAAACAGGCCGCCCGCGCCGTCATCCCGGCGCACGTGATCGACCGGCCCAAGGGCTACTTCCCGGTGCCGGCGATCATCCACCTCGAGGGCGAGTACCTGGCCAGCGTGCGGGAGGCCCTGCAGGCGCCGGAGGCCCGCGAGCGTGGGCTCTTCCGCACTGACTACACCGCGCGGTTGCTGGCCGAGCCGAACACCCACCGCACGACGCTGGGGAGCAACCAGCTGTGGCAGGTGGGGTTGCTGGAGCTCTGGCTGCAGCGCCACGGCATCCGCTGACGGGCAGCGGAACACCCGCCGGCCGTCATCTGCTGCACTGGCCCGACGTGTCCGCGATCCACCGAGGAGGTGGCATGACCCGCACCATCGAGGACTCCCACGGCCTCGGCACCGACGTCCGGCTCGCCGTCACCGAGATCGCCGCGGCCGCCGGGGCCTGGTGCCCCGCGCTGGCCCCGACCGGCGACCGGGTCGCCTACGTCAGCGACCGCTCCGGCCGACCGCGGCTGGAGGTGGCGACGCTGGACCAGCAGACCCCGCCGGCGGTGGTCTCCGGCCCCGACCAGGAGGTCGTGTCGGTCGCCTGGTCGCCCGACGGCGAGTGGCTGGCCTTCCTGATCAGCCCCGGCGGCTCCATCTGCGCCCAGCTCTGGGTCGCCCACGCCGACGGCTCCGAGCCCCGGCTGGTCGCCGGGGAGGACCTCCGCTGCACCGTCTTCGCCGGGGGCTGGACCGCCCGGCCGGGCCACTACGCGTGCACGATCGCCGACGGCCCCGGTGCCGACGTCGTCCTGGTCGACGTGGTCAGCGGGGCGCACCGCACGTTGGCCACCGGCGGCTTCCTGGCCGTCACGGCGGTCGCTCCCGACGAGGGCCGGCTGCTGGCCCGCCGCGGTCCGCGCGGGCACCGGCACGTCGTGCTCGTCGACGTCCCCACCGGGCAGCAGACCCGGGTCGTGCCGACCGGCTCGCCGGGGTGGCAGCAGAGCGAGGACGGCCGGTTCGGTCCCGACGGCCGCTCGGTCTACCTGCGGGCGGCGCTGCCCGGGCCGCCGGGGGAGGACCGCACCGGGCTGCTCGTCGTCCCCCTGTCCGCGGACGGCGCACCCGGCGTGGCCGAGGTGCTGGTCAGCCGGCCGGACGCCGACCTGGACGGCTACGCCGTGCGCGCCGACGGGTCGGTGTTGTGCTTGTGGAACGTCGGCGGGGTGAGCGAGCTGGAGCTCCGCCGGGTCGACGACGGCGCCCTGGTGCGGGCGGTCGAGCTCCCGCTGCCGGTGATGCCCGGCTGGTCGCTGGCCGCCGACGGCGGGTCGCTGGTCGCCGAGCTCACCGGCCCGGGTGCCCCTCGCGGGCTGTGGGTCGTGGACCTGGCCGACGGCACCTCGCGTCCGCTGCCCAGCGCCCCGCGACTGCCGAACCCCGACCTGCTGGTCACCCCCGTCCGGCACCCCTACCGGGCCGCCGACGGGCTGGCACTGGAGGGCTGGCTCTACACCCCGCCCGACGTGCACGGCCCCAACCGCACGGTGGTCGTCTTCCACGGCGGGCCCGAGGGTCAGGAGCGGCCCTCGTGGTCGCCGGTGGCCCAGGCGCTGGTGGCGGCCGGGCTGACCGTCTTCGCGCCCAACGTGCGCGGCTCGGGCGGACGGGGAGCGGCGTTCATGGCCGCCGACGACGTCGACGCCCGCGAGGCCTCCTTCGCCGACGTGCCCGCGACAGTCGAGCACCTGGTGCAGGCCGGCATCGCGACCCCGGGCCGGGTGGGGGCGCACGGCTGGTCCTACGGCGGGTACCTGACGCTGGTCGCGCTGACCCGCTGGCCCGACCTCTTCGCCGCCGGGGTCTCGCTGGCCGGGATGAGCGACCTGCGCAGCTTCTTCGCCGGCACCGAGCCGTGGATGGCCGCGGCGTCGACCACCGAGTACGGCGATCCCGTCACCGACCGTGAGATGCTTGCCACGATCAGTCCGATGACGGCACTGGAGGCCTTGCGGTCACCGGTCCTGCTGGCGCACGGTGACCGGGACACGAACGTCCCCGTCGCGGAGTCGGTCCAGGCCCACCAGGCGCTGACCGCCCTCGGCGCCCCCACCGAGCTCCTGCTCCTGCCCGGCGAGGGCCACACCGTGGTGGGCCGGGAGAACCTCGTCGAACTGACCGAACGGACCACCGCGTGGTTCGACCGCTGGCTGTGAGGGACACGTGACCGAGGCGACCGGGGTCTTCGCGCGGTACCCGAGCACACCGGCCGACGAGGCCGTGGGCCCCGACGGGACCCTGGCCCCGGGTTACGTCCCCGTGGCCCCGGCGCTGGAGGAGCTCGGCGGCGTGGGCCTGGCCTCCGCCGTGGACGAGATGGGCCGCGAGCGGCGGGCGCGCGGCGTGGTCTTCGGCGCCTTCGTGGACGGCGAGATGCGCGAGCACCCCTTCCCGCTGGACCCGGTCCCCCGTCTGGTGCCGGCCGCGGACTGGGCGCACGTGGCTGCCGGCGTCGAGCAGCGCACCCGCGCGCTCAACGCCTTCCTCACCGACGTCTACCGCCCGGTCGGCCGGCGCCGCTCGGACCCCGAGGCGCAGCTGCCGGAGTCCGTCCGCGCCGGGGTCGTCCCCGAGTGGCTCGTCACCCGCAGCCCCGGCTTCCGACCCGGCGCGGTCGGCCTGGCCGCCCCCGGGCAGCAGCGGGTGACCGTGGCCGGCCTGGACCTGCTGCACGGCCCCGACGGCTGGGTGGTGCTGGAGGACAACCTCCGGGTGCCCTCGGGCATCGGCTACGCCATCGTCAACCGGGACAGCAGCCGGGCCGCGCTGCCCGGGCTCTTCGCCGGGGTCGGCGGGCTCGCCGAACCGCACGGGGCCGTCGACGTCCTCAGGGCCGCCCTGGCCGACGCCGCGCCCCCCGCCTGCACCGGGGTCCCGCAGATCGCGCTGTTGAGCGACGGCCCGCTGAACACCGCGTGGTTCGAGCACCGGCTCCTCGCCGAGGCGATGGGCGTGCCGATCGCGACCCCGGACACGCTCTGGTCGACCCCCGCCGGCGGGGTCGCCGTGGAGGTGGACGGCGAGCGGGTCGCCGTCGACGTGCTCTACCGCCGTTTCGACGAGGACGACCTCGCCGCACACCTCAACGCCCACGGCACCCCGTTGGACGTGCTGCTCGGCGAGGCGGTGCGGGCCGGGAAGCTGGCCATCGGCAACGTGCCGGGCAACGGGGTGGCCGACGACAAGGCCACCTACTGCCACGTGCCGGCGATGATCCGGTTCTACCTGGGCGAGGAGCCGGTGCTGGCCACCGTGCCCACCTGGGTGCTCGCCGACGCGGGCGACTACGCCGCGGTGCGCGACCGGTTGCACGAGCTCGTGGTCAAGCCGGTCGACGGCTACGGCGGGCGGGGCGTCGTCTTCGGCCCGACCTGCTCGGCGGCCGAGCTGGCGCAGCTGGAGGCCGAGGTCGCCCTCACCCCGCACCGCTTCGTCGCCCAGGAGCCGGTCGACTTCTCCACCGTGCCCACGCTGGTCGACGGCGTCGTCGTCCCCCGGCACGCCGACCTGCGGGTCTTCGCCGTCGCCGGGTCCTCGACCCGGGTCGTCCCCGCGCCGCTGACCCGGGTGGCGCTGGAGGAGGGCTCGCTGCTGGTCAACTCCAGCCGCGGCGGCGGCAGCAAGGACACCTGGCTGCTACCGGCCTGACGGTCTACCAACCGGATGGTTGTCATTGTGACGTGTCATGGGGGGTGAAATGAAACCCTGAGACGTATAGAGTTACATTGTGCGGGCCGAACTCTTTCAGAACAGTCCTTCAGGTTCACTCGTACCCATCAGCGGTACAGATCCGCGTTTCGGTCCATGGCAGCACGTGGCCTTCGTGCCGCTGCCGCTAGAGCGAGTCACACCCCCTTTGAGCGCGACGACGTTCAACGCGGTCGCCAGAGCGAGGGCGGCGCTCGCCTCTTTGGACAGTTCTGCGAAGCGGTTGCCGAACCCGGCGCTGCTCCGGCGGTCGTCTCTGTCCCGTGAGGCGCAGAGCACGTCTGCACTTGAGGGCACCTACGCCCCCCTCCAGGAGGTCCTCGCGGCTGATGAGGACGAGGACCAGTCGGACGAGGAACTCCGAGAAGTCCTCAACTACCTCCGGGCGGCTGAGCACGCCTTCGCGTGGGTCGGCGAGGGGCGCCCACTCACTTTGGGGCTGTTGATCGAGCTTCAGGCGCGGTTGGTCAGGGGGACGACAGCAGAGACGGTGAGCTCCGGCCGGGTGCGGGACATTCAGGTGGTCATCGGGGCCCGACGAGGTGCGAGAGTCCAGGATGCTCGGTTCATCCCCCGGCCGCCGGGGCCGGAACTCGAGGCCCAGGTCCGGGACTGGCTCGACTGGGTGGGCGCGGACCACGGAAACGAGATCGACCCGGTCGTTGCCGCAGCGATGGGCCACTACCAGTTCGAGACCCTCCACCCGTTCAACGACGGCAACGGGCGTATCGGTCGTCTCTTCATCGTCCTGCAGCTGCTCCACGAAGGTGTGTTGACCGAACCGACCCTCACGGTGTCCCCGTGGTTCGAGGCTCGCCGAGCGGACTACTTCGATCGGCTCCTGGGAGTGAGTTCGGCTGGCAACTGGAACGACTGGGTGCGGTTCTTCGCCGATGGCCTCACAGCCTCAGCGGTCGAGACAGCCGCGCAGCTGGAGGACCTGTTGTCGGTGCAGGCGGATCTGAAGGACCGGGTGAAGGCGGCGGGCCTACGCGCCGACACCGCGATCTCCCTTGTCGACTTCGCGCTGGCCCGGCCCATCTTCACAGTGCGGCAGGTAGAGCGTCGCCTGGGTGTCACCTACGCTCGAGCCAATGGTCTCGTCGCGCAGCTGGTCGAAGCCGGGGTGCTCGCCCCCCACGACGAGGCTCGGTACAACCGGACGTTCTCAGCGCCCGACGTGCTGGCGGTTCTTCTGCGCTGACCGCTCGCCACGGTCAGCCCCTGGCTGCTACCGGCCTGAGCGGAGGGTGGGAGCGCAGCTTCCCTGCGCTCCCACCCTCCGCTCAGAGCTGGCCGACGACGTGGTCGATGCAGGCGGTCAGCGCGGTGACGTCGTCGGGGTCGACGGCGGGGAAGCAGCCCACCCGCAGCTGGTTGCGGCCCAGCTTGCGGTAGGGCTCGGTGTCCACGACGCCGTGGGCGCGCAGCGCCGCGGCGATCGCGGCGGCGTCCACCGACTCGTCGAAGTCGATCGTGGCGACGACGAGGGACCGCTCTGCCGGCTCGGTCACGAACGGGGTGGCGAAGGAGGAGGCCTGCGCCCACTCGTAGAGCCGACCCGAGGAGTCCGAGGTGCGGGCCACGGCGCCCGACAGCCCGCCGAGGCCGTTGAGCCAGTCGAGCTGGTCGGCCAGCAGGAACAGGGTGGCGACCGACGGGGTGTTGTAGGTCTGGTCCTTGCTGGAGTTGTCGACGGCGATAGACAGGTCCAGGAAGCCGGGGATCCAGCGGCCGGAGGCCTTGATCTCGGCGACCCGGGCCAGCGCCCTCGGGCTCATCAGCGCGATCCACAGACCGCCGTCGGAGGCGAAGCACTTCTGCGGGGCGAAGTAGTAGACGTCGGTCTCGGCGACGTCGACCGGGAGCCCGCCGGCGCCGGAGGTGGCGTCCACCAGCACGAGGGAGTCCTCGTCGGCCCCCTCGGGGCGGACGACGGGGGCCATCACGCCGGTGCTGGTCTCGTTGTGCGCCCAGCCGTAGGCGTCGACGCCGGCCACCGCGGTGGGCAGCGCGAGCGACCCCGGTGCTGCCTTGGTGATGACCGGGTCGGCCAGGAACGGGGCCTCGGCCACGCCGGAGGCGAACTTGGCGGAGAACTCGCCGTAGGTGCCGAACGCCGAGCGGTCGCGGATCAGACCGATGGCCGCGGCGTCCCAGAAGGCCGTCGTCCCGCCGTTGCCGAGCACGACCTCGTACCCCTCGGGCAGGTCGAAGAGCTGCGAGATCCCCTCGCGCACCCGGCCGACGAGGTTCTTGACCGGCGCCTGACGGTGCGAGGTGCCCATCAGCCCGGCGCCCTCGGACGCGAGCGCGGCCAGGGCCTCCGGACGGACCTTGGACGGACCGCAGCCGAAGCGGCCGTCGGCGGGCAGCAGCCCGGTCGGGATCGTGATGGCCATCAGGCGGGCTCGCCGATCTCCTTGGTCGAGATGGAGTCCCAGCCCTCGACGTCCTCGGGCTTGCGCGGGTCGGGCCCGATGTAGCGGGCCGACGGGCGCACGAGCCGGCCGGTCTGCTTCTGCTCGAGGATGTGGGCACACCAGCCCGCGGTGCGGGCGCAGGTGAACATCGAGGTGAACATGTGGCTGGGCACCTCGGCGAAGTCCAGCACGATTGCGGCCCAGAACTCGACGTTGGTCTCGACCGGCCGGTCGGGACGGCGCTCGCGGAGCTCCTTCAGCGCGGCGTTCTCCAGGGCGAGAGCGGCGTCGAAGCGGGGGGCGCCGAGCTCCTGGGCAGCGCGGCGCAGCACGCGGGCGCGGGGGTCCTCGGCGCGGTAGACCCGGTGGCCGAAGCCCATCAACCGCTCCTTGCGGTCGAGGAGGTCCTTGACGTACTTCTCCGCGTCGCCGGTGCCCTCGACCTCGTCGAGCATGTGCAGCACCCGGGAGGGGGCACCACCGTGCAGCGGGCCGCTCATCGCGCCGATGGCGCCGGAGAGGGAGGCCGCGACGTCGGCACCGGTGGAGGCGATGACCCGGGCGGTGAAGGTGGAGGCGTTCATGCCGTGCTCGGCGGCCGAGGTCCAGTAGGCGTCGACGGCGGCGACGTGGCGGGGGTCGGGCTCGCCGCGCCAGCGGACCATGAAGCGCTCGACGATGGAGGACGCCTCGTCCACGCGCTTCTGCGGGACGGCCGGGATGCCGATGCCGCGGGCGGACTGGGCCACGTAGGACAGCGCCATGACGGCGGCCCGGGCGAGCTCGTCGCGGGCCTCCTCGTCGGTGATGTCCAGCAGCGGGCGGTAGCCCCAGATCGGGGTCAGCATCGCCAGCGCGGCCTGGACGTCGACCCGGACGTCGCCGGTGTGCACCGGGATCGGGAACGGCTCGGCGGGCGGGAGGCCCTCGCCGAACTTGCCGTCGACCAGCAGGCCCCAGACGTTGCCGAAGGTGACCTTGCCGACGAGGTCCTCGATGTCCACGCCCCGGTACCGGAGTGCGCCACCGTCCTTGTCGGGCTCGGCGATGGTGGTCTCGAAGGCGATGACGCCCTCGAGGCCGGGTACGAAGTCGCTGGACATCCTGCAGGCTCCTCTGCGCGCGGGACCCGTGGCTGGTGGGCGCACGGCTGCGGCACAACCTAGGCGGTCACCTGCGGTGGAGCCCAACCGGACCGTCCCGCCCAGCGGGACCTGCGACCGGCGTCACACCGGGCAGGGTGGTTGCGGGGTGGGAGCATGACGGCGTGCCCGACCTGACCACCATGCGCCGCGACTACGACGACTCCGTCTTCTCCGAGGCCTCGCTGGCGCCCACCTGGCACGAGCAGCTCGAGCGGTGGTTCGCCGAGGCCGTCGCCGCCGAGCTGGTGGAGCCCAACGCGATGGTCGTGGCCACCGCCGACGCCGACGGCGCCCCGGATGCCCGCATCGTGCTGATGAAGGGCCTGGACGCCGACGGGATCGTCTTCGTGAGCAACCACGCCTCGGCGAAGGGCGCCCAGCTGGCCGCCGACGACCGGGTCGCGCTGGTGTTCCCGTGGCACGCCCAGCAGCGGCAGGTGCGGGTCACCGGCACCGCCGCCCGGCTGGACGACGCCGCCTCCGACGCGCTGTGGGACGCCCGCCCCCGCGGTGCCCAGCTCGCGGCCGCCGCCACCCCGCAGTCCTCGGTCGTGGCCTCCCGCGAGGCCCTGGTGGACGCCTTCCGCGAGCTGGGGGAGCAGACCGAGGGCAAGCTGCCCCGCCCGGCGTCCTGGGGCGGCTACCGGGTGACGCCGCAGGCCGTCGAGTTCTGGCAGGGCGGGCACGACCGGCTGCACGACCGGCTGCGGTTCTCCCGGGACGACGCCGGCACCTGGGCCGTCACCCGACTCGCACCGTGAGCTCGCCGATCGACGGGCCGGCACCGGAGGAGACGCCACCGCGGTCGAGGCGCCGCGGGTTCGCCATCGACACCACCCCGCTGCGCAACCCGGCCTACCGGCGGCTCTTCGGCGGCATCACCGTCACCATGCTCGGCCAGCAGATGACGCTGGTCGCCGTCCCGTTCCAGGTCTACGCGATGACCGGCTCGTCGCTGCTGGTCGGCGTCACCTCGGTGGTCGCCCTGGTGCCGCTGGTGGTGTTCGGCCTGCTGGGCGGGGCGATCGCCGACGCGATGGACCGCCGCAAGCTGATGCTGGTCACCTCGATCGGTGCCGCGGTCACCAGTGCCCTGCTGGCGGTGCAGGCGGGCCTCGGGATGGACTCCCTGGCCGTGCTGTGGGTGCTCACGGCGCTGGTCTCGGCGTTCTCCGCGGTCAACCAGCCCACCCGCAGCGCCGCCATCCCGGCGATCGTCGGGGCCGACCTGGTGCCCGCGGCGAACGCGCTGGCCATGACCGTGCGCCAGGTCGGGGTCATCGCCGGGCCGCTGCTGGCCGGGGTGCTCATCGGCCAGGGCGAGCTGTTCCTGACCTACGTGGTCGACGCCGTCGGCTTCGCCGTCGCGGTCCTGCTGGTGCGCGGGCTGCCGCCGCTGCCCGTCGCCGGTGCGGCCGACCGGCTCCGGCTGGGGGCCGCGGTGCGCGGGGTGGGGGAGGGCTTCGTCTTCCTGCGCACCCAGCCCGTGCTCCTGATGACCTTCGTCGTCGACGTCATCGCGATGCTCTTCGCCTGGCCGCAGGCGGTCTTCCCGCAGCTGGCCGCCACCGCCTACAGCGGTGACGCCAACAGCCTGGGCTGGCTGTACGCGGGCATCTCGATCGGCTCGCTGGTGATGGGGCTGACCTCGGGCTGGGTCAGCCGGGTCGACCGGCAGGGCGCCGTCGTCCTCGGCGCGATCGCGGTGTGGGGTGTGGCGATCGTCGGGTTCGGCCTCGCCGGGTCGCTGTGGGTCGCCGTCCTCTGCCTGGCCGTGGCCGGTGCCGGTGACATGGTCAGCGCGGTGCTCCGCTCCTCGATGCTGCAGCTGGCCGCCCCGGACGACATGCGCGGCCGGATGCAGGGCGTGTTCATCGTCGTCGTCGCCGGGGGCCCGCGGCTGGGCGACCTGCGCGCCGGGGCCGTCGCCAGCGCGTTCGGGGTCTCGATCGCGATGTGGACCGGTGGGGTGGTCATCGTCGTCGCGATGGCGGTCGTCGCGGTCGCCGTCCCGTCCTTCTGGGCCTTCCGGGCCTCGCGGGTCACGCTTCACCCGTGACCGACCGGGGCACAGCTGGCTCATGGCCCTCCCCAAGATCCTCGTGCTCGTCCTGGCCGGTGGTGCCGGCAACCGGCTGGAGCTGCTGACCGAGAACCGGGCCAAGCCGGCCGTGCCGTTCGCCGGTGCCTACCGGTTGATCGACTTCCCGCTGTCCAACTGCCAGCACTCGAAGATCGCCGACGTGTGGGTGTCGGTGCAGTTCCACCCGGCGTCGCTGTCGGACCACCTGGCTAACGGCCGGCCCTGGGACCTCGACCGCACCTACGGCGGGCTGATGACCCTCCCGCCCTTCCGCGGCACCGACCGGGGCGGCTGGAACACCGGGACCGCCGACTCGCTGTGGCGCCAGGCCGACCTGATCCGCGGCTTCGACGCCGACGCCCTCGTCGTGGTCAGCTCCGACGCGGTCTACAAGCTGGACTACCGGGAGGTCGCCGAGGCCCACCTGGACTCCTCCGCCGAGGTCACCATGGTCACCACCGAGGTCGCCGCGGACGACGCCTCCCGCTACGGCATCGTGTCGACCGACGGCGAGAAGGTCACCGACTACGCCTACAAGCCCGACGACCCGGCGACGACGACGGCGACCAACGAGGTGTTCGTCTTCACCCCCGGCGCTACGCTGGACCGCCTCGAGGCCCTCGCCGACGAGGCCGGGGAGGACGGGCTGGAGGACCTGGGCAGCCACCTGCTCCCCGCCCAGTCCCGGGACGGACTGGCCCGCGCGCACCGGCTCGAGGGGTACTGGCGCGACGTGGGCACCGTGGACGCCTACTGGCAGGCCCACCAGGACTTCCTGGACGACGAGCCGCCGCTGGACCTGGACGACGCCCGCTGGCCGGTGCACTCCCGCGGCGGCCGGATGTCGGCGGCCCGGCTGATGACCGGCGCCTCGGCCGAGCGCAGCCTGGTCTCCGGCGGCACCCACGTCGCCGGTCGGGTCTCGGGCTCG
This sequence comes from Geodermatophilaceae bacterium NBWT11, assembly GCA_014218215.1. Classification (NCBI taxonomy): domain Bacteria; kingdom Bacillati; phylum Actinomycetota; class Actinomycetes; order Geodermatophilales; family Geodermatophilaceae; species Geodermatophilaceae bacterium NBWT11. The sequence continues at coordinate 2,915,819 of CP043652.1, forward strand.
GTGCTCAGCCCGGGCGTCGTCGTGGAGGCCGGCGCCGAGGTCACCGACTCGGTGCTCCTGCCCGGCGCGGTCGTGCGGGCCGGCGCCCGGGTGCACCGCGCCGTGCTGGACGACGGCGTGACGGTGGGCGAACGCGCCACGGTCGGTGGGGACGGCGACGTCACCCTGGTGGGCCGCCGGGCGCAGGTCGAGCCCGGTTCCACCCTGGCCGCCGGCGCCCGGTTCCCGGAGACCGACTGATCGCTCAGGCCAGGGCGGTGGCGACCACCCGGAGGTCGGCGACCATGGCGTCGAAGGCGGCCGGGCGCTCCTCCTCGGGGGTGCGGAGGACGGCGGAGGGGTGCGTCGTGGCGATCACCCAGGTCTGCGCGGGGGCGCCGTCCTCGTCGTCCTCGTGCCAGGTGGCACCCGGGGGTGTCCACGGCAGCAGCTGCCCGCGCTCCCGGGTGATCCGGAACGACGGCGAGATCAGCGCCTTGGCCGCCACCGCACCCAGGCAGACCACCACCTCGGGCTGGAGGACGGCGAACTCCGCGGCCAGCCACGGACGGCAGGCCTGCAGGTGCTCGGCGTTCGGCGACTGGTGGATGCGGCGCTTGCCGCGCGGCTCGAAGCGGAAGTGCTTGACCGCGTTGGTGACGTAGGCGTCCCGGCGGTCGATGGCCGCGGCCTCCAGCGCCCGGTCGAGCAGCTTGCCGCTGGGGCCGACGAACGGCTCGCCGGCGCGGTCCTCCTGGTCACCGGGCTGCTCGCCGACGAAGACCACCCGCGCGGTCTCCGGGCCCTCGCCGAAGACGGTCTGGGTGGCCGGCTCCCACAGCTCGCACGCCTGGCACCCGGCGGCGGCGTGGCGCAGCTGGGACAGCCCGGCGTCGGTGGGCACGGGGGCGGTGGAGGGCATGGTGCGATGACACCCCAGTGACGCGGGCTGCGCCGGGTGAGGCCCCACTCGATACGGTCTCGGCCAGGAACAGCCGCGAGGAAGAGGTGTCGTGCTCGAGTTCGACGGACTGGTCAAGACCTACGGCGACAACCGGGTGCTGGACGGCGTGGGCTTCACCGTCGCCCCCGGCCAGATGTTCGGCTTCTGCGGGTCCAACGGGGCCGGCAAGACGACGACGATGCGGATCGCGATGGGACTGGCCCGTGCCGACGCCGGGCAGGTGCGCTGGCAGGGCACCGCGCTGACCGAGGCCACCCGCCGACGGATCGGCTACATGCCCGAGGAGCGCGGCCTCTACCCGAAGATGAAGGTGGTCGAGCAGCTCGTCTACTTCGCGCGGCTGCACGGGCTGGGCAGCGCCGAGGCCAAGGCCGCCGCCGAGCACTGGACCGAGCGGCTGGGCCTGGCCGAGAAGCGTGACCAGCGGGTGGAGAAGCTGTCGCTGGGCAACCAGCAGCGCGTGCAGCTGGCCGCCGCGCTGGTCAGCCGGCCCGACGTGCTCATCCTCGACGAGCCGTTCTCCGGCCTGGACCCGGTCGGCGTGGACTCCCTGGCCGACGCGCTGCTCGAGCAGTGCCACCGCGGCGTCCCCGTCGTGTTCTCCAGCCACCAGCTCGACCTGGTCGAGCGGCTCTGCGACGCCGTTGGCATCCTCGCCCGCGGGCGGATCGTGGCCAGCGGCACGGTGTCCGAGCTGCGTGCGGCCGAGGCCGGCCGGCAGCTGCGGGTCGTGGTCCCCGACGCCCCGGCCGGCTGGGCCGGCGCCGTCCCCGGCGTGCGGGTGGTCAGCGAGCAGCGCGGGGACACCGTCCTGGACCTCGCCCCCGGCACCGACGACCAGGCCGTGCTCGCCGCGGCCCTGGCCACCGGCCGGGTGACCCACTTCGCCTGGCGCGAACCCACGCTGGTCGAGCTGTTCCGCGAGGCCGTGTCCGACCGGGCGGTGGCGGCGTGAGCGCGTTCGGGCAGGTGAAGCTGGTCGCCGGCCGGGAGATGTCGACCCGGGTCCGGGACAAGGGCTTCATCGTCAGCTCGGTGGTCATCGTGCTGCTGGTCCTCGGGCTGATGGTGTTCCAGCTGGTCAGCGGCTCGCAGACCAGCACCAGCACGATCGGCGTCGTCGGCGGGACCCCGCAGGTCGAGCAGGCGCTGGTGCGCTCGGGGGAGACCGTCGGCGTGCAGGTGGAGGTGACCGAGCTCGCCGACGAGGCCGCCGCGCGGCAGGCCGTCGCGGACGAGGACGTCGACGCCGCCCTGCTCGGGGCCACCGGTGACAGCCCGCAGGTCGTCGTCCAGGACAGCTCGGACGACGGCGCCAGTGCGATCGCCGAGTCCGCCGTCGGCGCTCTGTCGGTGGCCCAGCAGCTCGGGGAGCAGGGCGTGGACCTGCAGCCGGCGCCGGCGATCGACTTCGTCGTCCTGGACCCCGAGGCCGACGGCGACACCACCGCCGTCCTCGTCGCCCTGCTCGGCGTCGTCGTGCTCTACGGGCTGCTCATCCTGTTCGGGCAGTTCGTGGCCCAGGGCGTGGTGGAGGAGAAGTCCTCCCGGGTCGTGGAGATCCTGCTGTCCACCATGCGGCCGTGGCAGCTGCTCACCGGCAAGATCGTCGGGCTGGGCCTGCTCGGGCTCGCGCAGCTGGTCACCATCGCGGTGATCGGGGTGGTGGGAGCGCTGGCCCTGGACGTGGTGTCGGTGCCCAGCGCGGTCGTCCCGACCGTCGTCTCGGTCGTGGCCTGGTTCGTGCTCGGCTACACCTTCTACGCCGCGGTCTTCGCCGTCGCCGCCTCGCTGGTCAGCCGGCAGGAGGACCTGGGCAGCGTGCTCACCCCGACCACCCTGCTGCTCGTCGTCGGCTTCATCGTCTCGCTGCAGGCCGCCCAGGACCCGGGCTCGACCCTGGCCACGGTGACCTCGTTCGTCCCCGGTCTGTCCCCGCTGGTGATGCCGGTGCGGATGGCCGCGGGGGAGGCCGCCGTGTGGGAGATCGTCGCCGCGGTGCTGGTCAACCTGGCGGCCATCGCGGTCGTCGTCCGGATCGGCGGCCGGGTCTACTCCGGCGCCCTGCTTCGCACCAGCGGCAAGACCAAGCTGCGGGAGGCCCTGGCCGCCGAGCGCGGTTGAGGGGGGCCGCCCCGGGGGTAGCCGGGGCGGCATGAGCATGCAGCTGGGCTACACGATGATGACCGAGCAGGCGGGCCCCAAGGACCTCGTCGCGCACGTGGTGGGGGCCGAGCGGGTCGGGTTCGACTTCGCGGTCAGCAGCGACCACTTCTTCCCCTGGCTGGACTCGATGGGCCACGCGCCCAACGCCTGGGTGACCCTGGGTGCCGCGGCACAGGCCACGTCCACGATCGACCTGATGACCTACGTGACCTGCCCGACCTTCCGGTACCACCCGACCGTCGTGGCCCAGCAGGCCGCCACCCTGCAGATCCTCGCCGACGGGCGCTTCACCCTGGGCCTGGGCACGGGGGAGAACCTCAACGAGCACGTCGTCGGGGAGGGCTGGCCGGCGGTCGCCGTGCGGCAGGAGATGTTCGCCGAGGCGGTCCAGATCATCAAGGAGCTGCTCGCCGGGGACGACTACACGACCTTCCACGGGGAGTTCTTCGAGGTCGACGGCGCCAAGATCTGGGACCTGCCCGAGGGCGGGGTGCCCATCGGCATCGCCGTGTCGGGCAAGAAGAGCTGCGAGCTGGCCGGTGAGTACGCCGACGTCATGATCGGCACCGAGCCCAAGCCCGAGCTCGGCGAGATGTTCGACGCCGCGGGCGGGGCCGGGAAGAACAGGGTCGGCCAGATGCCGATCAGCTTCGGCACCGACAAGGCCGCCGCGGTCACCCGCGCCCACGAGCTGTTCCGCTGGTTCGGCCTGGGCTGGAAGGTCAACGCCGACCTGCCCGGCACGGCGGGCTTCGAGGCCGCCAGCGCCTTCGTCCGGGAGTCCGACGTCGAGGAGTCGATCCCCTGTGGGGACGACGTCGACGCGGTGATCGAGGCCGCGCAGGAGTACGCCGACGCCGGCTACACCCACCTCGCCCTGGTGCAGATCGGTGGCGACCAGCAGCAGCCCTACCTGGAGTGGACCGAGCGCGAGCTGATGCCGGCCTGGCGATCCGCCTTCGGTTCCTGAGACCTGGAGACCACGAGATGACCCTGATCGACCCCCGCACCAAGCACCCCACGTCCACCGCCATCCCCGGCCTGCAGATCGAGCACCCGGGCGGGACGGCGGAGCTCACCCCCGCGCCCGACCACGGCGAGGAGTCCTACCGCGGCTCCGGCCGGCTCGCGGGCCGCCGGGCGCTGATCACCGGCGCCGACTCCGGGATCGGCCGCGCCGTCGCGATCGCCTACGCCCGGGAGGGCGTCGACGTCGCCATCTCCTACCTGTCCGAGCACGCCGACGCCGAGGAGACCGCGCGGCTGGTCCGCGAGGCCGGCCGCGCGGCGCTGCTGCTGCCCGGTGACATCTCCGACGAGACCGTCGCCAAGGGCCTGGTCGCCCAGACCGTCGAGGGCCTGGGCGGGCTGGACCTGCTGGTGCACAACGCCGCGTTCCAGAACGTGGTCACCGACGTCCTGGAGTTCTCCACCGCGGAGATCGACCGCACCTTCCGGACGAACGTCTACGCGTTCTTCTGGCTGCTGCAGGCCGCCAAGCCCGAGCTGGCCCCCGGCTCGTCGGTGATCGTGACCAGCTCGGTGCAGGCCTTCACGCCGTCCCCGAACCTGGCCGCCTACGCCGCGACCAAGGCCGCGCTGGTGAACATGACGACGTCCATGGCCGAGGAGTTCGCGCAGGTCGGGGTACGGGTCAACTGCGTCGCCCCCGGCCCGGTCTGGACCCCGCTCATCCCGGCGACGATGCCCGAGGACATGGTCGAGGGCTTCGGCGAGCAGTCCCAGCTCCAGCGCGCCGCCCAGCCCGCCGAGCTCGCCGGCGCCTACGTCTACCTGGCCAGCGAGGACGCCAGCTTCACCAGCGGCGAGGTCATCGGCGTCACCGGCGGCTCACCCATCAACTGACGAAGGAGGCTCTGCACCCCCCATCCGGCCGTGGACGGGGTGCAGAGCCTCCTTCGTCAGGCCTGGTGGAGGGCGTCGACCGGGCCGCGGTAGACGCCGGCGGGGGTGCCGGTGACGCCGGGGCGGACGACGAAGAGCCGTCCGGCGTCGGGCTGGGCGGCCCTCGCCCCGTCCGACAGGCCCTGGGTCGAGGTGCTGATCACCAGGTGGTCCAGCTCCGGGCCGGCGAAGGCGCAGCTCGAGGTGTTCTCGGTGGGCACCCGCACCACGGTGAGCAGCTCGCCGGTGGGGGAGTAGCGGCGCACCTGGCCCCCGCCCCAGACGGCGACCCACAAGTGGTCCTCGTCGTCGATGGCCATCCCGTCGGGGGCGCCGGCGTCGTCGTCGGAGAGGTCGACGACCACCCGGCTGGCGCCGAAGGAACCGGTCTCGACGTCGTAGTCGTAGGCCCGCACGGTGGCCGCGCCGGAGTCGGCCAGGTAGACGGTGCGGCCGTCGGCGGTCCACTCGATGCCGTTGCTGATCGTCAGGTCGGTGAGCACGGTGTGCACCGACCCGTCGAGGTCGACGCGGTACAGCGAGCCCGCGCCGGTCCGCTCGTCGAAGGCCATCGTCCCGCCGAACAGCCGGCCCACCGGGTCGACGGCGCCGTCGTTCATCCGGGTGCCGTCGGGGGCGGTGCCGCCCTCCCGGTCCAGGGCCACCAGCACCCGGGGCTCGCCCTCGGGGTCCAGGTGGGTGAACCCTCCGTCGGCGCCCAGCAGCCAGCCGCCGTCGGCAGCCGGGACGACGAAGCCGACCGTGGCACCACCGCGGTGCACGCCGACCTCGGCGACCACCCCGGCCGGGGACACCGTGGCCCTCCGGACCTCGCCGGCGTCGATGTCCACCCAGACCAGCTCGCGGCGGGTGGCGTCCCAGGTCGGTCCCTCCCCGTGGACGGCGGGGCGGACGTCGGTCACGGGAGTTGCGGTGAGGGTGTCCACCGGGTCATCCTCCCCGCGTCACGGAGACGTCACACGTGCTCGGCATGATGCGCACGTGTCTGAAGCCACCGTCGACGTCACCGACCTGCGCCCCACCGGCGGACCCGAGGACCCGGAGGACGAGCGGTCCGGGGACGCCCCGCTGCGCGAGGACATCCGGCTGCTGGGCCGGGTGCTGGGCGAGGTCGTGCGGGAGCAGGCCGGCCAGGAGGTGTTCGACGTCGTCGAGGCCGCCCGGGTCGAGGCGTTCCGGATCCGCCGCTCCGAGGTCGACCGCACCGGGCTGGCCGACATGCTGGCCGGGCTCGACGAGCGCAGCGCCAACCACGTGATCCGCGCGTTCAGCCACTTCTCGCTGCTGGCGAACCTGGCCGAGGACGTGCACCACGAGCGCCGCCGCCGCTTCCACCGCCGGGAGGGCTCCCCGCCGCAGAAGGGGACGCTGGACGCGACCTTCGACCTGCTGGACGCCGCGGACCTCGACCCCGCCGTCGTCGCGCACGAGCTGGCCGGCGCGCTGGTCTCCCCGGTGGTCACCGCGCACCCCACCGAGGTCCGCCGGCGCACCGTCTCCCAGGTGCAGCGGCACGTCACCGAGCTGATGCGCACCCGGGAGACCGCCGAGGACGAGCGCGTGTGGTCGGCGCACCTGTGGCGGGAGGTGCTGACGCTCTGGCAGACGGCGCTGCTGCGGTTGTCCCGGCTACGGCTGGAGGACGAGATCGACGAGGCGCTGCGCTACTACGACCTGTCGCTCTTCGCCGTCGTCCCGGCGATCAACACCGAGCTGCGGACGGCGCTGCGGCAGCGCTGGCCCGGGGCGGACCTGCTGGCCACCCCCATGCTGCTGCCCGGCTCCTGGATCGGCGGGGATCGCGACGGCAACCCCTTCGTCACCGCCGACGCCGTCCGTCGCGCCACCACCCGGGCCGCGGAGACCGCACTGGGCCACCACCTCGGCGAGCTGGTGTGCCTGGCCGACGAGCTGTCCATGTCGGCGCGGCTGGTCACCCCGACCGAGGAGCTGCAGGCCCTCGCCGACGCGGCCCGCGACGACTCCCCGTTCCGGGCCGACGAGCCCTACCGGCGGGCGCTGCGCGGGGTCTACCGGCGGCTGGCCGCGACCGCCGTCCGCGCGGTGGGGCACGTGCCCGGTCCGCTGCCGGACGTCGAGCTGGAGCCCTACGACGAGCCGGCCGAGCTGATCGCCGACCTCGACGTCGTCGACGCCTCGCTGCGCACCCACGGCGCCGGTGCACTCGCCGACGAGCGGCTGGCCGCGCTCCGCGCCTCGGTGGAGGTCTTCGGGTTCCACCTCTCGGGGCTGGACATGCGGCAGAACAGCTCGGTGCACGAGGAGGTGCTGACCGAGGTCCTCGCCTGGGCCGGCGTCTGCCCGGACTACTCCGCGCTGGACGAGACCGCCCGGCGCGAGCTGCTGACCGGTGAGCTCCGGCTGCGTCGTCCCCTGGTACGGGCCGATGCCGACCTCTCCGAGCTGGCCCGGGGCGAGCTCGACCTGCTGGCCGCGGCGGCCGAGCAGGTGCGCGTGCTGGGGCCGCGGGCGATCCCGAACTACGTGATCAGCATGTGCGAGTCGGTCTCGGACGTGCTGGAGGTCGCCGTCCTGCTCAAGGAGGTCGGCCTGGTCACCCTGGACGACCACGGGCTGCCCGCGTCGCCGATCATGATCGCCCCGCTGTTCGAGACGATCGGCGACCTGCAGGGCGGCGGCGAGACCCTGGCCGCGATGCTCGCCGAGCCGCTGTACCGCTCGATGGTCGACGGCCGGGGCGGCACGCAGGAGGTCATGCTCGGCTACTCCGACAGCAACAAGGACGGCGGTTACCTCGCCGCGAACTGGGCGCTGTACCGGGCCGAGCTGGCGCTGGTGGAGGTGGCCCGCGAGGCAGGGGTGCGGCTGCGGCTCTTCCACGGCCGCGGTGGGACGGTCGGCCGTGGTGGTGGCCCTTCCTACGAGGCGGTCCGGGCGCAGCCGCCGGGGTCGGTGGCCGGGCAGCTGCGGATCACCGAGCAGGGCGAGGTCATCTCCGCGAAGTACGCCGAGCCGCACCTGGCCCGGCGCAACCTGGAGGCGCTGGTCGCCGCGACGCTGGAGTCGACGCTGCTCTCGCTGGAGGGCCTGGACGGCGACGCCGAGGAGGTCTACGCGCTCTTCGACGACCTGGCCGCGCGGGCACAGGGCGCCTACCGGGCGCTGGTGCACGACACCCCGGGCTTCGTGGAGTGGTTCCGCGCGGCCACGCCGGTGCGCGAGCTCGCCGAGCTCAACATCGGGTCCCGGCCGCCGTCGCGGAAGGCCGGGGACAAGATCAGCGACCTGCGGGCCATCCCGTGGGTGTTCAGCTGGTCGCAGGCCCGGATCATGCTGCCGGGCTGGTTCGGCACCGGGACGGCGCTGGAGTCGTGGGTGGACGGCGACCCGGCCCGGCTCGCCCGGCTGCAGGAGCTGCACGGCCGCTGGCCGTTCTTCCGCACCGTGCTGTCGAACATGGGGATGGTGCTGGCCAAGACCGACCTGGAGCTGGCCGCCCGCTACGCCTCGCTGGTGCCCGACGAGGAGCTGCGGCACCGGGTGTTCGACGTGATCACCGCCGAGCACGAGCGGACCGTGCGGATGCTGCTGGCGATCACCGGCGACGACCACCTGCTGGCCGACAACCCCTCGCTGGCGCGTTCGATCCGCAACCGCTTCCCCTACCTGGAGCCGTTGCACCACCTGCAGGTGGAGATGCTGCGCCGGCGCCGCTCGGGCAACGACGACGAGCTGGTCAAGCGCTGCATCCAGCTGGCGATCAACGGGGTGGCGACGGCGCTGCGCAACAGCGGCTGACCGCCCCCCGCACCACCCGGGAGCCCCCCGTCGACCTGGTCGACGGGGGGCTCCTGTGCGTCCGGAGCGACCACGACCGGTGACGGCGCGAGCGGTCGGGTGAGCACCGTCGGACTCATTCACCCCATCGAACGCATGTGTCCCACCCGTCTCCACGAACGGGCGGTCTTGTTCCGGATCCCTTCCGTCCCGACCGATGGTCTTACCGAAACGGACTGAGCCGTATTCGTGCTGCCCCGGACGGGGCGGTGGGACCGGCTGGACGACGGAGGACCTCTGTGACGTGGAAGACCTGGTCGCGCACCGGCGCGGCCGTGCTTGTGGGAGCGGTGGTGGCGCTGACGGCGACCCCCGCGTACGCCGCTCCCGGTGACGCCCGCGCGCAGGCGTTGGACATCGACCTGAACGCCACCGTGACCGTCCCGGGCATCCCCCCGTTGACCCCGGCCCTCGTGGTGCCGGTGCTCAACGCGAACGTCGACCTCGTGCAGTCCAGTGCTCCCCCCGGTGGCCAGGCAGCCGTCGTGGACCTCGCGGCCGGCCTGGGCGCCGGCCTGCTCGGCGTGGCGGCGACCGACGGGACGCTGACGGCGTCCTCGTCCTCGAACCAGGGCGGCTCGACCGCCGCCTCCGGTGTGGAGGACCTGGCGCTCTCGGTCCTCGGGCTCCCGATCCGGGCCGCCGCGCTGAGCGGCACCGTCACCTGCCCGGCCGGTGGCACCCCGACCGCGGACACCGTGGTCGCCGGGCTCAACGTCCTCGGCACCCAGGTCTCGGCCACGGCCGGCGCGGTCGTGTCCGTCCCGGTGAGCGTCGTCGGGCTGCCGGCCGCCACCCTGGTGGCCACCGTGACGCCCTCGACGGAGGTCGTCTCGGCGACCGCCGCGTCGGCCACCGCGGTGACGATCGCGCTGCGGCTCGACGTCCTGGGTCTGACCTCGGTCAACGCCGGGTCCATCGTCATCGGCGCAGCGACCTGTGAGTCGCCGGCTGCGGTCGCACCCACGGCCACCAGCCTGACCCCGGGCTCCGGGCCGGAGGAGGGTGGTACGTCGGTCACCGTCACCGGGTCCGGCTTCTTCGAGGGCCTGACCTCCGTCACCGTCGGCGGGACCGTCGTCCCCGCCGACCAGGTCGTCGTCACCAGCCCGACCACGCTGGTCTTCGCCACCCCCGGCGGACCTGCCGGCCCGACCACGGTGAGCGTGACCAACACCCCCGGCGGCACCTCGACCCCCGGGCTGCCCTTCACCTACCTCGCGGTGCCCGGCCTGACCGGCATCGACCCGGCCGTCGGACCCGTCGCCGGCGGCACGACGGTGACGCTGACCGGTGACGACTTCGTCACCGGAGCCACCACGGTGACCATCGGGACCGACACGGTCCCGGCGACGGTCGTCAGCCCCACCCAGCTGACCTTCGTCACCCCGGGTGACCCCGCCGGTCTGGTGGCCGTGCGGGTGACGACGCCGGACGGCGTGTCCGGCCCGCTGGGCTTCACCTACCAGGCGCCGGCGGCCCCGACCCTCGTCACCATCGACCCGACGTCGGGGCCCGTGGGCGGGGGCACCCCGGTGACCCTCACGGGGACCGGCTTCGTCGCGGGCCAGACCACGGTGAGCATCGGCACCGACACGGTGGCCGCCGAGGACGTCACGGTCCTCTCCGCCACCAGCCTCTCCTTCCTGACCCCCGGTGACCCCGCCGGGCTCGTCCAGGTCAGCGTGACCACCCCGGCGGGGACCTCCGCGCCGCTGGGCTTCACCTACCAGGCGCCCGTCGTGGTGGCCCCCACCGTCACCGGGATCGACCCGTCGTCCGGACCGGTCGCCGGCGGGACGCAGGTGACCCTGACGGGCACCGGGTTCGTCGCCGGTGGCACCTCGGTGACGATCGGGACCGACACGGTCCCGGCGACCGCGGTGACCTTCGTGTCGCCGACCGAGGTGTCGTTCCTGACCCCCGGTGACCCGGCCGGCCTGGTCGACGTCTCGGTGACCACCCCCTCGGGGACCTCGGTCCCGGTGGGCTTCACCTACGTGGCCCCGGTCGTCCCGGCCGGGCCGACCCTCGCCGACATCGACCCCGACTCGGGCCCGGCTGCGGGCGGCACGTCGGTGACCCTCACGGGCACCGGGTTCGTCGCCGGCGCGACGTCGGTGACGATCGGGACCGACACGGTCGCCGCGGCGGACGTCACGTTCGTGTCCCCGACCGAGGTGTCGTTCCTGACCCCGGGTGACCCGGCCGGACTCGTCCAGGTCACCGTCACCACCCCCGACGGCACGTCCGGGCCGGCCGGCTTCACCTACCTCGCGCCCCCTGCCCCCACCGTCGTGACCCTGGCCCCCTCCTCGGGTCCGGACGCGGGCGGGACGACGGTCCTCGTGACCGGCAGCGGCTTCGTCGACGGCGCGACGTCGGTGACGATCGGGACCGACACGGTCCCGGCCGGTGACGTGACGTTCGTGTCCCCGACCCAGATCTCCTTCTCCACGCCCGGTGACCCGGCCGGCCTGGTGCAGGTCACGGTGACCACGCCGAACGGCACGTCGGCCCCGGCCGGGTTCACCTACCTGGCCCCGGTCGTGGTCGCCCCCACCGTGGTCGGGATCGACCCGGTGTCCGGCCCGGCCGTCGGCGGGACGACGGTGACCCTGACGGGCACCGGGTTCGTCGCCGGTGCGACGTCGGTGACCATCGGGACCGACACGGTCCCGGCCGCCGCGGTGACCTTCGTGTCCTCGACGGAGGTCTCGTTCACGACCCCCGGTGACCCGCCCGGCCTGGTGGCCGTCGCCGTGACGACCCCTGCGGGCACCTCCGGGCCCGTCGGCTTCACCTACGTCGCGCCCGTCGTCCCGACCGTCACCGCCGTCTCGCCGACCTCGGGCCCGGTGGCCGGCGGTACGCCGGTGACCCTCACCGGCTCGGGCTTCGTCGACGGTGGCACCACGGTGACGATCGGGACCGACACGGTCCCGGTCGCCGCGGTGACCGTCGTGTCCCCGACCGAGCTCTCCTTCTTGACCCCCGGTGACCCGGCCGGTCTGGTCCAGGTCACGGTCACCACCGTCAACGGCACGTCGGCCCCGGTGGGCTTCACCTACGTCGCACCTGCCGCCCCGTCGGTCACGGGCATCGACCCCTCGTCCGGTCCGGTCGTCGGTGGCACGCCGGTGACCCTCACGGGCACCGGGTTCGTGGACGGGGCCACGTCGGTGACGATCGGCACCGACACGGTCCTGGCGGCCGACGTGACGTTCGTGTCCCCGACCGAGGTCTCGTTCACGACCCCGGGTGACCCGGCCGGTCTGGTCGACGTCACGGTCACGACCGGTGCGGGCACGTCGGCCCCGGTGGGCTTCACCTACGTCGCACCCGCCGCCCCCACGGTCACGGGCATCGCGCCCTCGTCCGGTCCGGTCGCGGGCGGTACGCCGGTGACCCTGACGGGCACCGGGTTCGTCGCCGGGGGCACCTCGGTGACGATCGGGACCGACGTGGTCCCGGCCACCGCGGTGACCTTCGTGTCGTCGACCGAGGTCTCGTTCACGACCCCGGGTGACCCGGCCGGTCTGGTCCAGGTCACGGCCACGACGCCGGCGGGCACCTCGGCGCCGGTGGGCTTCACCTACGTCGCCCCGGCCGTGGTCGCTCCGACGGTCACGGGCATCGACCCCGTGTCGGGTCCGGCCGACGGCGGGACGCAGGTGACCCTGACGGGCACCGGGTTCGTCGACGGGGACACCTCGGTGACCATCGGGACCGACACGGTCCCGGCCGGGGACGTGACGTTCGTGTCCGCCACCGAGGTCTCCTTCCTGACCCCCGGTGACCCGGCCGGGCTGGTCGAGGTCACCGTCACGACGACGGCAGGCACCTCGGCGCCGGTGGGCTTCACCTACGAGGCGCCCGTCGTCCCGGGTGCCCCCACCGTCGCGGACATCGACCCGGTGTCGGGTCCGGTGGCCGGCGGTACGACGGTGACCCTCACGGGCACCGGGTTCGTCGCCGGGGACACCTCGGTGACCATCGGGACCGACACGGTCCCGGTCGAGGACGTGACCTTCGTGTCCGCCACCGAGGTCTCCTTCCTGACGCCGGGTGACCCGGCCGGCCTGGTCGAGGTCACGGTGACCACGCCTGCGGGGGTGTCGGCTCCGGTCGGCTTCACCTACCTGGCTCCGGTCGTGGTGGCCCCGACGGTCACGGCCATCGACCCGTCGTCCGGTCCGGTGGCCGGCGGTACGACGGTGACGCTGACCGGCACCGGGTTCGTCGACGGCGGCACCTCGGTGACCATCGGGACCGACACGGTCCCGGCAGGGGACGTGACGTTCGTGTCCGCCACGGAGGTCTCGTTCCTGGCCCCGGGTGACCCGGCCGGTCTGGTCGACGTGACGGTCACGACCGGTGCGGGCACGTCGGCGCCGGTGGGCTTCGCCTACGTCGCACCCGCCGTCCCCACGGTCACGGGCATAGCCCCGTCGTCCGGTCCGGTCGCGGGCGGTACGCCGGTGACGCTCACGGGCTCGGGCTTCCTCGACGGTGCGACCACGGTGACCATCGGCGCCGACACGGTCCTGGCGGACGACGTGACGTTCGTGTCCGCCACGGAGGTCTCGTTCCTGACCCCGGGTGACCCCGCGGGTCTGGTCGACGTGACGGTCACGACCGGTGCGGGCACGTCGGCCCCGGTGGGCTTCACCTACCTGGCGCCGGCGGTGGTCGCCCCGACGGTCACCGGCATCGACCCGGTGTCCGGTCCCGTGGCCGGCGGGACGCCGGTGACCCTCACGGGCACCGGGTTCGTCGACGGCGGCACCTCGGTGACCATCGGGACCGACACGGTCCCGGCCGGGGACGTGACGGTCGTGTCCGCCACCGAGATCTCGTTCTCGACCCCCGGTGACCCCGCGGGTCTGGTCCAGGTCACGGTGACCACGCCGTCGGGCACGTCCACCCCGGTCGGGTTCACCTACGTCGCACCCGCCGTCCCCACGGTCACGACCATCACCCCGGCCTCCGGTCCGGTCGCCGGCGGTACGCCGGTGACGCTGACCGGCACCGGGTTCGTGGCCGGGGCGACGTCGGTGACGATCGGGACCGACACGGTCCTGGCCGAGGACGTGACGGTCGTGTCGGCCACGGAGATCTCGTTCCTGACCCCGGGTGACCCGGCCGGTCTGGTCGAGGTGCGGGCGGTCACGGCCGCAGGCACCTCCGGCGCGGTGGGCTTCACCTACCAGGCCCCGGCAGTCGTGGCCCCCACGGTCACCACGATCACGCCGACCTCCGGTCCGGCCGCGGGCGGTACGCCGGTGACCCTCACGGGCACCGGGTTCGTGGACGGGGCCACCTCGGTGACCATCGGGACCGACACGGTCCTGGCCGAGGACGTCACGGTCGTGTCGGCCACGGAGATCTCGTTCTCGACCCCGGGTGACCCCGCGGGTCTGGTCGAGGTCACGGTGACGACGCCGTCGGGGACGTCGGCGCCGGTCGGGTTCAGCTACCTGGCCCCGGTCGTGGTGGCCCCGACGGTCACGGGCATCGCCCCGTCCTCGGGTCCTGCCGCGGGCGGTACGCCGGTGACGCTGACCGGCACCGGGTTCGTCGACGGCGCGACGTCGGTGACGATCGGGACCGACGTGGTCCCGGCCACTGCGGTGACGGTCGTGTCGGCCACGGAGATCTCGTTCTCGACCCCGGGTGACCCCGCGGGTCTGGTCGAGGTCACGGTGACGACGCCGTCGGGGACGTCGGCGCCGGTCGGGTTCAGCTACCTGGCCCCGGTCGTGGTGGCCCCGACGGTCACGGGCATCGCCCCGTCCTCGGGTCCTGCCGCGGGCGGTACGCCGGTGACGCTGACCGGCACCGGGTTCGTCGACGGCGCGACGTCGGTGACGATCGGGACCGACGTGGTCCCGGCCACTGCGGTGACGGTCGTGTCGGCCACGGAGATCTCGTTCTCGACCCCGGGTGACCCCGCGGGTCTGGTCGAGGTCACGGTGACGACGCCGTCGGGGACGTCGGCGCCGGTCGGGTTCAGCTACCTGGCCCCGGTCGTGGTGGCCCCGACGGTCACGGGCATCGCCCCGTCCTCGGGTCCTGCCGCGGGCGGTACGCCGGTGACGCTGACCGGCACCGGGTTCGTCGACGGCGCGACGTCGGTGACGATCGGGACCGACGTGGTCCCGGCCACTGCGGTGACGGTCGTGTCGGCCACGGAGATCTCGTTCTCGACCCCGGGTGACCCCGCGGGCCTGGTCGAGGTCACGGTGACGACGCCGTCGGGCACGTCGGCTCCGGTCGGGTTCAGCTACCTGGCCCCGGTCGTGGTGGCCCCGACGGTCACCGGCATCGCCCCCTCCTCGGGTCCGGTGGCCGGCGGCACGCCGGTGACCCTCACGGGCACCGGGTTCGTCGACGGGGCCACCTCGGTGACCATCGGGACCGACACGGTCCTGGCCGAGGACGTCACGGTCGTGTCCGCCACGGAGATCTCGTTCCTGACCCCGGGTGACCCCGCGGGCCTGGTCGAGGTCACGGTGACGACGCCGTCGGGCACGTCGGGTCCGGTGGGCTTCTCCTACGTGGCGCCCGCACTGCCCACGGTGGGCGGCATCACCCCGGCGAGCGGTCCCACCGCGGGCGGTACGCCCGTGACCCTGACCGGTACCGGGTTCGTGGCGGGGACGACGGTCGTCATCGGCGGGACCACCGTCCCGGCCGCCGACGTCGAGGTGGTCTCCGACACCGAGCTGACCTTCCTCACCCCGCCCGGCACGGCCGGACTGGCGCAGGTCACGGTCACCACGCCGGCGGGCACGTCGGCGCCGGTGGGCTTCACCTACGTGGCCCCGGTGGTCGTGCCCGTCGCCCCGACGGCCACGTCCCTCACCCCCGCCACCGGGCCGCTGGTCGGCGGCACCACGGTGACCGTCGCGGGCACGGGCTTCGTCCCGGGTCAGACCACGGTCACCGTCGGGGGCACCCCCGTCCCGTCCACCGTGCTCAGCCCGACCCAGCTCACCCTCGTCACCCCGCCCGGGCTCGTCCCCGGCACGGTCGAGGTGGTGGTCACCACGGTGGGCGGGTCGACGGCTCCGCTCGGGTTCACCTACCTCGAGCCGGTCGTCGTCCCCGGTGCCCCGACGGCCGACTCGCTGACCCCGGCGACCGGCCCGGTGGGCGGGGGTACGACGGTGACCGTGACCGGGACGGGCTTCGTGCCCGGCCAGACCACGGTGACCGTCGGCGGCGTCGACGTGCCGGTGACGGTGGTCAGCCCGACCGAGCTGACCTTCGTGACGCCTCCGGGCGTCGCGGGCCTGGTCGACGTGGTCGTGACCACGCCGGGCGGTTCGGCCACTCTCGGCTTCACCTACCTCGCCGACGCCCCGGGTGGCCCCGGGACCGGTGTCGTGGGTGCGGGTGGTCCGGGCTCCGGGACCCCGGTGACGGGCAGCGGCCCGCGGACCGGGGGCGGCTACCTCGCCTACACCGGTGTGGACACCCTGGTCCCGCTCGTCGGCGGGTTCCTCGTCCTCCTGGTCGGCTCCGCGCTGGTGCTGGTCGGCCGACGTCGGCGCACCGAGGGGTGACCCACCCGCCGGCTCACCCCGGCACCTGACGACGGCGCCGTCCGACCCACCCGGGTCGGGCGGCGCCGTCGTGCGTGGTCCCCCCCGGCGTCGATCAGGTGGGACGATCACCGTGCGTCCTCAGCCACCGACGCCGGTGGAGGAGGACGCACCCTGGTCGTCGGAGCTGATCAACGCCGAGGGGTGGCGTGCGCGTGGGCGAGGAGGGCGGCGCGGTCGTGGATCGTCGTCCGGGCGCGGCCCTGGGTGGCTCCCAGCGCGGTCTCGGCGTCGTCGATCGCCCGCCAGTGGTCGAGCAGGACCGGGTGGGCGCCACGGGCGAGGAGGGTGTCGACCAGGTCGTCCTCGGGGCCGCCGTCGCCCAGTCGACCCGCCGCGGCGTCCTCGAGCAGCGCCGCGACGGTCTCCCGGGCGTCGTGCTTGTTGGTGCCGACCACCCCGGTCGGCCCGCGCTTGATCCAGCCGGCCACGTACTCCCCGGGGCTGGCCATCCCGTCGCGCAGCACCCGGCCGGCCTCGTTGGCCACCACGCCGGTCCGGTCGTCGACCGGGAGCCCGGGCAGGCTGCGGCCCTGGTAGCCGATGGAGCGCACGACCAGGTCGGCCGGGACGGTGTCGATCTCCCGGGTGCCGGTCAGCCGGTCCGCGGCGTCCACGGTGGTCCGCTCGACGACGACGCCGGTGACGCGGTCGGTGCCCTCCAGGCGGACCGGCCGGGCGAAGAACCGCAGCCGCATGCTCACGCTCCCGGCGAGGGGCTCGTGGTCGGCCCACTCGCGGAGGGTGGCCAGGTTCCGGGCGACGGCACGCACCGCGCTCTCGTCGTCGAGCCCGGCGGTGTCGACCAGCGCGACCGCGGCCTCCAGGTGGCCCAGTTCGCGCAGCTCCTGGGTGGTGAACGTGGCCTGCGCCGGTCCGCGCCGGCCGAGCACGGTGATCCGCTCGACCGGGGCGGCGGCGAGGGCGTCGAGCACGTGCTGGGGCATGTCGGTGTCGGCGAGCTCGCCGGGGGAGCGGGCCAGCACCCGGGCGACGTCGAGGGCCACGTTCCCCACCCCCACGACGACGACGTCGTGCGCCCGGGCCAGCGCGGTCTCCACGAGCTCCCGGTCGGCGTCGGGGTGCCCGGTGTACCAGGCCACGAGGTCGGTGGCGGCGATGCTCCCGGGCAGGTCCTCCCCGTCGATGCCCAGTCGGCGGTCACCGGAGGCCCCGTGGGTGTAGACGACGGCGTCGGTGTGCGCCCGCAGGTCGGCGACGGTGAGGTCGGAGCCCAGCTCGGCGTTGCCGACGAAGCGGACCCGGTCGTGGTCCAGGGTGCGGCGCAGGGTGTCGGCCAGCGCGCGCATCTTGTGGTGGTCGGGGGCGATGCCGTGCCGGACCAGTCCGAACGGCGTGGGGAGCCGGTCCACCAGGTCCACCGCCACCGGGACGTCGTCCTGGTCGGCGAGGGCCTCCGCGGCGTAGATGCCGGCCGGGCCCGCACCGACCACCGCCACCCGGAGCGGACGGGAGCGGTGGGCAGGACCTGCGGCGTCGGTCACACCTGGCATCCTGACCCCGCCGGTGCGGTCTGCACCAGGCCAGCACCCCCGTCTCCTGGAGGACCACCCGTGTCGGTCACCGTCATCGCCACCATCACGCCGAGGCCCGAGCGGTTCGACGCCGTGCGGGAGGCCTTCGAGCAGGTGGTCCCGCTGGTGCACGAGGAGCCGGGGTGCGAGCTCTACGCGCTGTACGCCAGCAAGACCGTGCTCGTCATGGTCGAGCGCTGGGCCGACGCCGCGGCGCTGAACGCCCACGGGGGCGGCGCGACCTTCACCGGGCTGGCCGCGCGGGTGCAGGACGACCTGGCCGCGCCGTTCGACGTGCAGGTGGTGCGCCCGGTCCCCGCCGGCGATCCCGCCAAGGGCCAGCTGGCCTGAGGGCTCAGACCGCCTGACAGGTCGGGCACCAGAACAGGTTGCGGCCGACCATCACCTCGGTCGCGATCGGTGTCCCGCACCAGCGGCAGGGCTGGCCGGTGCGCCGGTACACGTAGGAGGCGTCGCCCCGGGTCGGGGTGCCGCGCTTCTTCGTCCGGTCCTCCGGGCGGGTCGTGACGATGCGGCCCGAGCGCACGCCGGCCTTCATCAGCGTGACGAGGTCGGCCCACATCGCCGTCCAGGTCTCGTGGTCGATCTGCTTGCCCGGCCGGAACGGCGACACGTGGTGCCGGAAGAGCAGCTCGGCCCGGTAGACGTTGCCGACACCGGCGAGCACGGCCTGGTCCATCAGCAGCGCGCCGATGGTCACCCGGCTGCGCGAGATGCGGGCGTACGCCTTCTCCGGGTCGGACCTGCGCAGCGGGTCCGGACCCAGCCGGTCCAGGATCAGCTGCACCTCGCCGTCGGTGATCAGTTCGCAGGCGGTCGCCCCGCGCAGGTCGGTCCAGACGCCCTCGCCGTCGTCCCCGGGGCCCTCCCAGCGCATCCGGAGCGCGCCGCGCGGCTCGGGCGGCAGGCCGGTGCCGGTCGTGTACTTGCCGTACAGACCCAGGTGCACGTGGACGACGTCGGGGCCGAACGCGGCGAACAGGTGCTTGCCCCAGCTGGTGACCTCGTCGAGCACCCGCCCGTCGACGAGCTCGGCCTCGGAGGCGAAGCGGCCCTGCGGGCTGGTGACGTGCACCTCGCGCCCGGCGAAGGCGCGGTGCTGGTCCCGGGCCAGGCGGAACAGGGTGTGGCCCTCAGGCACGTGCGCTCACACCTCCCAGTCTGAGGGTTCTGCCGGGCCGGGGCAGGATCGGGGCATGACCGTCACCCCCGCCCTCGCCCGCCGCGCCTGGGGCTCGCTGGAGACCCTGCACGTGGTCGGCTTCTTCGCCCCCGAGGTGAACGAGGCCTACGACCGGTTCGGCGTCCCCGCGACCCGGGCCGGCTACTTCGCCGCCCGCGGCTCGGCCTTCGGCCCCTGCGGCCCCGAGCTCGTCGTCGCCACCTTCTACGTGTTCGCCCCGTCGCTGGTGTCCGCCGCCGTCCCGGCCGTGTGGGGGGCCGGCACGCCCGAGCAGTGGGCCGCGGCCCGGGCCGACGGCGTCGCCACCCGGCTGCACGACGTGCTCGGCGAGCCCGACGTCGCCGAGGCCGTCGAGCTGGCCCGGGAGGCCTGCGCGGGGCTGTCCGCCGCCGGGCGCCCGGTCTACGGGGCGTGGTCGGCCCAGCCGTGGCCGGAGGACCCGCTCATGCAGCTCTGGCACGCCGGGCTGCTGCTGCGTGAGCACCGCGGCGACGGGCACGTCACCGCGCTGCTGTCCTCGGGTCTGGACCCGGTCGAGGCGCTGGTCACCGGTGGGCTGGCCTCGAACTCGCTGGAGTTCGTCCGCACCACCCGCGGCTGGAGCGACGAGGAGTGGACCGCCGGCACCGAGCGGCTGCGGGCCCGCGGCCTGGTCGGGGACGACGGCCTGACCGACGCCGGGAAGGCCCTGCGGGACGACGTCGAGACCGTCACCGACTTCCTCGCCGTGGACGGCTGGGCGCACCTGGGCGCGGAGGGGACGGAGCGGCTGGTCGAGATGGTCACCCCGCTGCGCGAGCGGGTGCTCGACGCCGGCGTCCTGCCCGACTGGATCCGCTCCCGCGGCTGAGGCCCGGGCCCCGGGTGTGCCGAGCGACAAGGGCACGGCACGCAGGGCCAAGACCGCCGTCGCCCCGCCGGGCAGGCTCGCCGTGAGGACAGCGTGGAGGGAGGGGACGCCGTGACCGGACCGTGCCGGGGGACGACGACGCACGGCGTGCCCGTGTCGGAGGCGGCGCTGTCCGCACCCCGCACCAGCCCCCCGGACACCACCGTGGGTCAGGCGCGGGCCCTCTTCGACGACGACCACCTGCACGCCCTGCTCGTCGTCGACGGGGGCCGGCTGCTCGCCGTCGTCGAGCGCGAGGACCTGGTCGGTGCCGCGGCGGACACCCCGGTCGGCGGGCTGGGCCGGCTCCGGGGACGCACGGTGTGCCCGGCCGCCGACCTCGGGCGCACCCACGCGCACCTGCTGGCCCAGGGCCGCCGCCGGCTCGCCGTCGTCGACGCCGAGGGCCGGCTGGTGGGTCTGCTGTGCCTCAAGCGCAGCGGTCTCGGGTTCTGCAGCGACGCCGACGTCCGGGCCCGGGCCGAGGAGCGGGAGGTGCTGGCGCTGGCCTCGTGAGACGCCGGACACGTCCGCGTAGTGACAGCGTGATGTTCGTGGGCCACGATCGGGCATGGCCATCACCACCATCGACACGTCGACGGTGGCCGGCCCGGACCGGGCGGAGTTCTGGCGCGAGGCGGTCTGCGACCAGTTCGTGACCCTCGACGTCCGCCCGCTGGAGGACGTGCCCAGCCGGGGGCGGGTGACGGCGGCGGACGTGGGGGACACCCTGGTCCGCAAGATCGAGGCCGGTCCGCACCGCTTCGCCCGCACCGAGAACCTGGTCCGGCGGGCCGACGAGGACTACCTGCAGATCGCGCTGGCCCGGCAGGGCACCACGCTGGTCGTCCAGGACGGCCGGGAGGCGGTCATCGGGCCCGGGGACTTCGTGCTCTACGACAGCAGCCGGCCCTTCGTCTTCGAGACCACCGGCTCGTTCGCCTACTCGGTGTGCCTGCACCCCAAGCGGCTGCTGCCGCTGTCGGCCGCCGAGATGGCCCGGGCCACCGCCGTCCGGTTCGACGGCCGCTTCGGCGTCGCCGCCACGGTCCCGCCCTTCCTCTCCGCGCTGCACCGGCTGGACGGCGACGAGCTGGCCGGGCCGGTCGCGGCGGCGATGGCGCAGACCGTGGGCGACCTGATCGTGGCGCTGGTGCGCAGCGAGGCACCGGCCGCCCGCAGCACCGACCTGCACCTGCACCGGGCCGAGCGGTTCGTCGAGCAGCACCTCGGCGAGGCCGAGCTGACCCCCCAGGACATCGCCGACGCCTGCGCCATCTCGCTGAGCTACCTCAACCGGGTCTTCCGGGCCTCGGGGACGACCGTGGTCGAGCACCTGCGGGAGCAGCGGCTGCAGCGCTGCTGGCGCGCCCTGGTCGACCCCGCCGCAGCGGCGCTGCCCATCGGGGCGGTCGCCGCCCGGCACGGGCTGCCCGACCACGCGCACTTCTGCCGGGTGTTCCGCGCCCGGTTCGGCATGACCCCCAGCGCCCGCCGGGCCCAGCTCGGCGGCTGAGCCCGGCGGTCTCCTCAGCCGCGCAGGTCGGGGAAGTCGGTGTCGCTGTACTCCGTGGACCCGCCGTCGCCGGCCTCCTCGCGCCGGCGCAGCTCGACCCGGCGGATCTTGCCGCTGATGGTCTTGGGCAGCTCGTAGAACTCGATCTTGCGGACCCGCAGGAACGGGGCCAGGTTCGCCCGGGCGTGGGCCAGGATGGACCGGGCGGTCTCCGCGGTGGGCTCGTGGCCGGCGGCCAGGGCGATGTAGGCCTTGGGGACGGCGGCGCGCACCGGGTCCGGGGCGGGGACGACGGCGGCCTCGGCGACGGCGGGGTGCTCGATGAGCACGCTCTCCAGCTCGAACGGGCTGATCTTGTAGTCGCTGGCCTTGAAGACGTCGTCGGTGCGCCCGACGTAGGTGATGTAGCCCTCGGCGTCCTGGGTCGCGACGTCCCCGGTGTGGTAGTACCCGCCGGCCATGGCGTCGGCGTTGCGCTGCGGGTCGCCGGCGTACCCGGTCATCAGCGGCAGCGGGTGGGCCGACAGGTCCAGGCAGATCTCGCCCTCGTCACCGACCTCGCCGGTGACCGGGTCGACCAGCACCACCGGGCAGCCCGGCAGTGGCCGGCCCATCGAGCCGGGCTTGACCGGGGAGCCGGGGGTGTTGCCGACCACGGCGGTCATCTCGGTCTGCCCGAACCCGTCGCGCAGGGTCAGTCCCCAGGCCCTCTCCACCTGGGAGATCACCTCGGGGTTGAGCGGTTCACCGGCCGCGATGACCTCGCGCAGGGAGCCCGGGCCGCCGGAGAGGTCGGCCTGGATCAGCATCCGCCACACCGTCGGCGGGGCGCAGAACGTGGTGATCCCGGCCGAGCGGATCCGCTCCAGCAGCGCGGGGGCGTCGAAGCGGGCGTAGTTGTAGAGGTAGATCGTGGCGCCGGTGATCCACGGGGCGAAGAAGCAGGACCAGGCGTGCTTGGCCCAGCCCGGTGAGCTGATGTTCAGGTGCACGTCGCCGGGCTGCAGGCCCAGCCAGTACACCGTCGACAGGTGCCCGAGCGGGTAGCTCACCTGGGTGTGCTCGACCAGCTTGGGCCGCGACGTCGTCCCCGAGGTGAAGTACAGCAGCAGCGGGTCGCCCGGGGCCGTCCCCGGGTGCTCGACCGGGCCGTCATCGGCACCGTCGGCCTCGGCGTAGGACAGCCAGCCCTCCACCGGGTCGCCGACCGCGATCCGGGTGTAGTCGCCCGGGACGTCGGCGAACTTGGCGGCGTCGGCGGCGTTCGCGACCACGTGCGCGGCACCCCCGCGCTCGATCCGGTCGACCAGGTCCGCCGGGCCCAGCGCCGTCGTCGTCGGCATGATCACCGCGCCGAGCTTCATCACCGCCAGCATCGACTCCCACAGCTGCACCTGGTTGCCCAGCATGAGCACCACCCGGTCACCCCGGCCGACGCCCACCGAGGAGAGCCAGCGGGCCACCTGGTCCGAGCGGCGGACCATCTCGGCGAAGGACCACCGCGCCTCGCTGCCGTCGGCCTCGGCGATCCACAGCGCGGTGCCCTGGTCCTGGCGGGCGTAGGCGTCGAACCAGTCGTGCGCCCAGTTGAAGCGCTCGCCCAGGTCGGGCCAGGCGAACTCCTCGACGGCGCGCGCGTGCTCACCCCGCAACGCCAGCAGCTGGTCCCGGGCGGCCCGGTAGGTCTCGGTGGCCGTGCTCGTCATGCGGCTCCTCCTCGGTGAGGTGCGTCGGTCAGGGGTCCATCGTGCACCGCGCCCCCACCCGGCGGCTCAGGCGATCTCGACCTCCACCAGGGTGTCGGAGAACGTCGGGGCGTTGCCCAGGTCGGCGAACGCGGTCGGGTTCACCGCGGCGAGCGTGGCGCCGGCCCGGCTGTGCTTGCGCCACGAGCCCATCGCGCTGACCACCACCCCGGGCAGCAGGGTGCGGTCGAGCTTGGCGACCACGGTGAACCGGCCGCGGTCGTTGAACACCTGCACCTGGGCGCCGTCGGTGATGCCGCGGGCGGCCGCGTCGTCGGGGTGCAGGACGAGGGTGGCCTCCTTCTGCACCTTCCGGTGGAACTCGTGGTTGCCGAAGCTGGAGTTCAGGTAGGCGTGCGACTTGGGCGTCAGCAGGTTCAGCGGGTACCTGGTCGACAGCGACGGGTCGCCGGCGGCGTTCTCCCGCGGCGGGATGTAGTGCGGCAACGGGTCGACGGCCTGCCCGGGCTGGTGGTCGTTCGAGCCCTGCCGGAACAGCGGGACGACGAAGTTCCCGCCGGCCGCCGCGGAGGCGAGGAACTCGACCTTGCCCGACGCGGTCGGGAAGCCGCCCTCGGCGTGCGGGGCGTACGCGTCGGGCGAGGGCACGTTGAGCCGCATCCAGCCGAGCTCCTGCAGCTTCTCGACGGTGATGCCCTGCATGTGCGGGTGCGACCAGTCGAAGGCCTCGGCGATCATCTCGGCGTCGGTGCGCCGGAAGACCGGGTCGTCGAAGCCCATCGCCGCGGCCAGCCGCCGGAACACCTCGGTGTTGGGCACCGCCTCGCCCAGCGGCTCGATCGAGCGGTGGTTGTAGGTCACGAACAGGTGGCCCCAGCTGAACATGACGTCGTCCTGCTCGAGCTGGGTGGTCGCCGGCAGCACGATGTCGGCGTAGTCCGCGGTGTCGGTCATGAACTGCTCGCTGACCACGGTGAACAGGTCCTCGCGCTGTAGCCCGGCGATCAGCTTGTCCTGGTCGGGGCAGACCACGACCGGGTTGGAGTTGTAGACGAACAACGCCTTCAGCGGTGGTCCGTCCAGCTCGCCGGCCAGGGCCGAGCCCAGCCGGAACTGGTTCACCACGCGGGTGCCGGGGGTGAGCATCTCCGGGTGCATGAACGCACCCCAGTTGACCGGGAAGGCCCACAGCGGGAGCTGCAGGATGCCGCCGCCGGGCTTGCGCCACGCGCCGACCAGGCCGGGCAGGCAGGACAGCGCGCGGACCGCCTGGCCGCCGCCGGCGTGCCGCTCGACGGCGACCCCGATCCGGATGACCGAGGGCTGGGCGGTCGCGTACTCCCGGGCCAGGGTGCGGATGGTCTCGGCCGGGACGCCGGTCTCGCCCTCGGCCCACTCCGGGGTGTACTGCTCCACGCGCTCGGCGAACTCGGGGTAGCCGACGGTGAAGTGCTCGACGTAGTCGTCGTCGGTCAGCCCCTCGGCGATGACCACGTGCGCCATGGCCAGCGCGAGGGCGCCGTCGGTGCCCGGGCGCAGCGCGATGTGCTGGTCGGCGGCGGCCGCCGTCCGGGTCTTCACCGGGTCGACCACGACGACCTTGGCGCCGCGCTTGCGCGCCTCGGTGATGTAGGGCCACAGGTGCAGGTTCGTGCTCTGCACGTTGCAGGCCCAGATCAGGATGAACCGGGAGTGCACCAGGCTCTCGGGGTCCACCCCGGCGGTGTCGCCGATCGTCATCGCGTAGGCGGTGCAGGAGCCGGAGTCGCAGTAGGTGCGCTCGGCGACCGTGGCACCGAGCTTCGCGAAGAACGGGTCGCCCACGTTGAGGCCGTTGAGGATGCCCTGGGTGCCGAGGTAGCTGACCGGCATGACCGACTCGGGCCCGAACTCGGCGACGGTGTCCTCCAGCCGGGTGGCGATCTCGGCGATCGCGTCGTCCCAGCTGATCCGCTCGAACTGGCCGCTGCCCTTCGGGCCGGTGCGGCGCATCGGGAACAGCACGCGGCCGGGGTCGTACACCCGGTCCAGGTAGTTGTTGACCTTCACGCACAGACCGCCGGCGGTGTACGGGTGGTCGGGGTCGCCGGCCACCTTCACGGCGCGGCCGTCCTCGACGGTCACCAGCATCGCGCAGGTGTCGGGGCAGTCGTGCGGACAGGCACCCCGGACGACGGACCTCGTGCCCGGCGTCGTCGTGGTGGGGTCTGGCGGCGCGATCGTCATGGGGGCCTCCGAGCGTGGGCGGACCGTCGTGTCGTCGTCCACCCTGTCGCCGGGCACCGCCCGGGTCTTGGCTCAGCTGACCCGCTCGTTGTCGCAGCGGGCACAGCCCCCGGCGCTACTTCCCGCGGGCCTTCGCGTAGCGGTCCAGGGCGACCTCGCGCTCGTGCTTGTGGTCCACCATGACCTCGGGGTAGCCCTCCGGGACGCCGTCCGGGGCCTTCCACGGCTCGTGCACGTGCTTGGCGTCCAGGTCGCGCAGCTCGGGGACCCAGCGGCGCACGTACTCGCCGTCCGGGTCGAACTTCTTGCCCTGGGTGACCGGGTTGAAGACCCGGAAGTAGGGCGCGGCGTCGGTGCCGGTGCCGGCGACCCACTGCCAGCCGTGGTTGTTGCTGGCCAGGTCGCCGTCGACCAGGTGCTGCATGAAGTACCGCGCGCCGCGAGTCCACTCCTGGTGCAGGTCCTTCACCAGGAAGCTGGCGGTGATCATCCGCATCCGGTTGTGCATCCAGCCCTGCGCCAGCAGCTGGCGCATCGCGGCGTCGACGGCGGGGAAGCCGGTGTGGCCGGTGGCCCAGGCCTCGAAGTCCTCGTCGGCGGCCTTCCCCGTCGCGTACGTCATGCCGGCGAGCTCGTCGTTGTAGTACTCACGGGCGGTCTCGGGCCGGTGCCACAGCACGTCGGCGTAGAACTCCCGCCAGCACAGCTCGGTGACGTAGGTGTCGACCCCGGCACCCTTCTGCCCGGACTCCGCGATGTCGTGCAGCAGGGTGCGCGGGTGGACGGTGCCGAAGTGCAGGTGCGCCGACATCCGGCTGGTGGTGTCCAGGTCGGGGCGGTCGCGCTGGTCGTCGTAGTCGGCGATCCGCTCGTCGAGGAACCGCTTCCACTGCTTCCGGGCCGCCTTCTCACCGGCTTCCAGCACCTCGGTGTCACCCAGGTCGGGGGCCTCGGGGAGGTCCTCGCTCTCGGCGTGCGCCCAGCTGACCTTCGTGGGCCGGGGCGCGGGGTCGGGCCAGCCGTGCTCGCGCCAGCGCCGGGAGAACGGGGTGAACACCTTGAAGGGGGTGTCGTCGTCCTTGGTGATCGTGCCCGGGGCGACGGCGTAGGCCGAGCCGGTGCGCACCAGCTCGACGTCACCGAGGGCCTTCTCCACGGCCCGGTCCCGCTTGCGGCCGTACGGGCCGGTGTCGCCGGCGACGTGCACGCTCTGCGCGCCCACCTCACGGGCCACGGCGGGGACGACGTCCTCGGGCCTGCCGCGCCGGACCACCAGGCGCCCGTCGGTGGCCTCGTGCAGCTCGGCCAGGCAGCCGGCCAGGAAGTGCCGCCGCGGGTCGCCGGACTTCTCCCAGATCGCCGGGTCGAGGACGAACAGCGGGAGCACGTCGCCGACGTCGCGGGCGGCGAGGAGGGCGGGGTTGTCGGCGAGGCGGAGGTCGCGGCGGAACCAGGAGACGGCAGTCGGCACCGGTCGACGGTAAACGGCGGTTCCGGGCCCTGCCCGCTCAGTTGGAGGTGAGCTCCAGGCCGAAGTGCGGGCGGTCGGCCTCGGCCACCAGGTCGACCTCGGCCGGGTGCTCGTGGAGGTAGTGCCGCACGAAGGAGCAGTAGGGGAGCACGGTCAGGTGCCGCTCACGGGCACTGGCGAGGACGGCGGCCACCAGCGTGGTGCCCAGGCCCTGACCGGCCACGGCCGGCGACACCTCGGTGTGCGGGAGCGTCATGACGTCGCCCTCGACGTGGTAGCTGGCCAGCCCGACGACCTGGTCGTCGACGCTGACCTCGAAACGGTTCCGGGCCGGGGCGTCCTCGACCCGGATCTCGCGGGTGCTGCTCGTCATGCGTTCCACCTCCTGCCGGCGTCGTCGCCGGAACGTGCACCGGACAGAAAAGGTAACCGTTGGACCCGGATCCCGCCCCTGTCCGTTCTGACGATCATGGTCGGCCAGACGTTCCCCGGCGCGGCGCGACGCGCCCGGTAGCCTCTGCCGGTACTCCCCGGGCCCCCATAGCTCAGGGGATAGAGCATCGGTTTCCTAAACCGTGTGTCGCAGGTTCGAATCCTGCTGGGGGCACCCCGCTCCGATGAGTCCTCCCGCCCGGCTCGGTCTCCACCGCAGAGACCACCGAGACACCGGGAGCCGGCCGTGGGCACCATCCAGATCGAGCTGTTCGCCACCCTCGACCTCGTCGCGCAGGCGCCGGGCGGCCCCGAGGAGGACACCGACGGCGGCTTCCGCTTCGGCGGCTGGCAGGCGCCGTTGGTCGACGAGGTCGCGGGCGCACAGGTCGCTGCCGCCTACGAGGGGTGCGACGCGCTGCTGCTGGGCCGGCGCACGCACGCCATCTTCAGCGCGTACTGGCCGCACCAGGACGACGAGTTCGCGCAGCTGTTCCACCGGATCCCGAAGTACGTCGCCTCCCGCGGCACGCCGGATCTCTCGTGGGCCGGCTCGGCGCAGCTGGGCCCGGACCTTCCGGCCGCCGTCCGCGAGGTCCGGGACCGGCACGAGAAGGTGGTGGTCGTCGGCAGCGTGGACCTGGTGCAGACACTGCTCCGCGAGCAGCTGTTCGACCGGCTCGACCTCTGGCTGCACCCGATCGTGCTCGGCACCGGCAAGACGGTGTTCAGCGGCGGTGCGGTGCCGACGAACCTGACCCTCCTGGCCCCGCCGGTGGCCAGCCCGAAGGGCAGCGTCCACCTGCAGTACGGCCTGGCCGCGGGCGTCCCGGCGACCGGGGACATGACGACGGCCGGCTGACCCCTCGGCGTTGATCAGCTGGGACGACCAGAGTGCGTCCTCCTCCACCGACGCCGGTGGCTGAGGACGCACGGTGGTCGTCGGAGCTGATCAACGCCGGCCGCGGGCGCTCGGTACCGTCGACCACGTCACCGACCCCCGCTCGCCGGTGCTCCCGCGCATCGAGAGCACGGCCCGAGGGAGCCTGACCGTGGCCCGCAGCGTCTACGTCGCCTCCGTCGAGGGGCACTCCGGCAAGTCGATCGTCGCCCTGGGTCTGCTGACCACGCTGGCCCGCGAGGTCGGCCGGGTCGGGGTCTTCCGGCCGATCGCCCGCAGCACCACCGAGCCCGACCACGTGCTGGACCTGCTGCTGCAGCACGCCACCGCCGAGGTCGACCCGGCCGACGCCGTCGGGGTGGGCTACGACGACGTGCACACCGACGGCGACGCCGCCCTCGCCCGGGTCGTCGAGCGGTTCAAGGCCGTGGAGGCCCGCTGCGACGCGGTCGTCGTCGTCGGCTCGGACTTCACCGACGTCAGCTCCCCGACCGAGCTGTCCTACAACGCCCGGATCGCGGCGAACCTGGGCACCCCGGTGGTGCTCGTGCTGGGCGGGCGGGACGCCGCCGGCGCCGAGCACCTCGGCCAGGCGCCCGCGCGCCCCCCGGCCGACCTGGCCGCCGTCGCCGAGCCCGCCCTGCGCGAGCTGGCCGCCGAGCACGCCGGGGTGCTCGCGGTGGTGCTCAACCGGGCCGACCCCGATCGGCTCGAGGAGGGGCTGGCCGCCGTCCGCGGCGTCACCGACCTGCCGGTCTGGGGCATCCCGGAGGAGGCGTTCCTCATCGCCCCGACGTTCGCCTCGGTCGCCGCGGCGGTCGACGGCGAGCTGGTCGCCGGTGACCCCGAGCTGATGAGCCGGGAGGCGATGGCCGTCGTCGTCGCCGCGATGTCGATGGTCAACGTGCTGCCCCGGATCACCGAGGGGTCGGTCGTCGTCGTCCCCGGCGACCGGCCCGACGTCGTGCTGGCGGTGATGACGGCGCACGCCTCGGGCACCTACCCCTCACCGACCGGCATCCTGCTCAACGGCGGCATCGACCTGCCCGAGCCCTTCGTGCGGCTGATCGCCGGCATCGGCTCCTCGTTGCCGATCGTGCGCACCGCGCTGGGCACGTTCGACACCACCGCCCGGGTCATCCGCACCCGCGGGCTGATGGCCGCGGACTCCCCGCGCAAGACCGAGACGTCGATCGCGATGTTCGACGAGGCGGTCGACACCCGGGAGCTGCTCGACCGGCTGGCCGTCGTCCCCTCCGACGTGGTGACGCCGCTGATGTTCGAGCACGTGCTCACCGAGCGCAGCCGTGCGGCCCAGCAGCACGTCGTGCTCCCCGAGGGGGACGACGACCGGGTGCTGCGCGCCGCGGCCATCGTGCTGTCCCGCCGGATCGCCCGGCTGACGCTGCTCGGCGAGGAGAGCAGGGTGCGCGGCCGGGCCTCCGAGCTGGGCCTGGACATCGCCGAGGCCGCGGTGGTCGACCCCTTCGACGAGGAGCTGCGCGGACGCTTCGCCGAGGAGTACGCCCGACTGCGCGCGCACCGCGGGATGACCGTGGAGGCCGCCCGCGACGTCGTCCCGGACGTGTCGTACTTCGGCACGATGATGGTGCAGCTCGGCCTGGTCGACGGGATGGTCTCCGGCGCTGCGCACACCACCGCGCACACCATCCGGCCGGCGTTCGAGGTCATCCGCACCCGGCCCGGGGTGTCCGTGGTGTCCAGCGTCTTCCTCATGGCGCTGGCCGACCGGGTGCTGGTCTACGGCGACTGCGCGGTCAACCCCGAGCCCGACGCCGCCCAGCTGGCCGACATCGCGATCAGCTCGGCCGCCACGGCCAGCCGGTTCGGCATCGAGCCGCGGATCGCGATGCTGTCCTACTCGACCGGGGACAGCGGGTCCGGTGCCGACGTGGAGAAGGTGCGGGCCGCCACCGCGCTGGTCCGCGAGCGCGCCCCGGAGCTCGTCGTCGACGGGCCCATGCAGTACGACGCCGCGGCCGACCCGACGGTGGGTGCGTCGAAGATGCCGGGCTCGGCCGTCGCCGGGCGGGCCACCGTGTTCGTCTTCCCCGACCTGAACACCGGCAACAACACCTACAAGGCGGTCCAGCGCTCGGCCGGTGCGGTCGCCATGGGCCCGGTGCTGCAGGGCCTGAACAAGCCGGTCAACGACCTGTCCCGAGGGGCCACCGTGCGCGACATCGTCAACACCATCGCCATCACCGCGGTGCAGGCGGCCGGCTCGTGAGCGTCGTCCTGGTGCTCAACAGCGGCTCCTCCTCGCTGAAGTACCGGCTGCTGGACATGGCCGACGAGCGGGTGCTCGCCCACGGCCTCGTCGAGCGGATCGGCGCCGGCGGCTCGATCCGGCACCGCACGGGCGACGTCGACGTGACCGTGGAGACCCCGCTGGCCGACCACGCCGCCGCGCTGGAGCTGATGACCGCGACCTTCGCCGAGCACGGGCCGGACCTCGCCCCCGGCGTGGTGGGTCACCGGGTGGTGCACGGCGGGTCCCGCTTCAGCGCCCCGGTGGTGGTCGACGACGACGTCGAGTCCGCCGTCGACGAGCTGTCCTCGCTGGCGCCGCTGCACAACCCGCCCGGGCTGCTGGGCATCCGGGCCGCCCGCGCGGCCTTCCCCGCCGTCCCGCAGGTGGCCGTGTTCGACACCGCCTTCCACGCCACGATGCCGGCGGAGGCCTCGACCTACGCGATCGACGTCGACGTCGCCGCCCGGTTCGGGGTGCGCCGCTACGGCTTCCACGGGAGCTCGCACGAGTACGTCTCCCAGGTGGCGGCCGGGCTGCTGGGTCGGCCCGACGCCAAGCTGGTGGTGCTGCACCTGGGCAACGGCGCCTCGGCCTGCGCGGTCGACGCCGGCCGGTCGGTCGCCACCTCCATGGGGCTCACCCCGCTGGAGGGCCTGGTCATGGGCACCCGCGGCGGTGACCTGGACCCCGGCGCCCTGCTGCACCTGATGCGCAACGGCCTGGACGCCGACGACCTGGACACGCTGCTGAACCGCCGCAGCGGGCTGACCGGGCTGACCGGCAGCGGCGACCTGCGCGACGTGCTGGGCGCAGCCGCGGACGGCGACGACCGGGCCGAGGCCGCGCTGCGCGTCTACGCGCACCGCATCCGCGGCTACGTGGGCGCCTACCTGGCCCACCTCGGGGGACTCGACGGGCTGGTCTTCACCGCGGGCGTGGGGGAGAACAGCCCCGAGGTGCGCGCCCGGGTGCTCGACGGGCTCGGGCACCTGGGGCTGGCCCTCGACCCGGCCCGCAACACCGCGGCCGACCGGGGACCCCGGGTGGTCAGCCCGGACGGCGCGGCGGTGCCCGTCCTGGTGGTGCCCACCGACGAGGAGCTGCAGATCGCCCGGCACGCGGTGGCCCTCGCCGGCTGAGGGCGCCTGTGGACGGCAGGCCGGGCTGTGGACGACGGCCCGCTCCCGTCGGTGGGGGGTGGTCGGCTCGGCCTCCCACACCCCAGGAGGCACATATGACCCACACCCCCGCGACCGAGGCCGAGGAGTTCGTCGCCGAGCTCGCCGAGGCCCTCACCGCACCCGACCCCGGCGAGTGCGTCTTCTGCTACCTGGCCCGGATGACCGGCCAGTTCGGTTGCGACACCACGCCGCGCTGGGCCCGGCGCTGGCGCGAGCGCTGCGCACCGCGGGCCACCGCGCTGCTGCGCCGGCTGGCGGCCCGCGGCGGGTTCTGCGACTGCGAGGTGTTCCTGAACGGCTGGTCCTACCGCGCCGACCTGCTGGTGCTCGACCCCGACAGCGGCCTCCTCGACTGGCCGCTGGAGGACCCGGCCTGCGAGGGGGTGCGGGCCGGTTCGACGCAGGGGTGCGCGCTCTGGGTGCCCCGTCGGCGGGACCGGTGACCCGCGCGGGAGACTGGGCGCATGGGTCAGGTCGTCGCCACCGCAGAACGAGTCGTGCACGCCCCCGCCGCGCGGGTGCACGCCGCCCTCGCCGACTACGCGGGCACCCGCCAGCGCATCGCCGGCCCGCAGTTCAGCGAGTACCGGGTCGAGTCGGGCGGGCAGGGCGCCGGAACCCGGGTGCACTGGAAGCTCGCCGCCACCGAGAAGCGGGTCCGCGACCAGGTCATCTCGGTGTCCGAGCTCCCCGACGCCGGTGGCCTCGTGGAGAGCGACGCCAACTCCTCCATGGTCACCACCTGGACGGTGCGCCCGGCCGGGGCGGACAGCTCGACCGTGGGGGTCCGCACCACGTGGCAGGGCGCCGGCGGGATCGGTGGCTTCTTCGAGCGCACGTTCGCGCCGAAGGGCCTGCGCCGGCTCTACGACGGGATGCTCGAGAGGCTGGACGCCGACCTGACCTGATGGCGCGCGGTCTGCGCACCGGGGACGATGGACCGTGTGGGTGCTCCGCTGACCGATGCCGGTCCCGTCGTCGCCGGGCTGGACGACCTCGCCGCGCTGGTCGGCAACGGCAACGCCGTGGTGCTGTCCGGGGCGGGGCTGTCCACCGACTCGGGCATCCCGGACTACCGGGGCGCCACCGGTTCGCTGCGTCGGCACACCCCGATGACCTGGCAGACCTTCACCCGCGACCCGGCCGGTCGGCACCGGTACTGGGCGCGCAGCTTCGTCGGCTGGCGGCAGATCGCGCACGCCCGCCCCAACGACGGGCATCGCGCGGTCGCGGCCCTGCAGCACGCCGGGCTGCTCGGCGGGATCGTCACCCAGAACGTCGACGGCCTGCACCAGGCCGGGGGCGCCTCGGACGTGCTGGAGCTGCACGGCGGGTTGGACCGCACGGTCTGCCTGCAGTGCGGGGACGTCGCCGACCGGGCCGCCCTCGACGTCCGGCTGCGGGAGGCCAACCCCGGCTTCCGGCCCGAGCCGGTGGAGGGCGAGGTCAACCCCGACGGCGACGTCGAGCTGCCCGAGGAGGCCCTCGACGGCTTCGTGATGGTCGACTGCCTCGTCTGCGGCGGGGGACCGCTCAAGCCCGACGTCGTCTTCTTCGGCGAGACCGTGCCGCGCGAGCGGGTCGACACCGCCTTCGACCTGGTCACCTGCGCCCGCTCGCTGGTCGTGCTGGGCTCGTCGTTGACCGTGATGAGCGGCTACCGCTTCGTGCTGCGCGCGGCCAAGGAGGGCATCCCGGTCGCGATCGTCAACTCCGGGCCCACCCGGGGTGACGAGAAGGCCGACGTGCGCGTCGACGCGCCCCTGGGCCGGGTGCTGCCCGAGCTGGCCCGCCGGCTCGCCCGGTGACCCGCGAGGTCGAGCACACCGCCGACGGTCGCTGGATCGTCGTCGACGGCCGGCGCTGGCGCACCCAGGACCCCCAGCTGCCCGACGACGTGCGCGAGCAGCTGCTGCACCACCTGGGCGTGGGACGCAGCGGGGTGCGGACGGCGAAGAAGGCCGGCGACGACGACGCGGTGCGTGCGGCGCGGGCCCGGGTGCAGGCGGCTAAGACCGGGCTGGGGGAGCGCGGCACGGCGTGGTGGGAGCAGTCCGACGACGAGCGCCGGACCCGCTGGGAGCACGCGCTCACCGAGCTGGCCGCGCTGGACTGAGTCACGCCCGCAGGCGCCGGCCCACCTCGGCGACGGCCGCGGCCAGCCGCTCGTCGGCCTGTCGGCGGTACCCGGGGTCCCGGGACGCCACGACCTGGGACCAGGCCGCCCCGTGCAGCAGGCGCAGCAGCAGGAGCGGCTCGAGGTCGGCGTCCGACAGCGGGTGCGGGGTGGCGTCCACCGCGGCCCGGCCGTCCAGCCGGCCGGTGGAACGCAGGCAGGCCAGGTCCCAGCCGACCGGCCCGGGTGAGGTGTCCTCCAGGTCGGTCCACCGCCAACCCGTCGTGGTGCCCAGCAGGTTCCCGGGGTGCGCGTCCCCGTGCAGCGCCCCCGACGGTCCGGCCAGCCGGGGGCGCACCGCCTCCAGCAGTGCACCGACCCGCTCCACGTGGTCCGGCCGTGCCCCGAGGTCCGCGCCGGTGGCGGCGAAGACCGCGACGTCCTCGAGCGGGGTGTCCAGGAAGGCGCCCGCCGGCGCGGGCAGGCTCGCGAGCACCTCGTGCAGCTCACCGAGGGCCCGGCCGGCCACCTGCGCGGTCGGCTGCTCACCGGTCAGCTCGGCAAACCGCCAGAAGGACAGCACCAGGCCGTCCTGCACGTGGGGGCCGGGCGGGAGCAGGTCCGACGGGGGGACGACGGCGGCGCCCGCGGCGGTGAGCGCCGTCGCCAGCGCCACCTCCCGGCCGAACGTGCGCGAGACGTCGGGTCGGAGCAGTCGGGTGGCCGTCGCCACCCGGGCGACCACCGGGGCCGGCGCCAGGTGGACCACCGCGTTGACACCGTCGGAGAGCAGCCGGGGATCCGCGCAGGTCAGTCCGAGCCGGCCGGCGCAGGCGACCGCAGCCGCGACCGCCGCGCCGGCCGGGGTGCTCACGCGCCGGGCAGCGGGACGTTCTGCAGCCGCACCTGGCCGCGGGCCACGGTCTTGCCGTCCTCGGCGCGGGTGAGCGTGACCAGCCACAGCTGCAGGGTGCGACCCTGCTGCACCGGCTCGGCCAGCACGTCGAGCCGGCCCTCGGTCGCAGGGCGGAGGAAGTCGGTGGAGTTGTTCACCCCGACGGCGAACTGGCCCCGGTCGGCGACCGCGGCGCTGGCCCCGATGCTGGCCGCGGACTCGATCACGGCCGCGTAGACGCCGCCGTGCACCACGCCCCAAGGGGTGTGCTGGTCCGGGCCGAGCTCCACCGTGCCGGTGACCCGGGTGCCGGTCATCTCGGCGGGGGTGAAGCCGGTGGCGGTGACGAAGGCACTGGCCTGCGCCAGGTCGGGCCGGGTCATCGGGTCTCCTCGGGTGCGGGCGGCGGGAGCGGGGCGTCCCAGACCAGGCAGAAGGGGTGTCCGACCGGGTCGGCGTAGACCCGGAAGTCACCGCCGGCGCCGGGGAGCCGGGTGGCGCCCAGGGCGAGCACGGCGGGTTCGGCGGTGTCGATGTCGGCCACCCGGACGTCCAGGTGCGCCTGCTGCGGGCGGGCCGGGTCGGGCCAGTCCGGGGGCTGCAGGTCCGGGGCCTGCTGGAAGGCCAGCCGGTAGCCCGCGCCGGTGACCACCACCCAGTCGTCGCCGGGCTCGCCGCGCACCTCCATCCCGAGCAGCTCGGCGTAGAAGCCGGCCAACGCGTGCGCGTTTGGGGCGTCGATGACGTAGGAGTGCAGCTGGCCGATCACGACCGTCATCCTGGCCCGGCCGGCCGCTCCCGGACAGTCGGGGGCACGATCAGGCCATGACCGCACCGCAGCTCGGGAGCCTCACCTGGGTCCCCGCCGCCGACCGCCCCGACCTGCTCGGCGCCCCGGTGGCCGCCGCCCTCGCCGGACTCACCGGTCCGGCGTGGGTGGCCGAGATCGAGGACGACCTGGCCGACACCGCCGCGTTCAGCGAGGCCTACGCCGTGCCGTTGGCGGCCTCGGCCAACTGCGTGGTGGTCGCCGCCCGGCGCGGTGCGGAGACGACGCTGGCCGCCTGCCTGGTGCGGGCCGACACCCGCGCCGACGTCAACGGCCTCGTCCGCCGCCACCTGGGTGCCCGCAAGGCCTCCTTCGCCCCGCAGGACGTCGCCGTCGCCGAGTCGGGGATGACGTACGGCGGCATCACCCCGGTCGGGCTGCCGGGGGACTGGCCCGTGCTGGTCGACGCCGCCGTGGCCGCCGGCGAGCTGCTGGTCGTCGGCTCGGGCACCCGGGGCAGCAAGCTCGCCGTCCCCGGGGCGGTGCTGGCCGCGCTGCCGGGCGCGGTCGTGCTGGAGGGCCTCGGGCAGCCGGTGACCCCGCCCGCTGCGGCGGCACCGGTTCGCGAGCGGGCGCCGGACGACAGCGACGTCGGCTGGGGGGAGCGGCCCGAGGAGCACGACCGGGACGCCCGGTACATGGAGGACCGGCCCCCGCACTGGGGCAGCGACTGAAGGAAGGACCTGGTCGCCCTCACGGCACGCTCCGCGCGCCACGGGGCCCTGCGACCGGGCCGACCAGCCGCCAGACCAGAAGGCGGCACCAGAACGGCCCCCGCGCTGCGCCGCGTGGGGGCCGTCGGTGGAGCTGGGGGTGCTGGGGTCAGAGCTGGCCGGGCAGGGCCGTGGTCCCGGGGCCGATCGGGTTCTCCTTCTGGCTCATGCCCTGCTGCGAGCGGAGCAGGTCGCGGATCTCGACGAGCAGCTCGACCTGGGTCGGGCCGACCGGGCCGGCCTCCTCGCCGGACTTGCGGCGCTCGAGGATCTTCTTCATCGGGAGCACCACGACGAAGTAGACGACCGCCGCGGTGAGCGCGAACGTGATGACCTGGTTGACGAAGGCGCCCCAGGCGAACTCCTGGCCGTCCACGAAGAACGAGCCGCCGTCGACGCCGCCCCCGCCGATGAGCCCGATGAGGGGCTCCAGGAACGCGGTGGTGAACGAGGTGACGACCGCGGTGAACGCGGCACCGATGACGACGGCGACCGCGAGGTCGACGATGTTCCCGCGGAGCAGGAAGTCCTTGAAGCCCTTGAGCATGGAGTGGTGTCCTCAGTCGACGCAGGGTGACCGGTGGACCACCGGGGGTGGGCCGGTCATGGCGGGCCGAGGGTAACGGTCAGTGTCGCTTCGGTCGACGCCGCGGCCAGCCGCCCCGCGTCACCCTCGGCGACGGCCAGGACCAGCAGTCCGGCGTCGTCGGACAGCCCGTCGTCGGCCGCCGCGGAGGCGGGGACGGCGAGCACCACCGCGTCGTCGACCACCACCTCGGTGGGGAGCCCGGGGCGGGACGCCAGCACGTCGACCCGGTCCCCGCTGCGCAGCAGCGCGGCGACGGCCAGGTCGGCCAGCCGCACGGGCGCTGCCACGTGCCCGGCCGGCACCTGCGACCACAGGCCCGCCCCGACCAGCCGGGCGTCGGTCAGCACCTCACCGGCCCGCACCGCCGAGGCGAGGGCGACCCCGTCGACCGTCCCCGGGTCGGGCACGGCGCCGCCGGGCACCAGGTCGGCCGGGAGCTGCCGCACGGTCACGTCGTCCGGGCCCAGGACGGTGCCCGCCGGCAGGTCGCCCGCGGCGACCACCACCGGGTCGGTGACGGTCTCCGGCGGTGCAGACCCGGCCGAGGTCGGCACCGGGCGCAGGGCCAGGACGAGCGCCGCCACCGCCAGCAGCCCGGCCAGCACCCGGCGCAGCTGGTGCACCGGGTGCCGGGGTCGACGGCGCCACCAGGCGACCACCGACGCACGACCGGGCGGTGGGGCGTCCCGGCGGCGGGACCTCGAGTCGGACACGGACCCAGCCTGGGCCCGCGAAGCGCCCGTCGGCGCCGGCCGGGCTCGGCTGTGGACGGGTGGGTCGGTTGTGGACGGCCGCGAGCGCGGCCGGCCCGGTTCGTGCTGGGGTCAGGCGGGCTTGGCCGGCGAGCTGCTGCTGGAGCCGCTGGAGGAGGAGCTCGACCCGGAGGTGCTCGAGGAGGTGCTCGAGGACGAGGAGTCCTTCGACGGCGACGAGCTGGACGAGGAGTCCGAGCTCGTGGAGGACGAGGACTCCTTGCTCCCGGAGTCCTTGCTGCCCGAGGAGGAGGTGGCCTTCTTGCCCGACTCACGGCTGTCGGTGCGGTAGAAGCCCGAGCCCTTGAAGACCACGCCCACCGAGCCGTAGACCTTGCGCACCGGGGCGCCGCACTCGGGGCAGGTCGCGACCGCCGGGTCGGTGAACGACTGGACCACCTCGAACTCGTGCTTGGTCTCGGGGTTGGTGCAGGCGTACTGGTACGTGGGCACGGCGGTGTTCACTCCTCGTCGCGGGTGGTGGCCGGGCTGGCACTCCCACCCGGCGACTGCCAATCATGCGCCTCGGTCGATCCGTCGTCCACGACGGGCCGGTCCCGGGTCGGTGCCGTTACCGTCCGCGGCGTGGCATCACCGTGGCTCGACGAGGAGCAGCAGCAGACATGGCGGGCGTGGCTGGCCGTGGCCGAGCTGCTGCCCCGCTCGCTGGACGCGCAGCTCCAACGCGACGCCGGGCTCACCCACGCCGCCTACGTCGTGCTCGCGATGCTGTCGGAGGCACCCGGCCGGAGCCGGCGGATGAGCGAGCTGGCCCGGGCGGCCAACCAGTCGCAGAGCCGGCTCTCGCACACCGTCGCCCGGTTGGAGGACCGGGGCTGGGTGCGCCGGGAGCGGGCCACCGACGACGGCCGGGGCAACGTCGCGGTGCTCACCGAGGAGGGGTGGGACGTCGTCCGCACCGTCGCCCCGGGCCACGTCGACGCCGTCCGGGAGGGCCTGTTCGCCG
This sequence comes from Geodermatophilaceae bacterium NBWT11, assembly GCA_014218215.1. Classification (NCBI taxonomy): domain Bacteria; kingdom Bacillati; phylum Actinomycetota; class Actinomycetes; order Geodermatophilales; family Geodermatophilaceae; species Geodermatophilaceae bacterium NBWT11. The sequence goes on from CP043652.1 coordinate 2,954,480, forward strand.
CGCTCACCCCGGAGCAGACCACCCACCTGCACGACGCGCTGACCGCCGTCCTGGAGCGCCTGGACCCCGACGCCAGCCGCCGCGCCACCGGCTGACCCCTCAGGTCAGGTGCCGCAGGAACGACTGCGGGTCGCCGAGGAACTGCCGCCACGAGGCGGTGAGCTCCAGCTCCTCCCACACCGCCGGGCGGAGGCCCCACGGGCCGACCTCGAGCAGCGTCGCGCCGGGGAGCGCGGCGACGACGGGGGAGTGGGTGGCCACCACGAGCTGTGCGCCGACGGCGACCAGGTCGAGCACCCGTGCGACGAGGGAGAGCGACCCGGTGAACGACAGGGCGGCGTCGGGTTCGTCCAGCAGGTAGAGACCGGGCTCGGCCACCCGTTCGGCGAGCAGGGTGAGGAAGGCCTCGCCGTGGCTGAGCTCGTGGAACACCGGCTCCGGCGGCCCGAACGGGTTCGTGTTCTGCTCCAGGTGGCTGTAGAGGCCGTGCAGCGTCTCGTCGCGGAGGAAGTACGACCAGCGCGGGGCGCCGGGGCTGCGCTCCACGACGAGGCCCAGCGGTGGTGGCTCGCTGGGGCGGGTCCGCATCCGGGAGCCCACCGACCCGCCCTCGGGGTTGAGCCCCAGCGTGACGGCCAGTGCCTCGACCAGCGTCGACTTCCCGGAGCCGTTCTCGCCGACCAGGACCAGTGCGCCCGCCGGCAGCTCGAGGCCCTCGGTGAGCAGCTGCTCGACCGCGGGGACGGTCCGCGGCCAGACCCCGGCCGGCAGCGGGGGTGCACCCGGGTCGGGGCGCACCCGCCGCACCGGCCGGCGGTCCGGCCGCGGACGGGCCCTCACCGGCGGCCGAGCTCCCGGTAGCGGGCCATCCGGCTGCGGCGTCGTTCGGTGTCGTCCCGGCCGAGCAGCCCGGCGAGCTCCTCGGCGAGCACCCGGCCCAGCCGCAGGCAGAACTCGGTGGGCTCGTCGGCGGCGTCGGGTCGCTCGGGCACGACCCGGTCGACGATGCCCGCCCGCCACAGGTCGGTGGCCCGCACGCCCTGCGCGGCGGCCATCTCCCCGGCGTGCTCGGTGTCCCGGTGCACGATCGCCGAGGCGCCTTCCGGGGGGAGCGGCCCGAGCCACCCGTTGGCCGCGGCCAGCACCCGGTCGGCCGGCACGAGCGCCAGTGCGCCACCGCCGGTGCCCTGGCCGAGCAGCACCGCCAGCGTGGGGGCACGCAGCATCACCAGGTCCGACAGGCAGCGGGCGATCTCCGCGGCCAGGCCGCCCTCCTCGGCCTCCACCGACAGTGCCGCGCCGGGGGTGTCGATGAGGGTGAGCAGCGGCAGCCGCAGCTCGGCGGCCAGCCGCATCCCGCGTCGGGCCTCGCGCAGCGCGGCCGGGCCGAGCGGGGCCGACAGCGACTGGCCGCGCCGGTCCTGCCCGAGGACGACGCAGGGCGCGCCGCCGAAGCGGGCCAGCGCCAGCAGCAGCCCGGGGTCGGACTCCCCGGCCCCGGTGCCGTTGAGCGCCACGACGTCGGTGGCCGCGGTGCGCAGCAGCCGGCGCACGCCGGGTCGGTCGGTGCGGCGCGAGGCGGTGACGACGTCCCAGGCGGAGCGGCCGTCCTCGGGGTCGTCGGCGTCGGTGCCGTCGCCGTCGACCGGGCCCTCGACCTGGCCGTCGCGGTGCCAGGTGGCCCGGGCGGCGAGCACCCGCAGCGCCCGGTCGGCGACGTCGGCGACCTGCTCGGCCGGGACGACGGCGTCGATCAGCCCGCGCTCGGCAAGGTGCTCGGCGGTCTGCACGTCGGCCGGGAAGGGCTCGCCGTAGAGCTGCTCGTAGACCCGCGGGCCGAGGAAGCCGATGGCCGCCCCGGGCTCGGCGATGGTCACGTGGCCCAGCGAGCCCCAGGAGGCCAGCACCCCGCCGAACGTCGGGCCCCGCAGGTAGACGAGGTAGGGCAGCCCGGCCTCCTTGTGCCGGGCGATGGCCGCGGTGATGCCGATCATCTGCAGGAAGGCGACCGTGCCCTCCTGCATGCGGGTGCCCCCGGAGACGGGGGAGGCCAGCAGGGGCAGGCCCAGCGAGGTGGCCCGCTCGACCGCGGACATCAGCCGCTGGGCCGTGGCCACCCCGATCGAGCCGGCCAGGAAGCCGAACTCCCCGGCGACGACGGCGACCCGTCGACCGCGCAGCAGTCCCTCTCCGGTGACCACGGCCTCGTCCTGGCCGGTCTTCTCCCGGGCCCGGGCGATCTCCCGGGCGTAGTCGTCGTCCTCGGTGCGCGGGGGCACCGGGGTGTCCCAGCTGGTCCAGGAACCCGGGTCCAGGACCAGGCCGCGCAACGAGCGGGCGTCCAGCCGCTTCGCCTTCTGCGGCGCGGTCACGTGGCGTGCCCGTCCTCGACGTCGTCCTCGGCGGGCTGGGCGACACCGGCGGACGACGACGCGAGCCAGGCCCGGATCGCGTCGCCGTCGGCGCCGAGCACCGGGGGAGCGGTGTGCTCCCGGCGGGTGGTCTCGGTCTCGCCCTCGGCGGAGGGGGCGAAGAACCGCAGCGGCGGCCCGGGCAGCTGCACCGCGCCCAGGGTCTGGTGCTCGACGTCGACCAGCAGGCCCTGGGACAGCGCCTGGTCCCAGCCGTAGACCTCGTCGATCGTGCGCACCTTGCCCGCGGGCACCCCGGCGGCGGACAGCCGGGCGAGCAGCGCCTCGGCCTCGATGCCGGCGAAGGCACCCTCGAGCAGCTCGATCACCCGCTGCCGGTTGCCCACGCGCTCGCCGTTGGTGGCCAGCCCGTCGGCCTCGGCGTCGAGCCCGAACTCCGTGCAGAGCCGGCGCCACAGCGACTCCGACCCGCAGGACAGCTGGACCGACCCGCCGTCGGCGCAGCGGAACAGCCCGTACGGCGCGATCGAGGGGTGGTGGTTGCCCTGGGCGTGCCCGACCTTCTCGGCCACGGTCCAGGCGGTGCCCTGGAAGGCGTGCACGCCCACGACGGCGGCCAGCAGGGAGGTGCGCACCACCTGCCCGCGGCCGGTCCGCTCCCGATCCAGCAGGGCGGCCAGCACCCCGTAGGCGCCGTACATCCCGGCCAGCAGGTCACCGATCGGGACACCGACCCGCTGCGGGTCGTCGGGGCCGGACCCGGTCAGCGACATCAGCCCGGCCTCGCCCTGGGCGATCTGGTCGTATCCGGCGCGGCCGCCCTCGGGACCGTCGTGGCCGAACCCGCTGATCGCCAGCGTCACCAGCCGGGGGTTGAGCTCGGCGAGCACGTCGGTGCCGAAGCCGAGGCGGGCGAGCGTGCCGGGGCGGAAGTTCTCCAGCAGCACGTCGGCCCGGCGCAGCAGCTCGGTCAACGTGGCCTTGTCCGCCTCGTCCTTGAGGTCGAGGGTGATCGACTCCTTGTTCTTGTTCGTCGACAGGAAGTAGGTGGACTCCCGGCCGCCCTCGGGCGGGTCGACGAAGGGCGGACCCCAGCCGCGGGTGTCGTCCCCGCTGCCGGGGTTCTCCACCTTGATCACGCGGGCGCCCAGGTCGCCGAGCATCATCCCGGCGTGCGGGCCGGCGAGCGCCCGGGTGAGGTCGACGACGAGGGTGCCGTCGAGGGGGCCGGTCATGGTGTCTCCGTTCATCAGAGCCACCCGGGGACGACGAAGACCAGCCAGGCGATGAGCGGCCCGACCAGCACGACGACCCCGGAGTAGCCGAGGATCTGCTTGTAGAAGCGGTCGCGGTCGACGTCCTGGGCGTTGGCCAGCACCAGGGCGCCGTTGGTGGAGAACGGGCTGACGTCGACGATCGTGGCCGACACGGCCAGCGCGACGACGACGCCGACGGCGCCGATCTCCCCGGCCAGCAGGAACGGCACGGCCAGCGAGATGGCCACCCCGATGATCGCCGTGGAGCTGGCGAACGCGCTGACCACGGCGCCGATGTAGGCCAGCAGCAGGGCCACGAGCAGCGGGGCGCCGATGGAGGTGACGCTCTCCCCGACGTACTCGATGGTGCCCGCGGCCTGCAGCACCGAGACGTAGGTGAGCACGCCGGCGATCAGCAGCACCGTGGTCCAGCTGATCTGCATGACCGCGCCCTTGTGCCGTGCGGCGGAGAACAGCGCCAGCACGGTGGCGATGGTGATGGAGACGAAGCCGATGTCCAGGTCGAAGACCAGGGCGAGGAGCACCAGCGCGGCCAGCCCGACCAGGGTCAGGACCTGCTCGACGGTGACCTTCGCCGTCGCCGTCAGGGTGTCCACCCCGCTGCCCGCGGACGCGCCGTGGCCGCTGACCGCGACCGACGTGTCCGGCCCGGTGGCCTCGGTGGCCTCGGGGGCCACGTCGTCGGTGACCTTGCGGCCCACCAGCTTCCGCCCGCCCAGGACGACGAAGAGGATCGCGCCGATCGCCAGGTTGAAGAACAGGCTGCCCAGGAACACCGTGACCGGCGAGGAGGGCAGGTCGTTGTCGGCGACGATCGTGTTGACCGTGACGCCGTAGACGCTGATCGGGGAGAACCCGCCGGCCTGCGCGCCGTGCACGACCATCATGCCCATCAGCAGCGGGCTGATCCGGTACCGCGCGGCGAAGCCCAGCGCGATCGGGGCGATGATCGCCACGGCCGCCGGACCGAGCGCGCCGATGGCGGTCAGCACGCCGGTGACGGCGAACATGATCCACGGGATGAAGGCGACCCGGCCGGCCACGAGCTTGACCGCGCCGCGGACCAGCAGGTCGACGGTGCCGTTGTTCTGGGCGATGGCGAACAGGTAGGTGACCCCGATCAGGGTCAGCACCAGCTCCCCGGGGAAGCCGGCGATGATGTCGTCGGTGGTCATCCCGACGGCGAGGGTGCCGACCAGGAAGGCCGCCACGAAGGCCAGGGCGCCCATGTTGATCGGCAGGAAGGTGGCGATCGCGAAGATCGCCACCAACGCCAGGATCGAGATGATCTCGGGTGACACGAGGTGCTCCCACGTCGTCGGAGGGCTGGGGGGGTCTGGATCAGTGGCCTAGCCTCTCGACCAGTGGCTAGTGTGTCAACCGTCACGGCGCGTCGAGACGGGAGGTACCGGTGAGCACTGGTCCGGGCCCGCTGCGCCGCAACCGGCTCTACGAGCAGGTGGTCCGGCAGGTCGTCGGCTGGGCCGCCGAGGCCGGGCTGGCCGCCGGCGACCGGCTGCCCCCCGAGCGCGAGCTGGCCGCCTCCCTCGGCGTCAGCCGGGCCACCGTCGCCCAGGCGCTGGTGGCCCTGGAGGTCACCGGGGTCGTCGACGTGCGGCACGGCGACGGCACGGTGCTGCTGGTCGCGCCCCGGTCGGAGGCGGTGCTGGCGGCGCTGGACGCCCGCCGCGAGGACCTCGGGGACGTGATCGAGGCGCGGGAGGCCCTCGAGGTCCACCTCGCCGCCCTGGCCGCCCGCCGGCGCACCGACGCCGACCTCGCCGAGATCGACGCGGCGCTGGCCGCGATGGCAGCCGACCTCGCCGCCGGTGGCCGCGGCGTCGACGGCGACGAGCGGTTCCACGCCGCCGTCACCGCCGCGGGGCACTCGGCCCTGCTGGCCCGCTTCATGGCCGAGATCGCCGACCGGGTGCGGGAGAGCCGGATCGAGTCCCTCGCCCAGGAAGGCAGACCGCACCGGTCGCTGCACGGGCACCGGGCGATCGCCGAGGCCGTCCGCGCCGGCGACCCCGAGGCGGCCGCGGCCGCGATGGCCGCGCACATCCGGATGGTCTCCGACGTCCCGCTGCTCGGCGGCGGCTAGCCCAGCTCCAGCCAGCCGCCCGACGGGGTGACGACCGCGTGCAGCCCGACGTCGTGCGCCTCGGTGGGGACGGCGTCCACCAGCTCCTCGTCGAACACCACGCCCACCAGCACCGCGTCCGGGCGGGCGTGCGCCAGGGCCCGGTCGTAGTACCCGCCGCCGCGGCCCAGCCGCGAGCCGTCGCGCCCCACCGCCAGTGCCGGGACGACGACGACGTCGGCCAGCCCCAGCTCCGACGCCGGCCACCGTGGGCCCACCGGCTCCAGCAACCCGTACCGGCCCGGTGCCAGGTCCGCGCTCCGGTCGGCCCAGGACAGCACCCGACCCGACGCGGGCACGACCGGCAGCAGCACCCGCACCCCGGGGAGCGCCGCGGGCAGCTCGCCGTGGCCGGGCTCCTCGGCGGTGGGCACGAAACCGGCCACCACCCCCGTGTCGGACAGCCGGGCGCGCAGGTGGGCGGCCAGTGACCGGGCCGCCGTCGTCCGCACCTCGAGAGGCCGGTCGCGGCGGGCGGCGAGCAGCGCTGTGCGCCGGACCACCTTGCTGTTCACCACGACGGGGGAGTCTGACACCGGCCGGTGCTGGATACGCTCCCCGGCATGTCGAGCCCGTCCCGCCCTGCCCGCAAGGCCGTCATCCCCGTCGCCGGGATGGGCACGCGCTTCCTGCCGGCCACCAAGGCCGTGCCCAAGGAGCTGCTGCCGGTCGTGGACCGCCCGGCCCTGCAGTACATCGTCGAGGAGGCCGCCCGCGCCGGTCTCGGCGAGGTGCTCATGGTCACCGGCCGCAACAAGAACGCCATCGAGGACTTCTTCGACCGCGCCCCGGAGCTGGAGGCGGCGCTGGAGAAGAAGGGCGACCAGTCCCGGCTGGACGCCGTGCACGCGTCCACCGACGTCGCCCAGGTGCACTTCGTGCGCCAGGGCGAGGCCAAGGGCCTGGGCCACGCGGTCCTGCAGGCCGCGGCCTTCGTCGGTGACGAGCCCTTCGCGGTCATGCTCGGCGACGACCTCATCGACGCCCGCGACCTGCTGCTCGAGCAGATGCTCGCCGTGCAGGCCGAGCACGGCGGCTGCGTCATCGCACTGCTGGACGTGGGTGCGGAGAACATCGACAAGTACGGCGCCGTGGCCATCGAGGAGGCACCGCAGACCTCCGCCGGCGACGGCGACCAGGTCGTGCGGATCACCGGCATGGTCGAGAAGCCCCCGAAGGAGGAGGCGCCCTCCTCCCTGGCGATCATCGGCCGCTACGTGCTGGCGCCGGAGGTCTTCGACGCCATCCGGGCCACCCCGCCCGGCCGCGGTGGGGAGATCCAGTTGACCGACGCGCTGCTCAAGCTGGTCGAGGACGGCGTCCCGGTGCACGGCGTGGTGTTCTCCGGCCGCCGCTACGACACCGGGGACAAGCTGGACTACCTCAAGGCCGTCGTCCGGCTGGCCGTGGAGCGCGACGACCTCGGGCCCGCGCTGCGCCCCTGGTTGCGTGACTTCGTCGCCGACCTGCCCGCCGAGGGCGCGTCGCCGGCCTGACCCGGCGCCCGAGAGGGCACCATCGAGGGCCGGTGCGGTCGGTCAGGACCCACTCCGCGGGCGCGAGGCGCCCCGGCGACGGAAGTCCGCAGAGCTCGCAGACGGTGGTGGGGATGTCCGAGGACAAGACACGTGGGTGGTTCCGGGGGTCCCGGGACACCACCCAGATCGACCTCGGCACGGGTGCGGCCGTCGGTGTGCAGCACACCCAGCAGATCGCCCGGGGTCCGGCGGCACCGGTGCACCACGAGACGGTGCAGGTCGACCTAGAGCGGGTGCCCGCCCCGGCGGTGTCCTCCGGTGACCGCGACCCCGACCCGGCGGCCGACACCAGGTCCATCGCGCTGGAGGACGTCCGGGTGCGCTCGGTCGAGGAGCACCTCGACCTCATCCTCGCCGCGGCGCCGACCCCCGACCCCATCGAGCTCGCGGTCCTGGACGCCCAGGGCCTGCTGTGCGCCGAGCACGTGGTCGCCGTCCGCGACCTGCCCGCCTTCGACCAGGCCGGGCTCGACGGCTACGCCGCCCGCTCGGTCGACCTGTTCGGGGCCTCCCTCGAGCAGCCGGTGCCGCTGGCCGTCGTGGGGGAGTCCGTCGCCGGTCCCGCCGAGCCCACCTCCATCGCCGCGGGCCTGACCCAGAAGGTCGCCGTCGGCTCGATGCTGCCCACCGGTGCCGACGTCGTCGTCCCCGCCGTGTGGACCGACCAGGGCCAGGCCCGGGTCGGCGTGCACGCCGAGCTCGCGCCGGGCAGCTACGTGCGTCTGGCCGGGGACGACGTCCGCGCCGGGGACACCGCCGTCGGTGTCGGCACCCCGATCGGCCCGGCCCAGATCAGCCTGCTCGCCGCCGTCGGCCGCGAACGCGTGCTGGTCCGGCCGCGCCCCCGGGTGGCCGTGCTCTGCGCCGGCAGCGAGCTGGTCGACGTGGGCGTCGTCCCGGTGCCCGGGCAGGTCGTCGACGTCAACAGCTACGCCCTGGCCGCTGCCGCCCGGGACGCCGGCGCGGAGGCCTACCGCTCGGGCATCGTGCCGCGTGACCGCCGCCGGCTGGTCGAGCTGCTGGAGAGCCAGCTGCTGCGCAGCGACGTGGTGCTCATCGCCGGCACGTTCGCCGGCGGCGGCTTCGACCTGGTCCAGGAGGCCCTCGCCGAGCTCGGCCAGGTGCAGTTCACCCAGGTCGCCATGCACCCGGGCCCGGTGCAGGCCTTCGGCCGGCTGGGCCGGGACGGCGTGCCGGTCATCTGCGTGCCGGGGGAGCCGGTCGCCGCGCTGGTGGCCTTCGAGGTCTTCGTCCGGCCGGCGATCCGGCTGATGCTCGGCAAGCGGCAGCTGTTCCGCCGCACCGTGCAGGCGGTGTCGGCCCAGCACCTGGTCTCCCCGCTGGGCTACCGGCAGTACGTGCACGGCCAGGTGATGCGGCACCCCGACGGCGGCTACGTCGTCGAGCCGGTCGGTGGTGGCGACCCCGGTGGCGACGCCGTGCTCGCCCGGATGGCCCGCGCGAACTGCTTGATCGTGGTCGACGAAGACGTCACCGAGGTCGAGCCCGGCGGGCTGGTCACCGTCATGCCCATGCTGCTCGGCGGCTGAGCCGGCCGGTGTCCGCGTTGTGGGACGACCCGGCCCAGCACCCCGGGTGGCCGGCGACGCTGCAGCACGGGGACGTCGAGCTGCACCCGTTGCGCCGCTCGGACGCCGAGGCCTGGTCCCGGCTGCGCCGGGAGAACGAGGCCTGGTTGGCGCCCTGGGAGCCGACCGCCCCGGCCGGGTGGGCCGCCCGCCACACGCCGCAGGTCTACCGGGCGATGCGGCGCGCCGCCGCCCGGCGGGCCCGGCTGGGCAGCGCGCTGCCCTTCGCCGTCCGGCACCGGGGGCGCCTGGTGGGCCAGGTGACCGTGGACAACGTCGTGCGCGGCGCGCTCCGCTCGGCCCACCTGGGCTACTGGATCGACCGGGGGGCGGCCGGGCAGGGCGTGGCGTCGCTGGCCGTGGCCCTGGTGTGCGACCACGCCTTCGGCCCGGTCGGGCTGCACCGGCTGCAGGCCGACGTCCGGCCCGAGAACGGCCCGAGCCGCCGGCTGGTGCAGCGCCTGGGCTTCCGCGAGGAGGGCCTGTTCCGCGGCTATCTGGACATCGACGGCGACTGGCGGGACCACATCGGTCACGCGCTGTTGTCGACCGACCTGCCGGGCAGCGTGGTCGCCCGGTGGCAGCGGTCCGCGCCGTCCTGACCGCGGCCGGCGACACGCCGGTGGGGCGACACGCCGCCGCCACGCGACACGACACGACAGAACTGCTGCGCGCCTCCCCCGTCGGGGGGGAGGGGCCCCCTACCGTGCAAGGCGAGTGACCCGTGTGACTCGTGTGACGCCAGGGATCGGCGTTGCACACGCGGGTGCCAAGGACGGATGCGGGGTGGGTGCGATGGGTTCGGGTGTTCTGCTGGCCGCTCTGGTCGTGTTGTGGTTCGTGGTGCTGGTGCCGATGGTCGTCACTCGGGGTGACGCGACACCGGCCCGCACGGGCGCGGTCGGCGCGGGCCGCACGTTGCAGCGACGACGGGTCGTGGACCCGGTGGTCCACGCCGGCACCGAGCGGGTCGAGATCGACCGCGCGGCGCTGCTGGCCACCGGAGAGCTCACCGTCGACGTCCACGCGCTGCGTCGGCGCACGCTGGCCGGCCTGGCCGGGCTCGCGCTGCTGACCCTGGTCGGCGCGCTGGTCTACCGGCCCTGGCTGTGGGCCCCGCACCTGCTGCTCGACGTCGCCACCGTCGGCTACCTGATGGTCGTGCGGGCCGCCGCCGAGCGCGAGCGCCGTACCGCCGCCCGTCGGCAGTACCGGGCCGCCGCCCGGCCTGCGGCAGCCCGTCCGGCCGCGCGGCCCGCGCCGCGTCCGGCCCCGGCTCCCGAGCCGGTCGCCGTCCCCGCCGCCCGGGTCCCGCACCCCAGCCTCCCGCTGGCCCCGGTGCACCCCATCCGGCCCGCCCGGGTGCCCGCCGCCCGCACTGCGGGTAGTGCCGCGTGGCAGCACAGCGCGGTCGTGGGCCTGGACGACGACGACATCGGCTTCGCCGACATCGACGTCTACGCCCCCCGCGCCGCGACCGGCTGATCCGTCCGGCCCCCCTGTGGGGCCGGGGCCGGTGGGCGGTAGGCTCACCGGCGAAGGGGCTGTGGCGCAGTCCGGTAGCGCACCTCGTTCGCATCGAGGGGGTCAGGGGTTCAATTCCCCTCAGCTCCACCCCGACACCACCCAGGCCGGGTCCCGCGAGGGGCCCGGCCTGGGTCGTTCTCAGCCCGCGCTGCGGAAGTCCGCCGGGCGCTTGGCGCGGAACGCCCCGACGCCCTCGACCGCTTCGGCGTCGGCCGCGGACTCCACGATCAGCCGGGCCTCCTCGTCGAGCTGGGCGTCCAGCGTGGTGGTGGCGGCCCGGCGGACCAGCCCGCGGGTGCGCACCATGGCCCGGATCGGACCGGCCGCCACCTGGTGGGCCAGCGCGACCGCTGCCGAGGTCAGCTCCTCGTCGTCCACCAGCCGACCGACGAGGCCGTACAGGTGGGCGTCGGCGGCGCTCAGCGTGCCGTTGGTGAGCATCAGGTCCAGCGCCCGCGGCGCGCCCAGGGTGCGGGCCAGCGCCCACGAGCTCCCGCCGTCGGGGGAGAGCCCGATCGCGCCGTACGCGGGGCGGATCTTCGTCGAGCGGGCGGCGAGCACCAGGTCGCAGGCTCCGAGGAGCCCCACGCCGGCCCCGGCCACCGCGCCCTGCACGCCGGCGACCACGGGGACCGGGCAGCTCACCACCCGCCGGACGACGTCGTGCCAGCGGTGGGCCAGCGTGCCGATGAACGCGGCCATGTCCGCCGCGGCCGACATGCCGGCGATGTCCCCGCCCACGCAGAACCGGGTGCCGGCCCCCAGGAGCAGGACGGTCCGGGTGTCGGCGGGGCGGTCGTCGAAGGCGGCCACCAGGGCGTCGGCCATCGGGACGTCGATCGCGTTGCCGGCGTCGGCCCGGTCCAGGGTCACCCGCCAGACGTCGCCGTCGACCGCGGTGCTGACTCGTCGCTGAGTGCTGTCCATGGTGGGGACGGTAGGGGAGCTCAGCGGCGTCGGGCGAGGTCGGCCTCGACCTCGCCGTCGATCGCCGCCGGCGCGCCGCCGAACTCGTCGGCCACCTCGCCCGCGACGTCGTCCGGACCGCCGTGGTCGGTGCTCGGGTGGCCGTCCTCGTCCAGGCCGGCGTCGGCCTGGGTCAGCATCCGGTGTCCGGTCGACAGCACCGCGACCCCGGCCAGGACGGCGACGGCGGCGACGTAGAACGGCACGTGCACGTCGAAGGCCTCGACGAGCTTGCCCGCGGCGAAGGGCGCGAGGCCACCGCCCAGGAACCGGACGAAGCCGTAGGCCGCCGACGCGACCGGGCGCTCGACGGGGGAGACCAGCATGACGGCCTGGGTGGTGAGGGTGTTGTTGATGCCGATGAAGGCCCCGGCCACGACCACGCAGGTGATGAGCGCCCACTTCGTGTCGGTGAAGACGGCGATCAGCAGCAGGTCGACGGCGAAGAGCCCGAGCGCGCCGTACAGGCTGCGGGCGGTGCCGAAGCGGGCCTGCAGGCGCGGGGCGCCGACGACGGAGAAGAACGCGACGAGCAGGCCCCAGCCGAAGAACACGAAGCCCAGCTGGATCGCCGACAGCTCCATCGGGAAGGGCGCGTAGCCCAGCATGGTGAAGAAGCCCCAGTTGTAGAGCAGGGCGGTGATCGCCATGATCAGCAGCCCACGGTGCCGCAGCGCCTTCAGCGGGGCCGACAGTGGCGTCTTGTGGGTCGGCTTGGGGGTCTTCTCCAGCAGCACGACGGTGGCCAGCAGGGCGATCGCCATCAGCACCGCGACGCCGAAGAACGGGCCCCGCCAGCTGATGCTGCCCAGCAGCCCACCGACCAGCGGGCCGGCCGCGATGCCCAGGCCCAGCGCGGCCTCGTAGAGCACGATCGCCCCGGCGAACCCGCCGGACGCGCTCGCCACGATGACCGCCAGCGAGGTGGCGATGAACAGCGCGTTGCCCAGGCCCCAGCCGGCGCGGAACCCGACGATCCCGCCGATGGAGTCGCTGAGCCCGGCCAGTGCGGAGAACACCACGATGATCGCCAGGCCGGTGACCAGGGTCTGCTTGGCCCCGATCCGGCTGGACACCCAGTTGGTGCCGAGCATGGCGACGGCGGTGACCACCAGGTAGCTGGTGAACAGCAGGGTCACCTGGCTCTCGCTGGCGCCGAGCTGGGTCTTCAGCGAGGGCAGGATCGGGTCGACGAGGCCGATGCCCATGAAGCTCACGACACAGGCGAAGGCGACGGCGTACACCGCCTTCGGCTGGCCGAGCATGCTGCTCTTCTGGTGCGTGCTCACGGGTTCACTCCGGTTCGGTGGGTGGGTCAGGGCTGCAGCGCCGCGGTCAGGCGGGCCAGCGCGGGGAGGGCTGCGGTGATCGAGGCGACCTCGTCGTCGTCGAGGTGTGCCAGCGGCTCGGCGAGCCGGGCCGCCCGGGTCTGCCGGCGGCGGTCGAGCAGGGCGGCGCCCTCGTCGGTCAGGGACAGCACGACGACCCGCCGGTCGGTGGGGTCGCCGGAGCGGGCCACCAGTCCGGCCGTGGTCAGCCGGGCGACCAACGCGGTCATCGAGGGCTGGCTGACGCCCTCGGTCGCCGCCAGGTCGGTCAGTCGTGCGGGCCCGGTCTGGCGCAGGGTCGACAGGGTCGCCGCCGCGGTGAGGCTGAGCTCGGTACGGGTGCTGGTCAGCTGCCGCAGGCCGACGACGACGTCGTCGAGCCGCTCGGCCAGGTCCGTCCGGTCAGTGGGCACCCATCAGTTGTACAACGCAACTATGGATCGCGCCATCAGAACCAGGAGGGGAACCACATCCGCTGGACCCACTCGGCGTAGGAGAGCGGCTGCCCGGTGAGGACCGGGTAGAAGAAGACGAAGGTCATCGCGACCACGGCCAGGTAGAGGCTGACCGCGCCGAGCCCCAGCCAGCGGCGGAACTGGGTCGCGCGCGGGGAGCCGAGCACGTCCTGCAGCACGAGCACGACGGCGAGGATGAAGAACGGCACGACCGGGGCCATGTAGAAGACGAACATCGTGCGCTCGAGGTTGACGAACCAGGTCAGCCACCCGGCGGCGATGCCGACGGCGATGGTGATCGCGGCCGGGTCGCGGCGGGCGACGATCCGCCACACCAGCCAGAGCATCGCCGGGGCGAACGCGAACCACAGCGTGGGCGTGCCGACCATCAGGATGTAGCGCACCACCTGGTCACCGGCGGAGTCGGTGAGCCCCTGCGGGTTCCACAGCAGGATGGGCCGGCCGTCGACCAGCCAGGACCACGGCCCGGACTCCCACGGGTGCGGCGTGGACAGCCCGCTGTGGAACGTCAGCCACTCCCCGTGCATGTGCCACAGCGACCGCAACGCACCCGGCACGAAGCCGAACGACGTGTCCGGGTTCTGCTCGGCCCAGTGCCGGCCCTGCGCGTTCTCGGCCAGGAACCACTGCGTGAAGCTCGCCAGGTAGGTCAGCACCGGGACGACGGCCAGGGCCCACAGCGCCCCGGGCAGGCCGCGGCGCAGCACCGTGCGGGTGGGGCTGGCGACACCGGCCTTCCGCCAGGCCGCCCGGTCCCAGAACAGGGTCAGGACGGCGAAGAACGCCAGGAAGTAGACCCCGGACCACTTCACCGACGCGGCACAGCCGAAGAGCACCCCCGCCGCGATCCGCCAGCCCCGCGGGCCCAGCGCGAACTCCCGGACCGGCCTGGTCAGCCCCGCCGTGCGGTCGCGCACCCGCTGTCGGGTGCGGTCGCGGTCGACCACCAGGCAGGCCACCGCGCAGACCACGAAGACCTGCAGGAAGACGTCGAGCAGCCCGATCCGACCGAGGGTGAAGGAGAACCCGTCCAGCGCGAGCAGCAGGCCGGCGATCAGCCCGAGCAGCGTCGACCCGGTGAGCCGGCGGGCCAGCCGCACGAGCACGACGACGGCGATCGTGCCGGCGATCACGCTCGGGATGCGCCAGCCGAAGGAGTCGTAGCCGAAGAGCCGGATGCCCCCGGAGATGAGGATCTTGCCCAGCGGCGGGTGGACGATGAACGTGTAGCCGCGGTTGTACTCGTAGCCCCACTCGATCATCTCGTTCGCCTCGGGCGGGTAGTACGCCTCGTCGAAGAGCAGGTCGCCGGGGTAGCTGAGGTCCCACAGCCGGGCCACGAACGTCGCGATGCCGAGCACCGCGGTCAGCACCCAGGACAGCAACCGGTCGGTGGGCAGCGGTGGGGTCCACTGCCGGGCCGGACGGCGCGGGGCCCGCCGGTGCGACGGCGGTGGCGGCGCCCCGTCGTCCACCCGTTCCGGGGCCAGCACCGCCATGCGGCCAGGGTAGGTGGCGGGTACGACACGGCCGCCGTGACAGGCTCCTGAGGTGGCAGGACGACTGGTGCTCGGTGGCGCCCCCCTGGGTCAGCCCGGCGACGTCGGACCCCGGCTGCGGCAGGCGATGGCCGACGCCGACGTGCTGGCCTGTGAGGACACCCGCCGCCTGCACCGGCTGGCCCAGGACCTCGAGGTGCGTTTCACCGGTCGGGTCGTGACCTTCCACGAGACCGTCGAGACCTCCCGGCTGCCCGGGCTGGTCGCCGCGATGGAGGCGGGCCAGACCGTCCTGCTGGTCACCGACGCCGGCATGCCCTCGGTCTCCGACCCCGGCTACACCCTGGTGCGCGCCGCCGTCGACGCCGGCATCGAGGTCACCTCGGTGCCCGGCCCCTCCGCCGTCACCACCGCGCTGGCGGTCTCCGGGCTGCCCTGCGACCGGTTCTGCTTCGAGGGCTTCGTGCCCCGCCGCGGCCGCCGCACCGCCTTCACCGCGCTGCTCACCGAGCCCCGCACGATGGTCTTCTTCGAGTCCCCGCACCGGCTGGCCGACGCCCTGGCCGACGCCGCCGCCGTGCTGGGGGAGGACCGGCCCGCCGTCGTCTGCCGCGAGCTGACCAAGACCCACGAGGAGGTCGTCCGCGGCACCCTGGGCTCGCTGGCCGCCTGGGCCGCCGAGGGTGTGCGCGGGGAGATCACCCTCGTCGTCGCCGGTGCCCCCGCGGGCCCGGTCGACCTCACCCCCGCCGAGCTCGCCGCCGAGGTCGCCCGCGAGGAGGCCGCCGGTGAGACCCGCAAGGACGCCATCCGCGCCGTCGTCACCCGCACCGGCCTCCCCAAGCGCGTCGTCTTCGACGCCGTCGTCGCCGCCAAGCCCCCACCCCCCACCCGCGGCTGACCCTGTTCGCGGCAAAGGAACCTCTGCCCCCCACGAGAGCTCGTCGAGGGGGTGTATAGGTTCCTCCGTCGAGCCTCCGCGTCAGCCGGCGCGCAGCTGCTGCAGCCGCATGGCGTACACGGCCAGCACCTTCGCCCGGACGCCGTCCGGGTCTCGCAGCACCTCCGCGTACGTGAACCGCAGCACCAGCCAGCCCGCGGCGGCGAAGAGCGCATCCCGTGCGAGGTCGTCGGTCCGGTCGCGGGCGGACGAGTGGAACGCGGCCCCGTCCAGCTCGACGCCCAACATCACCTCCTCCCAGGCCCGGTCGAGGTGGCGGGTGATGCCGTCCGGACACTGCACCGCCCGCTGACCGACGCTGCGCGGCAAGGACCTGTGCCGGAAGACGGCCAGCACTCCCATGGCCTCGAGCTCGCTGCGGACGCCGTCAGCGACGAGCGCGATGGTCTGCGCGAGCTCCCGTCGTCCACCGAGGGTGGGTCGGCTCGCGAGGGCTGCGACGAGGGCCGCTGCGTCCAGCCCCGTCGTCCGCACCGCGTCGACGACGGCCGGCCGTCGCTCTCTCCGGGGGAGCAGCGGCCACGCGGCCACCAGGCTGTCGGCGAGCGGCGTGACGGGCAGCCCCCGGACCCACGTCACGTCAGCGTCGGAGAAGCCGTTCCGACGGTGGACGACGAGGCCCTGCGTCCCGGCGCTCTTCCGGGACGCCGTGATCGTGGTGTGCACGACGCCGGAGAGCTCGCGCTGGCCGTGCACGGCCAGCGCGGTAGTGTGGCTCAGCGCCGTCGTCCCGCCGACGCAGAGGACGGCTGCCCGCAGCCGTCGGTCACCTGCCGCCGGGTTGCCCCGCGCGGTGTAGACGTGGGGGAAGACCCGCTGCAGGCGTCCGCTGTCCACGTGGTTGTCGACGATGCTCCGCGGCGCCACCCGCAGCAGGTCCTGCCTGGTCGCGAGCCCGTGCTGACGGCCCAACAGCTCGTAGACGGCTCGGTGGTGGACGTCGTCCTGGGGCACGGCTCGATCGTGGCGTCCGACGAGTCGCCGCAGACCGCTCGTGGGAGATCTGTGGACAACTCCGGCGCCCCCCGGGATCAGTGGCAAAGGAACCTCCGCACCCCCTCTGGGCGCAGATCGGGGGTGTAGAGGTTCCTTTGTCGGGGGGTGGGGGTGGCGCGCTACAGCCAGCCGCTGCGCTTGAAGCCGCGCCAGAGCAGGGTGCAGGCGCCCAGCATCACGAGGAGGACCAGCGGGTAGCCGAAGGTCCAGTGCAGCTCAGGCATGTGGTCGAAGTTCATCCCGTAGATCCCGGCGATGGCGGTGGGGACGGCGATGATGCCGGCCCAGGCGGAGATCTTGCGCATGTCCTCGTTGTCGGCCAGCGAGGTGCGGGCCAGCGACGCCTGCAGGATCGAGGTGAGCAGCTCGTCGAGGGCCGAGATCTGGTCGCGCACCCGGATGGTGTGGTCGTGCACGTCGCGGAAGTACGAGCGCATCTCGTCCGGGACGACGTCGCCGGTGCGCTCGGACAGCGCGTGCAGCGGGAGGTCCAGCGGGGTGACCGCCCGGCGCAGCTGCATCAGCTCGCGCTTGAGCTGGTAGAGCCGCGGGATGTCGTCGGTGCGCTGGGGGGAGAAGACCGAGGCCTCGAGCTCGTCGACGTCCTCCTCGACGGCGGCGGCGACCTCGACGTAGTGGTCGACGACGAGGTCGGCCACGGCGTAGAGCACCGCCGACGGGCCGTGGCAGAGCAGGTCGGGCTGTTCCTCCAGCCGCTTGCGCAGCTCGGCCAGCCCGCCGTGCTGCCCGTGCCGGACGGTGATCACGTGGTGCTCGCCTAGGAAGACCATGACCTCGCCGGTGTCCACCACCTCGCTGGTCGACGTCAGCTCCTCGTGCTCCACGTAGGCCGCGGTCTTGAGCACCATGAACAGGCCGTCGTCGTACCGGTCGAGCTTGGGGCGCTGGTGGGCGTAGACGGCGTCCTCGACGGCCAGCGGGTGCAGCCCGTACTGGGCGGCGATCGACTCGAACTCGGCCTCGCTGGGCTCGGCCAGCCCCAGCCAGACGAAGCCGTCCCGCTCGGTGGCGACCCGCAGGGCCTCCTCCACCGGGACGTCGGGCACGCGCGCGCCGTCGACGTAGACGCCGCAGCCGACGACGGGTCCGCCGGACTCGCGCAGCGGGGCCGCGTGCAGGGGCTGTCCGGCGGGCCGCGGGACGTGCCGGGGACGCGGGCGGGGGGCCCGCGCGTCGGTGCTGGTCATCGTTCTCCTCCGACTGCGGGACGACGGCGAGCGTAGGCGTGCGGGGTGGGGTGACGCATGGCACTCTCCCGTTGCACCGATCAACCACGGGTCCGAGGGGGAGTCACATGGCCGTCGCCAACGGCAGGCGGGTCAAGAGCGTCGAGGACTCGATCGCCGACACCGAAGAGCCCGAACACCAGCTCAAGAAGAACCTGTCCGGTCTGGACCTCACGGTCTTCGGCGTGGGCGTGATCATCGGCACGGGCATCTTCGTGCTCACCGGCGAGGTCGCCCAGACGACGACGGGGCCCGCGGTCGCGATCTCCTTCGTCATCGCCGGGATCGTCTGCGGGCTGGCCGCCCTCTGCTACGCCGAGTTCGCCTCGACGGTGCCGGTCGCGGGCTCGGCCTACACGTTCTCCTACGCGACGTTCGGCGAGCTCATCGCCTGGATCATCGGCTGGGACCTGGTCCTGGAGCTCGCGCTGGGTGCGGCCACGGTCAGCGTGGGCTGGTCGGGGTACCTCAACCAGCTGCTGTCCGACATCGGCATCGGCCTGCCGGAGACCATCGCGGGGGAGACCGCCCGCTTCAACATCCCGGCCATGTTCATCGCGCTGCTGATGACCGGTGTGCTGATCCTGGGGATCAAGCTGTCCTCGCGGATCACCTCGATCATCGTGGCGATCAAGGTCGCGATCGTGCTGCTGGTGATCGTGGTCGGCGTCTTCTACGTCAAGGCCGCCAACTACACGCCCTTCGTCCCGCCGGCCGCGCCCGGTGAGGGCGAGACCGGGTTGACGCAGCCGTTCATCCAGCTGCTGTCCGGGTTCACCCCGAGCACCTTCGGGGTCGGCGGCATCATCGCCGGTGCGGCCATCGTGTTCTTCGCCTTCATCGGCTTCGACATCGTCGCGACCGCCGCCGAGGAGACCAAGGACCCGGCCAAGGACCTGCCCCGCGGCATCTTCGGCTCCCTCGCCGTCTGCACCGTGCTCTACGTCCTGGTCAGCCTGGTCGTCGTGGGCATGCAGAACTACACCGAGCTCAACGCCGAGGCCCCGCTGGCCGGCGCCTTCTCCAGCGTCGGACTGCCCTTCTTCGCCGGCATCATCAGCGTCGGGGCCCTGGCCGGGCTGACCAGCGTCGTGATGATCCTGATGCTGGGTCAGTCGCGGGTGCTGTTCGCGATGAGCCGCGACCACCTGCTGCCCCCGAGCCTGGCGAAGGTGCACCCCACGTACGGCACGCCCTACAAGATCACCCTGATCACCGGTGTCATCGTGGCGATCATGGCCGGGCTCATCCCGCTGGGCACGCTGGCCGAGCTGGTGAACATCGGCACGCTCTTCGCCTTCGTGCTCGTGTCGGTCGGGGTCATCGTGCTGCGCCGCACCCGGCCCGACCTGCCCCGGTCGTTCAGGGTCCCGCTCATGCCGGTCATCCCGATCGTGGCGGCGCTGGCCAGCTTCTACCTGATGCTGAACCTGCCCACCGACACCTGGATCCGGTTCGCCGTCTGGATGGCGCTGGGCGTGGCCGTCTACTACCTCTACGGCCGCAAGCACAGCCGGCTGGCCAAGGGCGGGGACCACGACCACAGCGTGGCCACCGGCGACGGCACCGCCGGGCAGGGCCACCAGCGCTGACGTCGCAGGACCCCCGACGGGGCCGTCTCACCCAGCCGGGTGAGGCGGCCCCGTCGTCGTCTCCGGACCCGCCCCGGGTGTGACGACCTCACCGGTGACCGCCCGTCACCGGCCAGGGAGTCCCGTTGTCCAGCACCGTCGCCCTCGACGACACCGTCGCGTTCGCGCGCGTGCTGGTCTCCGGCAGGGGACGGCGACGCCCGCCGGTCACCGCCGTCGCCGCGGGGTCCCTCGCCGTGCTGGAGGCCGTCGGGCTGCTCGCGGTGGGGCTCACCTCCCTGGACGGGCTGTGGGGCAGCGGCCTGCGGCCCCCGGTCGGACTGGTCGTGGTCACCCTCGTGGCCCTGGCCGGCTGGGTCGTGCTGGCCGCCGGCGGTGGCGCCGGGCTGGTCGACGGCAGCGGCGGCCGGTTGCTGGTCGCGGTGGCGCTCGGCGAGCTGGGCGTGCTGGTGGTCGGGGGACTGACCCTCGGGTTCGACGGGGACGGCGTCCGGCACGTGCCGGCCGGGGCGTTCGCCGTCCCGGTGCCGGCCCTGGTGCTGCTCGCCCTCGCCGTCCCGCTGGGCAAGCTGCTGCTGGCGACGACGCCGTCCGCCCAGGCCTGGAGCGAGGCCGCCGCCCGCCGTCCGCCGGCCGTGCGCACGCCGGCGGCGCGCCCGCGGGTGCGGGTCGCGACCCTCCTCGCGATCGCCGCGGTGCTCACCGCGGTCGCGCTGACCGGGCCGACGACGGCCGACGGGACGGCGACGATCACGGTGGACAGCGCTCCGTAGTCTCGTGCCGTGAGTGATCGGCACATCCTGACCGCAGTCGCCTGGCCCTACGCGAACGGCCCGAGACACATCGGGCACGTCTCGGGCTTCGGCGTCCCCTCCGACGTCTTCAGCCGGTACCACCGGATGGCCGGGGACCGGGTGCTGATGGTCAGCGGCACCGACGAGCACGGCACCCCGATCACGGTCGCCGCCGACGCCGAGGGGGTCACCCCTCGCGAGATCGCCGACCGGAACAACCGGGTCATCGTCGGTGACCTCACCGGCCTGGGGCTGAGCTACGACCTCTTCACCAGGACGACGACGGCCAACCACGCCGCCGTCAGCCAGGAGATCTTCACCGGCCTGCTGAAGAACGGCTACGTCTTCCCGCAGACCACGCTGGGCGCGATCAGCCCGTCGACCGGGCGCACGCTGCCCGACCGCTACATCGAGGGCACCTGCCCGATCTGCGGCTACGACGGCGCCCGCGGGGACCAGTGCGACAACTGCGGCAACCAGCTCGACCCGATCGACCTGGTGAACCCGGTCAGCAAGATCAACGGCGAGACGCCGAGGTTCGTGGAGAGCGAGCACTGGTTCCTCGACCTGCCGGCCTTCGCCAAGGCCCTCGGCGACTGGCTCGGGACCCGGAAGAGCTGGCGCCCGAACGTGCTGAACTTCAGCGTCAACCTGCTCGAGGACCTCAAGCCGCGCAGCTACACCCGCGACATCGACTGGGGTGTGCGCGTCCCCCTCGACGACTGGCGCGACCGCGACGACAAGCGGATCTACGTCTGGTTCGACGCCGTCGTGGGTTACCTGTCGGCGTCCATCGAGTGGGCCCGCCGCTCGGGTGACCCCGAGGCGTGGCGCCAGTGGTGGCAGACCCCGGACTCTGACGCCTACTACTTCATGGGCAAGGACAACATCGTCTTCCACTCCGAGATCTGGCCCGCCCAGCTCCTCGGTTACAACGGCGAGGCCGCCAAGGGCGGGACGCCGGGCTCCTACGGTCGGCTGAACCTGCCCACCGAAGTGGTGTCGAGCGAGTTCCTGACCATGGAGGGCAAGAAGTTCTCCTCCTCGCGCCGGGTCGTCATCTACGTGAAGGACTTCCTGGCCCGCTACGACCCCGACGCGCTGCGCTACTTCATCGCCGTCGCCGGCCCGGAGAACCAGGACACCGACTTCACCTGGGCGGAGTTCCTGCGCCGCAACAACGACGAGCTCGTCGCCGGCTGGGGCAACCTGGTGAACCGGTCGATCTCCATGGCGGCCAAGAACGTCGGCGCCGTGCCGCAGCCGGGCGAGCTCACCGACGCCGACCGCGCGCTGCTGGCCACCACGTCCGGGGCGTTCGCCCCGATCGGTGAGCTGCTGTCGCGCAACCGGCAGAAGGCCGCCGTCAACGAGGCGATGCGGGTGGTCGGCGAGGCCAACAAGTACCTGTCCGACCAAGCGCCGTGGAAGCTCAAGGAGGACCCGGCCCGCCGGGACTCGGTGCTGTTCACCGCCCTCCAGGCGATCAAGGACTGCAACGCGCTGCTGTCGCCGTTCCTGCCGCACTCGGCCCAGCAGGTGCACGAGCTGCTCGGTGGCGAGGGCACCTGGTCGGTGCAGCCGCGCATCGAGGAGGTCACCGACCTCGACGACGGGTCGCCGTACCCGATCATCACCGGCGACTACGAACAGGGGCAGGCCGTCTGGGCGTCCACCCCGGTCGTGCCGGGCACCCCGCTGGCGCCGCCGAAGCCGGTCTTCACCAAGCTCGACCCCTCCATCGTGGAGGAGGAGCTGGCCCGGTTCGAGGCGGGGGAGTGAGCCGCTCGGCGTCCTCGCGGGCGAACAGGCGCGGTGAGCCGCCGCCGTCGCCGGAGGCGTTGCCCTCCCCGGCGCTGGACAGCCACACCCACCTCGACATCGCCGTCGGCGGGGAGGAGCGGCTGCCCACCGAGGCGGAGGTGGACGCCGAGATCGCCGCCGCGGCCGCCGTCGGCATCCCGAAGCTGGTGCAGGTCGGGGTGGACGTCGCCAGCTCGCAGTGGTCGGCCGCGCTGGCGGCCCGGCACCCCTCGGTGCTCGCCGCCGTCGCGCTGCACCCCAACGAGGCGGGAGCGGGTGCCGCCACCGACGAGGCGCTCGCCGAGATCGACCGGCTGGCCGCGCTGCCCCGGGTGCGGGCGGTGGGGGAGACCGGCCTGGACCGGTTCCGCACCGGACCCGAGGGGTGGGCGGCGCAGGAGGCCTCGTTCCGGGCGCACATCGGGATCGCCAAGCGGCACGGCATCGCGCTGGTCATCCACGACCGCGACGCCCACGCCGAGGTGCTCCGGGTGCTGGACGACGAGGGCCTGCCCGAGCACACCGTCTTCCACTGCTTCTCCGGGGACGCCGCCTTCGCCCGGCAGTGCCTGGACCGGGGGGCCGTGCTCTCCTTCGCCGGCACGCTGACCTTCGCCAACGCCGGCAACCTGCGGGAGGCCGCGGCCCTGGCCCCGCTGGACCAGCTGCTCGTGGAGACCGACAGCCCGTTCCTCACCCCGGTCCCGCACCGCGGCCGCCCCAACGGCTCCCGGCTGGTCCCGCTGACCGTGCGGGCCCTGGCCGAGACCACCGGGGTGGAGCTGGACCGGCTGTGTCAGGCCCTGACGACCACCGCGGAGCGTGTGTTCGGGCAGTGGTGAAGGACCTCGCCGTGGCGGTGGGGTGGCGCGCAGGGGGACACTGACGGCGTGGGTCGCCTCATCGCCGTCGTGCTGTTCATCGCCGTGATGGTGCCCGCCGGGCTGCTCGCCCGCGGCTGGGCGCGTGCAGCCGACCGGCGGGCCGTGGCCGGTGGGGGTGTCGAGCTCGTGCCGCCGTCCGAGGCCGGTGCCGCGGTGCTCGCCCGGCAGGCCCGGCACGGCCGCCGGGTGCGCCAGCTCGGGTTCGGCCTGGGGCTCGTCGCCGTGATCGCCAGCGTGGTCCTGTTCGCCGAGGCCTCGGTCTTCCTGTGGCTGCCCGCCCTGGTCGTCGGCCTGTTGGCCGGTGTCGTCCTGGCCGAGGCCACCCGCCCCCGCCCGCGCTGGGCGGTGTCCTCCCCGGCCCGCCGGCCCCGGCGGTCCGAGCAGGTCTCGCCCTGGCTGCTCTGGGCGATGCGGGCCGCCGTGCTCGGTGAGGTCCTCGCGGCCGGTGCCCTCTGGCGGTCCGGGGACCTGGACGGGCCCGTCGCCGCGGTCGCCGTCGGCGTGCCGGTGGTCGTGTGGCTGCTGGCCGAGACCGCGCTGCTGCGGGTCCTGGTGCGCCCGCTGCCCGCCGAGGGTGCCGACGTCCCGGTCGACGAGGCGCTGCGGACCTGGACGGCGCACCTGGTCACCGCCGCGGTGAGCGTGCTGGCGCTGCTGCCGCTGGGCGTGCTCCTGCTGGTCGCGGGTCTCGGCCTGGGCGACCGCCCCACCGACGGCATCGACCTGCTCCCGGTGGCCCTGGTGGCCGGCGGCTTCTCCGCCCTCACCGCCGGCCTCGCCGTGGCCGTGTTCCTCTTCACCTGGCTGAAGCCGGTGCGGCACACCGAGCCCGCGCTCGCCGGCTGAGCCCGGACCCGCACCGTGGGTCTGCTCACACGGGCAGCGCCCGCCTGGTCCCACCCACCCCGCCCGTCACCTGCGCGGTCGTGACGCGTGGTGTCGGCGTGGCGACTGTGAGTCGACTCGTCGACCTGCTTTCCTGCTGTCGCACCATTGCCTTCCGTTCCAGGTTCGTTATCGTGTCGTGACCGACCAGTCGGGGTGGGGAACACCTCGGACGGCGCCTCGGGAGACCCCCGGACGCTCCCGTCGGACACAGTCAGACGCGGCCGCCGTCCCCACGGTGTCCGTGCCGCCTGCCGTCCGGAGTTCCCCTGCCCGGGCCCCGTGACCCGTGGATGTGTTGTGCGCCGTTCCCTGAAGCTCTCGCTGTTCGCCCTCGTGCTCGTGGGCCTCCTCGGCGGCTCGTTCGCCTACGTGCTGGCCCAGAAGTCGGTGACCCTGACCGTGGACGGCGAGTCCCGCCAGGTCGACACCTACGCCGCCACCGCGGGGGAGCTGCTCTCCGACGAGGGCCTGCAGGTCTCCGCCGACGACGTCGTCCTGCCCGGCACCGACGCCGCCGTGGACGACGGCGACACCGTCGTCCTGAACCGCGCGCGTCCGCTGCAGCTGACCGTCGACGGCGTGAGCCGCGAGGTCACCACCACCGCCCTGTCGGTGGACGAGGCACTGGACCAGCTCGGCATGCGTGAGGAGGGCTACGTGCTCTCGGCCTCGCGCAGCGAGCGCCTGCCGCTGGACGGGATGGCCCTGGAGGTCACCACGCCCAAGACCATCACCGTGGTCGCCGACGGTGCGACGCAGAGCATCACCACCACCTCGGCGACCGCCGGGGACCTGCTGACCGAGCAGGGCCTCACCCTCGGCGAGACCGACCGCATGACGCTCTACCCGACCACCCCGCTGATGGACCGGATGGTCCTGCAGGTGTTCCGGGTGCAGGTCAGCGAGGTCACCGAGACCCAGCCGATCGAGTTCGAGACCGTCGAGACCGAGGACCCGGCCTCGCCCGAGGGTGACGAGACGGTCACCACCGAGGGCGTCGCCGGCGAGCGCACCGTCACCTACACCGTGACCGTCACCGACGGTGTCGAGACCGGGCGCGTCGTGGCCAGCGACACCGTCACCCGGGAGCCGGTCGCCGAGCAGGTCAGCGTCGGCACGATGGAGGCCCCGGCCCCCGCAGCGGCCCCGTCGTCCTCCTCCACCAGCAGCTCCGGTGGCGGCAACACCGGTGCCGCCCCGCCGGCGTCCAGCGGTGGCCTGGACTGGGACGCCCTGGCGCGGTGCGAGGCCGGCGGCAACTGGTCGATCAACACCGGCAACGGCTACTACGGCGGCCTGCAGTACAACATCAGCACCTGGAACGCCTACGGCGGTCAGGACTTCGCGTCGCGGCCGGACCTGGCCACCCGCGAGCAGCAGATCGCCGTCGGCGAGCGCACCTACGCCGCGCGCGGTGCCTCGCCGTGGCCGTCCTGCGGCCGTCTGCTGTAACGGTCACCCGCTGAGCGCCACCCCCGACGTCGGCGACGGGCTGCTGGGCCCGGCTGCGATCCGCAGCCTGGCCCAGCAGCTCGACCTGCGTCCGACCAAGCAGCTCGGGCAGAACTTCCTGCACGACGCGAACACCATCCGCCGGATCGTGCGGACCGCCGACCTGCGCCCGGACGACGTCGTCCTGGAGGTCGGCCCCGGCCTGGGCTCGCTGACCCTGGGCCTGCTGTCGGCCGCCGCCCACGTCACCGCCGTGGAGATCGACCCCCGGCTGGCCGACCTGCTGCCGACCACCGTCGCCGGGCGCACCCCGCACCTGGCCGACCGGCTCAGCGTGGTCACCGCCGACGCGCTGCGGCTCACCGAGCTGCCCGGCCCGGCGCCCACCGCGCTGGTGGCGAACCTGCCCTACAACATCTCGGTGCCGGTGCTCCTGCACCTCCTGGAGCGCCTGCCGACCATCCGGACGGCGCTGGTGCTGGTGCAGCTCGAGGTCGCCGACCGGCTGGCCGCGAAGCCGGGCAGCGACGCCTACGGCGTGCCCAGCGTCAAGGCCGCCTGGTACGCCGACGTCAAGCGCGCCGGCGCAGTCGGCCGGCCGGTGTTCTGGCCGGTGCCCAACGTCGACTCCGGGCTGGTCCAGCTGGTCCGCCGCGAACCGCCCGCCGGTGACCGTGCGGCCACCTTCGCCGCCGTGGACGCCGCGTTCGCCACCCGCCGCAAGGGCCTGCGGGCGGCGCTCGCCGGCTGGGCCGGGAGCCCGGCCGCCGCGGAGACCCGGCTGCGGGCCGCGGGCATCGACCCCACCTGGCGCGGCGAGCGGCTCTCGGTCACCGACTTCGCCCGGCTGGCCGCCACCGACCCCGTCGCGGCAGGCTGACCGGCGTGGCGAACGCGACCTCCGGTGGGCCCGGACGGATCTCCGGGGACGGCTCGGTCACCGCGCACGCCCCTGCCAAGGTCAACGTGCACCTCGGCGTCGGACCGTTGCGCGAGGACCGGTTCCACGAGCTGACCACGGTGTTCCTCGCCGTCTCGCTCTACGACTCGGTGACGGCGTGGCCCGACGAGGGGCTCTCGCTGACGGTGTCCGGCGAGGGCGCCACCGACGGCGCGGTGCCCACCGACTCCCGCAACCTGGTCTGGCAGGCCGCCGAGCTGCTCGCCCGGCACGCCGGGGTCGCTGCCGACGCCGCGCTGCACGTGGACAAGTCGATCCCCGCCGCCGCGGGCCTGGCCGGGGGCTCGGCCGACGCGGCCGCCGCCCTGGTCGCCCTCGACGCGCTCTGGGGCACCCACGCCACCCGCGGTGACCTCGCCGGTCTCGCCGCCCAGCTGGGCAGCGACGTCCCCTTCAGCCTGCTCGGGGGGACGGCGGTGGGCACGGGACGGGGGGAGCAGCTCTCCCCGGTGCTCGCCCGACGCCGCACCGACTGGGTGCTGGGGATCGCCGGGGAGGGCCTGTCCACCCCGTCGGTCTACGCCGAGCTCGACCGGCTGCGCGCCGCGGGGGAGCTGCCGGCCGCCTCGACCGCAGGCGCACCCGACGACGTCGTCGCGGCCCTCGGCGGCGACCCGGGCGCCCTCGGTGCCGCCCTTGCCAACGACCTGCAGGCCCCGGCGCTCGCCCTGCGCCCCGACCTGCGCGGCGCCCTGGACGCGATGACCGCCGCCGGTGCGCTCGGGTCGCTCGTCAGCGGCTCGGGACCGACCGTTGCCGGGCTGGCCACCGACGCCGAGGCGGCCGAGTCGCTGGCCGACGCGCTCGCGCGCACCGGGCTGTTCCGCGCGCTGCGCGTCGTGCACGGGCCCGTGCCCGGTGCGCGCCTGGTCGGCTGACCCCGGTGCCCGTGCTCGCCCCCGCGGACCCGGCGCCCTAGGCTCGGGCCCTGCCTCCCGGGCGTGCCCGGAGCGGTGGGGGATGGGGTAATCGGCAGCCCGCCGGCCTTTGGAGCCGTGCAGTCTCGGTTCGAGTCCGAGTCCCCCAGCTGGTCAGACCGTCGTCCCGCCCGTGGAGGAAACCGCTTGTCCGAGCCCCTCGTCCCGTCCGCACCCGGCGGGTCGCTCGTGAGCGCCGTCGTCGTCCTCGCCGCCGGACAGGGCAGCCGGATGAGGTCCGGCACCCCCAAGGTGCTGCACCCCCTCGGCGGGCGGTCGATGCTCGGGCACGTGCTGGCCGCCGCGGCCCCGCTGGGCGCCGAGCAGACCGTCGTCGTCGTCGGGTCCGGCCGGGAGGCCGTCACCGCCCACCTGGCCCAGATCGCACCGCTCGCGCTGCCGGTCGTCCAGGAGCAGCAGAACGGCTCCGGGCACGCCGCCGCGGTCGCCCTGGACGCCGTCCCCGGCCTCAGCGGTGCCGTGCTCATCGTCAACGGCGACGCCCCGCTGCTGCGCACCAGCACGGTGCAGGCCCTGGTCGAGGCGCACCGCGCCGCCGGGGACCTGCTGACCGTGCTCACCGCGACCGTGCCCGACCCCACCGGCCTGGGCCGGATCGTGCGCGACGAGCAGGGCCGGGTCACCGCCATCGTCGAGGAGCGGGACGCCACCGACGAGCAGCGGGCCATCACCGAGGTCAACGCCGGGGTCTACGTGGGGGACGCAGCCAGCGTGCGCGAGGCCCTCACCCGGGTCGGCGCGGCCAACGACCAGGGCGAGCAGTACCTCACCGACGTCCTCGGCCTGCTGGTCGGGGACGGACGCCCGGTGGGCGGTCACCGCGCCGCCGACGCCGCCGACACCCTGGGCTGCAACGACCAGCGCGAGCTCGCCGCCCGCCGCCGCACCCTCAACGACCGCGTCCTCGACGACCTCATGCGCGCCGGGGTCACCGTGGTCGACCCCGACACCACCTGGGTGGACGTCACCGTCGAGGTCGCCGCCGACGCCGTCCTGCAGCCCGGGACCCAGCTGCTGGGCGCCACCGTGGTGGCCACCGGCGCCGTCGTCGGACCGGACACCACGCTCACCGACTGCGAGGTGGGGGAGGGCGCCCGCGTCGTCCGCACGCACGCCGAGCTCGCCGTCGTCGGCCCGGACGTCTCCGTGGGGCCCTTCGCCTACCTGCGGCCGGGCACGAGGCTCGCCCGCGGCTCGAAGGTGGGCACCTTCGTCGAGACCAAGAACGCCTCGCTCGGGGAGGGCTCGAAGATCCCGCACCTGTCCTACGTCGGGGACGCCACGATCGGCGAGGGCACCAACATCGGCGCCGCCACCGTGTTCGTGAACTACGACGGGGTCGCCAAGCACCACACCACGATCGGCAGCCACGCCCGCACCGGCGCCGACAACATGTTCGTGGCCCCGGTCACCGTGGGCGACGGTGCCTACACCGCCGCCGGCTCGGTGATCACCGATGACGTCCCCGCGGGGGCCATGGGCGTGGCCCGGGCCAAGCAGCGGAATGTGGCAGGCTGGGTCGGCCGCCGCCGTCCCGGGACGCCCGCGGCCGACGCAGCCGCTGCCAGCAGCACCCCACCACCGGCCGACGACCAGCAGGGGCCTCAGTCATGAGCTCGATCAGCCAGACGCCCACCAAGAACCTGATGCTCTTCTCCGGCCGCGCCTACCCGGAGCTCGCCGAGGAGATCGGTGGCCACCTCGGCGTCGCGCCCACGCCGACCTCGAGCTACGAGTTCGCCAACGGGGAGCTCTTCGTCCGATTCGAGGAGTCCGTCCGCGGCTCGGACGCCTTCGTCGTGCAGAGCCACACCGCGCCGATCAACACCTGGCTCATGGAGCAGCTGATCATGGTCGACGCGCTCAAGCGCGCCTCGGCCAAGCGGATCACCGTCGTCGCGCCGTTCTTCCCCTACGCCCGGCAGGACAAGAAGCACCGCGGCCGCGAGCCCATCTCCGCCCGCCTGGTCGCCGACATGTTCAAGACCGCCGGCGCGCACCGGCTCATGTCCGTCGACCTGCACACCGCGCAGATCCAGGGCTTCTTCGACGGCCCCGTCGACCACCTCTTCGCGATGGACCTGCTCATCGAGGAGGTCAAGCGCAAGTGGGGTGGCCGCGACCTCACCGTCGTCTCGCCCGACTCCGGCCGCGTCCGGGTGTCCGAGCGCTGGTCGGACAAGCTCGGCGGCACCCCGCTGGCCTTCATCCACAAGACCCGCGACGTCACCCGGCCCAACGAGGTCGTGGCCAACCGCGTCGTCGGTGAGGTCCGCGGCCGGGTCTGCGTGCTCGTCGACGACATGATCGACACCGGCGGGACGATCACCAAGGCCGCCGAGACGCTCTTCGCCGAGGGTGCCGCCGACGTCGTCATCGCCGCGACCCACGGCGTGCTCTCCGGTCCCGCCGTCGACCGGCTCAAGAACAGCCGGGTCAGCGAGGTGCTCATCACCAACACGCTGCCCATCGCCGACGACCAGCGCTTCGACAAGCTCACCGTGCTCTCCATCGCCCCCCTGCTGGCCCGCGCCATCAAGGAGGTCTTCGAGGACGGCTCGGTGACGAGCCTCTTCGACGGCGCCTCCTAGACCGCGCGCGTCCCCGACGAGGAGCGCCCTCCTCGTCGGGGTCCGTGGGGGTGTGTAACCTGGCTCCTGTTGCCCGGCGAGGGAGGCGGACCCGGTCCGCTCTCCGTGATCGACGTGCGTGTGCCCTCGGGCCTGCCGCGTCCGCGCCGGCGATGAGACCCCGACCTGCAAGGAGCACACCACCGTGGCTGACTTCCGCCTCGACGCCGAGACCCGCACCGAGTTCGGCAAGGGCAGCGCCCGCCGCACCCGTCGCGCCGGCCGCGTCCCCGCCGTCCTCTACGGGCACGGCCAGGCCGTCCAGCACCTCTCGCTGCCCGCCCGCGAGTTCGCTGCCGCGCTGCGCAACGGCGGCACCAACGTGCTGCTGACCGTCACCCTCGAGGGCACCGAGCACCTCGCGCTGACCAAGTCCATCCAGCGCGACCCGCTGACCCGGGTCCACGAGCACGTCGACCTGCTCGTCGTCCGTCGTGGCGAGAAGGTCACCGTCGACATCCCGATCACCACCACCGGCGACGTCGCCCCCGAGACGATCATCAACTTCGAGCTGAACACCGTCTCGATCGAGGTGCCCGCCACCTCCATCCCCGAGACCATCGAGGTCGACATCGAGGGCCGCGCGGCCGGCGAGGGCATCTCCGCCGCCGACCTGACCCTGCCCGAGGGCGCCGAGCTCCTCACCGACCCCGAGGCCCAGGTCATCGGCTTCCTGGCCGCCCCGACCGCCGAGGCCCTCGAGGCCGAGCTCGCCGAGGCCGAGGCCGAGGCCGGCATCGAGCGCGACGAGTCCGACGCCGACGGCGACGTCGTCCCGGAGCCCTCCGACCAGGGCAGCGGCGAGTCGATGGACGCCGCCAGCAACTCCGCGGACAACTGAGCGGTCTCTTGACCGAGAGCACGACCCGCAGGGGCGCCGGCACCGCCGGCGCCCCTGCGGCGTCTCCCCCCAGTCCGCCCGAGGGCCCCTTCCTGCTCGTCGGGCTGGGCAACCCCGGACCCGGCTACGCCGGCAACCGGCACAACGTCGGCGCCATGGTGCTGGCCGAGCTCGCCGCCCGGGCCGGCACGAAGCTCACCCCGGGCAAGGGCCCGCGGGCGCGGTCGCTCTCCGGAGACGGACGACTGGCCGGACGACGGGTCGTGCTGGCCCAGCCCACGACGTACATGAACGAGTCCGGCGGCCCGGTGCAGGGCCTGCTGGGCTACCACTCGATCGACCCCACCTGCCTGGTCGTGGTGCACGACGAGCTCGACCTGGACTTCGACGTCGTCCGGCTCAAGCGTGGCGGGGGAGAGGGCGGCCACAACGGCCTGCGCTCGATCTCCCGGTCGACCGGGACCAAGGACTACCTGCGGGTGCGGGTGGGCATCGGCCGCCCGCCCGGGCGCCAGGACCCCGCCGACTTCGTGCTCAAGGACTTCTCGGCCACCGAGCGGAAGACCCTCGAGCTGCTGATCGGCGAGGCCGCCGACGCGACTGAGCTGCTCCTGGAGAAGGGTCTCGAGCCGGCGCAGAACCAGGTGCACCCCCGCACCTGAGACCGGGCCCACTGCGGGAGCACGCGGGGCGCGTCGGGACTAACCTCGTCGGCGGCCCCCCGCGCACCCGTGCGTCCGCCGGTGAGCGTGAGCGGTGCGGCCACCGGACCACCAGGAGTTCCCCCACCGTGACGCTGCGCGGCGTGCTCGACGTCGTCCTGTCCGACCCCGGCCTGGCCCGGGTGGTCGAGCAGGCCGGCGCTGCCGACCTGACGGTGACCGCCCCGCCGAGCGTGCAACCGCTGGTCGCCGCGGCCCTGGCCGCGCAATCGCCCGGGGCCGGGGTGCCGGTGCTGGTGGTCACCGCCGGCGAGCGGGACGCCGACCGCACCGCCGACCTGCTGCGCTGCTTCCTGCCCGACCGCCGGGTCGAGGTGTTCCCGGCCTGGGAGACGCTGCCGCACGAGCGGCTCAGCCCCCGCCCGGACACCGTGGGCCGCCGGCTCGCGGTGCTCCGCGACCTCACCCACCCCGAGGCGGCGACCGGGCGCATCGACGTGGTCGTCGCCCCGGTGCGCAGCGTGCTGCAGCCGCTGGCGCCCGGGCTGGGTGACCTGGTCCCGGTCGAGCTCGCCGCCGGCGACACCGCCGAGCTCGGCGAGATCAGCAAGCAGCTCGCCGATGCCGCCTACACCCGGGTGGAGCTGGTGGAGAAGCGCGGGGAGTTCGCCGTCCGCGGTGGCCTGCTCGACGTCTTCCCGCCCACCGAGCCGCACCCGGTCCGGGTCGAGTTCTGGGGCGACGAGGTCGACGAGCTGCGCTACTTCTCCGCCGCCGACCAGCGCTCGCTCGACGAGCGGCCCGACCGGCTGTGGGCCCCGCCCTGCCGCGAGCTGCTGCTCACCCCCACGGTCCGCGAGCGGGCCCGGGCGCTGACGCTGGAGCACCCCGAGCTGGCCGAGGTCACCGACGCACTCGCCGAGGGCATCGCGGTCGAGGGCATGGAGGCGCTCACCCCGGCGCTCATCGGCGGGGAGCACATGGAGCTGCTGACCGACCTCGTCCCGCGCGGCACGCACGTGCTCGTGTGCGACCCCGAGCGGGTGCGCAGCCGGGCCGCGGACCTGGTGCGCACCGCCGAGGAGTTCCTCGCCGCCTCCTGGCAGACCGCGGCCGAGGCCGGTCAGGCCCCGATCGACCTGGGCGCGTCGTCCTTCCGCGACCTGGAGGACGTCGCCGACGACGCCCGCGGCCGCGGGTTGCCCTGGTGGACCACCGGCGCCTTCACCCTCCAGACCGAGGACGACGACACCCACGTCACCCTGGCCGCCACCCCCGTCGAGCGCTTCCACGGCGACCAGGACGCCGCCCTGGGCCAGCTGCGCGACTGGGGCCGGGACGACTGGCGGGTCGTGCTGACCTTCGCCGGCCCCGGGCCCGCCCAGCGCGCCGCCGACCAGCTCACCGAGGCCGACCTCGGCGTCCGGCTGCTGCCCGACCTGGCCGCGGCACCCGAGAGCGGCCTGACCCACGTCACCCAGGCGAACCTGGAGGCCGGGTTCGCCTTCCCCGGCATCAAGCTCGCCCTGCTCACCGAGCACGACCTCACCGGCCAGCGCGGCACCAGCATGCGCGACGCGCAGAAGATGCCGGCCCGGCGGCGCAACGCGGTCGACCTGGTGCAGCTCCAGCCCGGGGACGTCGTCGTGCACGAGCAGCACGGCGTCGGGCGCTACGTGGAGATGGTCAGCCGCACCGTGCACGGCGGGCAGCGCGACTACCTGATCGTCGAGTACGCGCCGGGCAAGAAGAACCAGCCGCCGGACCGGCTGTTCGTCCCCACCGACGCCCTGGACCAGCTCACCCGCTACGTCGGCGGCGACGCCCCGGCGCTGTCCAAGCTGGGTGGCGCCGACTGGGCCAAGACCAAGGGCCAGGCGCGCAAGGCGGTCAAGCAGATCGCCGCGGAGCTCATCCGGCTGTACTCGGCGCGGATGGCCAGCAAGGGCCACGCCTTCGGCCCGGACACCGTCTGGCAGCGCGAGCTGGAGGACGCCTTCCCGTTCCAGGAGACGCCCGACCAGCTGGCCGCCATCGACGAGGTCAAGGCCGACATGTCCCAGCCGGTGCCGATGGACCGGATCATCTGCGGCGACGTCGGCTACGGGAAGACCGAGATCGCCATCCGGGCGGCGTTCAAGGCGGTGCAGGACGGCAAGCAGGTCGGCGTCCTGGTGCCGACGACGCTGCTGGCCAACCAGCACTTCAAGACCTTCTCCGAGCGGATGGCCCAGTTCCCGGTCACCGTCGCGGTGCTGTCCCGGTTCCAGTCCAAGACCGAGTCCGACGAGACGCTGCGCAAGCTGGCCGACGGCGAGGTCGACATCCTGGTCGGCACCCACCGGCTGCTGCAGCCCACCACCCGGTTCAAGGACCTGGGCCTGGTGATCGTCGACGAGGAGCAGCGCTTCGGGGTCGAGCACAAGGAGTACCTGAAGACGATGCGGACGGCGGTCGACGTGCTGTCGATGTCGGCCACCCCGATCCCGCGCACCCTGGAGATGTCCCTGACCGGCATCCGGGAGATGTCGACGATCCTCACCCCGCCCGAGGAGCGGCACCCCGTGCTGACCTACGTCGGGGCGTGGGAGGACAAGCAGATGGCCGCGGCCATCCGCCGCGAGCTGCTGCGCGACGGTCAGGTCTTCGTGATCCACAACCGGGTGCAGTCCATCGACAAGGCCGCGGCCACGATCCGCCGGTTGGTGCCCGAGGCCCGGGTGGCGGTGGGCCACGGCCAGATGAAGGAGCACGAGCTCGAGAAGATCATGGTCGGCTTCTGGGAGAAGGAGTACGACGTCCTGATCGCCACGACCATCGTGGAGTCCGGGCTGGACATCCCCAACGCCAACACCCTGATCGTCGACCGGGCCGACACCTTCGGGCTCTCCCAGCTCCACCAGATCCGTGGCCGGGTCGGCCGTGGGCGGGAGCGGGCCTACGCCTACTTCACCTACGACCCCAACCGTCCGCTCACCGAGACCTCGGTGGACCGGCTGACCACCATCGCGAACAACACCGACCTCGGGGCCGGCATGGCCGTGGCGATGAAGGACCTGGAGATCCGCGGCTCGGGCAACCTGCTGGGCGGCGAGCAGTCCGGGCACATCGCCGGGGTCGGGTTCGACCTCTACGTCCGCCTGGTCGGCGAGGCCGTCAGCGACTACCGCGCGCAGGCCACGGGGGAGTCCCCGGCGGTCGAGCCGGCCGACGTCCGGGTCGACCTGCCGGTCGACGCGCACCTGCCGCACGACTACGTCCCCGGCGAGCGGCTGCGGATGGAGGCCTACCGCAAGGTCGCCTCCGTCCAGGACGACGACCAGGCGCAGGCCGTGCTCGACGAGCTCACCGACCGCTACGGCCCCGCGCCGGCGCCGGTGCTCAACCTGCTCGCGGTGGCCCGCTTCCGCGCCGCGATGCGCCAGCTGGGTGTGACGGAGGTGTCCATGGCCGGGCGCAACGTGCGCATCTCACCGGTGGACCTGCGGGAGTCCCAGCAGATGAAGCTGACCCGCCTGGCCGAGGGCGTCAGCTACAAGTCCACCGTCAACACCGTCTCGCTCAAGGTGCCGGTCGGACCGGACCGCCGGACGCCGCTGCGGGACGTCGCGCTGCTGGAGAAGCTGCACGCCCTGATGTCCTCGGTCCTGGAGCCCGCCGTCGCCGCCGCGAGCTGAGGGTGTGGCAGGGTCGCGGTGTGGCCCGTCGCACACTCGCCTCCCTGCTCGCCCTCGGTGTCGCCGTGGCGGGTCTGGCCGGCTGCCGCACCTCACCCGACGTCGCCGCCTACGTGGGTGAGGCGCAGGTCGGGGTGCAGGAGCTCGACGACGCCGTGGACGAACGGCTGGCTGACGACGCCGTGGCCGGCTACGCCGCGTCGCTGCCGACCGGCGACTTCACCCGGCAGGTGCTGAACCTGATGGTCGGTGAGCGGGTCTACGACCTCGTGGAGCAGCGGTACGACCTCGAGGTCGACGACGCCGAGGTCACCGAGCGGATCGACGAGCTGCTCGGCGGGCAGAGCCAGGACCAGCTCTTCGCGCAGCTGGCCGAGCAGCAGGGCCTGCTCCCCGACGACGCCCGCGAGATCATCCGTCAGCTGCTGCTGCGCGAGGAGCTGGCGCAGGCCGAGGGCCTGGCCGACCTGTCCGACGAGGGCATCGCGGCCGCCTACGACGACGCGCGCACCGCCGGGGACCAGTTCGAGCTGGGCTACATCACCGTGCCCGACCAGGCCACCGCCGACGCCGTCGTCGCCCAGCTGCGGGCCGACCCCGCCGCCTACGAGGGCCTGGCCCTGCAGTACCCGGGCGCGTACACGTTGGAGGCCCCGCAGCTGCGCACGCCCGACGAGGTCCCCGGCGTGCTCGCCGAGGCCGTCGCGGGGGTGCTGCCCGAGGGCGTCTTCAGCCTCCCGGTCGCCGAGACCGGCGGCGTCCTGGTCGGCCAGGTGGGCTTCCCGGCCATCGAGGACCTCACCGCCGACCTCACCTCGCAGGCCCGGCAGGCCGCCTCGGACGCCGCCCAGCCGCTGGTCGACGCCCTGGAGGCCGGCCTCGACGTCGTGGTCAACCCCCGGTACGGCTCCCTGGAGGACGGCGCGGTGGTCGCCGGCGACGGGGGTGTCGTCCAGGTGCTCCAGGGGGACGCCGACAGCGACACCGGGGCAGCTGCCGGAGACTGACCCGGTGCCCGACCCCACCGCACCCACCCTGCTCACCGTCAGCACGCGGCTGCCCGGCCTGCTCGGCCCGGCCGGCTGGCAGGCCCTCGCCGGCGGCCCGGTCCTCGCCCTCCCCGGTGCCGCCGCGACCGCAGCCGTCCTGCGGGAGGCCGGCGTCGACGTCCGGGACGTGGCCGACCTGGCCGACGCCACCGGCGGGGACGTGGTGCTGCTGACCGCCGAGGAGGCCGGGGACGCCCCGGTCGTCGTCGGCACCCCGGAGCCGACCGGCTCGCGGCTGCTCGACGTCGTCGCGGTGATGGACCGGCTGCGCTCGCCCGGCGGGTGCCCCTGGGACGCCGAGCAGACCCACGCCTCGCTGCGCGGGTACCTGCTGGAGGAGGCGCACGAGGCCTACGACGCGATCACCGACGAGGACCCGGTCGCCATGCGCGAGGAGCTCGGGGACGTGTTGCTGCAGGTCGCCTTCCACGCCCGGGTCGCCGCCGAGGCGCCGGCCGACCGCCGCTTCGACGTGGACGACGTCGCCGACGAGCTGGTCGCCAAGCTGGTCCGCCGGCACCCGCACGTGTTCGCCGACGCCGGTCCCCGCGACGTCGCCGCCGTGGAACGCGGCTGGGACGAGATCAAGAAGACCGAGAAGAAGCGGACCTCGCCCACCCAGGGCGTCTCCAGCTCGCAGTCCGCCGCGGCCTGGGGCGCCGCGCTGGCCGGCCGCGCCCGCCGCGCCGACCTGCCCACCCCGGCGGCCGCCGACCTGACCGGCACCCCGGAGGACCTGGGGCAGCAGCTGCTGGCCCTCGTCGTCGCCGCGCAGCAGCGCGGCTGGGACGCCGAGGACGCGCTGCGCACCGCCGTCCGCGGCTACGCCGCCGACCTGGACGCCGCCGCCGCGGCCCGGGCCGCCCGCGGGGTCTGACCCGGCGCTGGGGAGTCGCACAGGTGTGGTTCGACGCACGCGCCTGAGACCTGACGGGCTCCCGGAGCGCCCCTAGCGTGGGGGACGGCCCGCCGTCGGTGTCGAGGCCACCCCCCACCGCTGGAAGGAGCGCCCCCTGCTGTCCGCACTCACCGACACACCCTCGGCCGCCGAGGTCGTCGACGGCGTCGTCCCCGGCGGGACCTGGCTGATGCTCGTGGTCCTCGCCGGCGCCGCCGTCATCGCCTGGCTGCTCGCCGTCGGACTCGGCCGGCTCCTGGCCAGGCTCGCCCGCCGGTCCCCGGTGCTCGCCGACCTCTCCGCCCGCGGCCGCAAGCCGCTGCGCGTGCTCTTCGTGCTGATCGCGGTCACCGCCGTCCTGGACGCCGCCACCGACGTGGGCGCCTGGCGTGACCTCGTCGTCCGGGTGCTGGGCCTGGCGCTGATCGCCACGGCGGGCTGGCTGGTCGCCGTCGCCGCCTTCGTGGTCGAGGACATCGCGCTCTCCCGCTACGACGTGGACGTCGAGGACAACCGGCACGCCCGCCGCGTGCGCACCCAGGTCTCGCTCATCCGCCGGCTGACCGTCGTGGTCATCGCGGTGATCGCGATCGCGGCGATGCTGCTGACCTTCCCCTCCGCCCGGGCCGCCGGGACGTCGATCCTGGCCAGCGCCGGGGTCATCTCCATCGTCGCCGGCCTGGCCGCGCAGACCTCGCTGGCCAACGTGTTCGCCGGCCTGCAGCTGGCCTTCACCGACGCCATCCGGGTCGACGACGTCGTGGTGGTCGAGGAGGAGTGGGGCCGGATCGAGGAGATCACCCTCACCTACGTGGTCGTGCACGTCTGGGACGACCGCCGACTCGTGCTGCCCAGCACCTACTTCACGACGACGCCCTTCCAGAACTGGACCCGCACCGAGTCCGCCGTGCTGGGCGCGGTGGAGCTCGACGTCGACTGGACCGTCCCCTTCGAGGAGATGCGTGCCGAGACCACCCGTCTCGTGCAGGGCAACCCGCTGTGGGACGAGCGGGTCGAGGTGCTCCAGGTGACCGACGCCGTCGGCTCGCTGGTGCGGGTCCGCGTGCTGGTCAGCGCCAAGGACGGGCCCACCCTGTTCGACCTGCGGTGCGAGGTCCGCGAGGGCCTGGTCGTCTGGCTGCAGCGCGAGCACCCCGGTGGGCTGCCGCGGGTCCGCAACGAGGGGCCGGCCGGCTTCGAGGCCGCGGCAGACCCGCACCCGCAGACCACGC
The DNA here is from genome assembly GCA_014218215.1 of Geodermatophilaceae bacterium NBWT11. Classification (NCBI taxonomy): domain Bacteria; kingdom Bacillati; phylum Actinomycetota; class Actinomycetes; order Geodermatophilales; family Geodermatophilaceae; species Geodermatophilaceae bacterium NBWT11. The sequence continues at coordinate 2,992,700 of CP043652.1, forward strand.
TGATCCCGACCCAGGCCGGCCCGCGCACCGCCGGGCTGTTCACCGGGAGCATCGAGGCCCGCGAGCGGTCCCGGGCCTTCACCGGCCCCGCCGACGACGAGCAGGCCCGCCGCGAGCAGGACCGCTCGCAGCCCTAGGTGTACACCTAGGTCAGCGGCTGGTCGCGCTCGGGTCGGACCCCAGCAGCTGGGGCAGCCAGAACAGCACCGCCGCACCCAGCGCGGTGGCGACGGCGAACCCGGCCGCCCCGCTGCCGTCGACGTAGGCCCAGAGCAGACCGAGCACGGGGGCGAGCACCGCGACGACGACGTCGCCCCGCACCTGCCGGCCCATCCCGACCGGCCCGGCCCCGGGGTCCACCGGCGCCTGGCGGGTGTCGCCCCGCGGTGCCGAGCGGCGCAGCCTCCCCGACGGCCACAGCTGCTGGCCCCCGACCACCGGCACCACCAGGGACGACGAGGGGTCCCCGTGAACCTGGGCCGCCGAGTCCGGGGCGAGCCGGTCGAGCTCGGGGGCCCAGTGCACCGGCAGCCAGCGGACCCCGGTCGGGGTGACCAGCTCCAACCAGCTGCGCACCAGCAGGCCCCGGCCCACGAGGAGGTGGGTGGCGGTGACCGCGGTGGCCGGGCGGCGGGCGAGCCGGGAGCGGGTGAGCAACCGCCACCCGGTCAGCCCGGTCACCACGAGCAGGACCAGGACCACCAGCACCAGGCCGAACACGACGTCCCCGACCGCGCCGTGCGCGGCGTCCCCGTCGGTGTAGACGGGGTTCGTGCCCGTCCCCAGCGCGGTGGGGTCGTACTGGACGGTCACCGGGGTGTCCGCGGCGACGTCCTGGGCGCTGCGCAGGACCAGCAGCCCGGTGCGGTCGGTGCCCCCGGCGTCGGTGAACGCGACCTCCACGCCGCGGCCGGCGGGGTCGAGCCCGTCCTGCACGACGGTCGCCTGCGCGGTGCTGCCGGCGGCGGCCAGCGGCGCCTGGACGGCGGGCAGCCGGACGGCGAGGACCACGAGCAGGACCACCCCGACGAGCAGGACCGGGACCAGGCCGAGCAGGAGCTGGGTGCGGGCGCGGGTGTGCGGGCGGGGGGCGGGTGTGCCGGTCATCGCCGTCCATGCTCCCGCACGGCGGCGCGGGGCGGTCCGGCCGCCGCGGGAGGTCGCTAGGCTGCCCGCGTGGCCAGCATCGATGCAGTAGGCGCGCGAGAGATCCTCGACTCGCGCGGAAACCCCACCGTGGAGGTCGAGGTCGCCCTCGACGACGGCACGATCACCCGGGCAGCCGTCCCCAGTGGTGCCTCCACCGGCGCGTTCGAGGCCGTGGAGCTCCGCGACGGCGGTGAGCGCTACGGCGGCAAGGGCGTGCAGAAGGCCGTCGACGGCGTCCTGGACGTCATCGGGCCCGAGCTCGTCGGCTTCGAGGCCAGCGAGCAGCGCCTCGTCGACCAGGCCCTCATCGACCTCGACGGCACCCCCGACAAGTCCCGCCTGGGCGCCAACGCGATCCTCGGCGTGAGCCTCGCCGTGGCCAAGGCCGCGGCCGAGTCCTCCGGGCTCCCGCTCTTCCGCTACGTCGGCGGCCCCTCGGCGCACCTGCTCCCCGTCCCGATGATGAACATCGTCAACGGCGGCGCCCACGCCGACAGCAACGTCGACGTCCAGGAGTTCATGATCGCGCCCATCGGCGCGGCGACCTTCGCCGAGGCGCTCCAGATGGGCACCGAGGTCTACCACTCGCTGAAGTCGGTCCTCAAGGGCCGCGGCCTGGCCACCGGCCTGGGCGACGAGGGCGGCTTCGCCCCCTCGCTGCCGAGCAACCGGGACGCGCTGGACCTCATCACCGAGGCCGTGGAGAAGGCCGGGTACACCCCGGGCACCGACATCGGCTTCGCCCTGGACGTTGCGGCGACGGAGTTCCACTCCGCCGACGGCTACGCCTTCGAGGGCAAGACCCTCACCGCCGGTGACCTCACCGAGTACTACGCCACCCTGCTCGACGCCTACCCGATCGTCTCGATCGAGGACCCGCTGTCGGAGGAGGACTGGGAGGGCTGGGTCGACCTGACCGCCGCCCTCGGCGACCGCGTGCAGATCGTCGGCGACGACCTCTTCGTCACCAACCCCGCCCGGCTGGCCGACGGCATCGCCCAGGGCGCGGCCAACGCGCTGCTGGTCAAGGTCAACCAGATCGGCACGCTCACCGAGACCCTCGACGCGGTCAACCTGGCGCACCGCTCGGGCTACCGCTCGATGATGAGCCACCGCTCCGGCGAGACCGAGGACACCACGATCGCCGACCTCGCCGTCGCCACCGACTGCGGGCAGATCAAGACCGGTGCCCCGGCCCGCTCCGAGCGCGTGGCCAAGTACAACCAGCTGCTGCGCATCGAGGAGGAGCTCGACGACGCCGCCCGCTACGCCGGCGCCGCCGCCTTCCCGCGGCACAGCACCGGCGCCTGAGAGCACCCCCGTGGCCACCGCCCGCAACCGGCGCCCCGAGTCCGGCGGCACCCGCCGCCGGACCCCGGCGCGACCGGCGCGGGCGGGGGCCCGGGGGAGCGCCGACAGCCGGCAGGGCCGGCGGCGCACCCGTCGTCCGGCCCGGACGGCGACGACCACGAGGCGCACCCCGCTCTTCACCGGCCGCGCGGTCCTGCTCGGGGCGCTCGTGCTGCTGCTGGCCCTCACCCTGGCCGGCCCGGTGCGCTCCTACGTCGCCGGCCGGCAGGAGCTGGCCGAGCTCGCCGCCGACAGCCAGGCGCTCTCGCTGCGGGCGCAGCAGCTGCAGACCGAGCTCGACCGGCAGTCCGACCCCGCCTACGTCGCCCAGCAGGCCCGGGAGCGGCTCAACTACGTGCTGCCCGGCGACCGGCTCGTGGTGATCGCCGACGGCGAGGTCGGCGAGGACGAGCAGCCCACCCAGACCCCGGGCGCCGCGGACGACGCCGAGCAGCCGCCCTGGTACGAGGGCCTGCTCGAGTCCATCACCACCGCAGACAGCTGACGGGCGTGGGGCAGACTCACCCGGTGAGCACCCCCGTGAGCCCCGAGGACCGGGACGTCGTGGCCCGGCAGCTCGGCCGGCCCCCGCGCGCCCTGGTCGGCGTCGCCCACCGCTGTCCCTGCGGGCAGCCCGACGTCGTGCAGACCGCCCCCCGGCTGGAGGACGGCACGCCGTTCCCCACGCTGTACTACCTGACCTGCCCCCGGGCCACGGCCGCGGCGAGCCGGCTGGAGTCCGAGGGCGCGATGAAGCAGTGGCAGGCCGACCTGGCCACCGACCCCGAGCTGGCCGCGGCCTACCTGGCCGCGCACGAGGCCTTCCTGGCCACCCGGGACGCCGTCGACGTGCTGCCCACCCGGGCCACCGCCGGCGGGATGCCCGACCGGGTCAAGTGCCTGCACGCTCTGGCCGCGCACTCCCTCGCCGCCGGCCCCGGGGTGAACCCGATCGGTGACCGGGCACTGGCCGGCATGGGGGAGTGGTGGGCGGCTGGTCGCTGCGCGGCGCCCTCGCCGCAGGACCCCGCCGACGTGCGGACGACGCCGTGACCCGGGTCGCTGCGATCGACTGCGGCACCAACTCCCTGCGCCTGCTGGTCGCCGACGTGCCCGCCACCGGCCCGCACGTGGAGGTGGTCCGCCGGATGGAGGTGGTCCGCCTGGGGGAGGGCGTCGACGCCACCGGGCGGCTCGCCCCGCAGGCGATCGAGCGCACCCGCCGGGTGTTGGCCGAGTACGCCGCGACGGCCCGCGACCTGGGCGTCGAGCGCACCCGGATGGTGGCCACCAGCGCCAGCCGGGACGCCGCCAACCGGGCCGACTTCGAGCAGATGGTGCAGACGACCCTCGGCCAGCTGCCCGACGTCGTCCCCGGGCTGGAGGAGGCGGGGCTCTCGTTCGTCGGCGCGACCGGCTCGCTGGCCTCGGCCGCCGCGGCGCACGGGGGGGCCGTCCCCGCGGCCCCGTACCTGGTGGTCGACATCGGCGGTGGGTCCACGGAGTTCGTGCTGGGCGACGACGCCGGGGTGCGGGCGGCCCGGTCGGTGGACATCGGGTGTGTGCGGCTCACCGAGCGGCACCTGCACTCCGACCCGCCCACCGCCGACGAGATCCAGCGCGCGGAGTCCGACATCCGCGAGGCGCTGGTCTCCGTCGTCGCCGAGGTGCCCGTCGGGGAGGCCGCGACCCTGGTCGGGCTGGCGGGCTCGGTGACCACGGTCGCCGCGCTCGCCCTGCGCCTGCCCGGCTACGACGCGACCGCCGTCCACGGTGCCCGCATCCCGGTCGGCGCGGTGCGCTCGGTGGCAGCCGGCCTGCTGACCGCGACCCGCGCCCGCCGGGCGACGCTGCCGGTGATGCACCCGGGGCGGGTCGACGTCATCGGCGCCGGTGCACTGGTGCTGCGGGTGGTGATGGACGCCCTCGACCTCGACGAGGTCGTGGTCAGCGAGCACGACATCCTGGACGGGATCGCGCTCTCGCTGGTGAGGTGAGGGAGGGCCCCGCCGCGGCGGGGCCCTCCCGTCACGCCGCGCTGTCGGCGTTCGCGCCGGCCGGGATCTTGCCGGTCAGCTTCGTGTAGGCCTTGGCCGCGCCGCGGGCGGCGAACAGCCGGCCGAAGGCCACCAGGACACCGGACACCGCGGCCCACGCCAGGGCATCGCCCCAGCCCACGCCGGGGACGTCGGGGTTCTTCGGCGGCGGCGTGCCGCGGACCTTCAGCCAGGCGGCGTCGGCCACCTTCTTCACCACGATGCCGGTCGGGATCGCCAGCGCGGGACCCAGCAGCTTGTACAGCGCCGGGGTCTTCACCTTCTGCTTCTTGGCCACCAGACGATCATGCCGCCCCGGACCGCCGCGCGCCGGACGGGCATCATCACCGGGGTGGCACGCGACGCCGACGGCTTCTCCGTCACCCGCACCCCTGCCGGCGTGGCCCGGGGGGCCCGGACCGCCCTGGACCTGGCCGCGGTCGACGAGCGGGTGTCCGGCTGCCGGGCCTGCCCCCGGCTGGTCGCCTGGCGCGAGGAGGTCGCCGTGGTCAAGCGGGCCTCGTTCCGGGACCAGGAGTACTGGGGGCGCCCGGTGCCGGGCATGGGGCCGGCCGACGCGCGGATCGCCGTCGTCGGGCTCGCGCCGGCCGCACACGGGGGCAACCGCACCGGTCGGGTCTTCACCGGGGACCGGTCCGGCGACTGGATCTTCGCGGCGCTCTGGCGGGCGGGGCTGGCCAACCAGCCCACTTCGGTGAGCAAGGACGACGGGCTCGAGCTCACCGACGTGCGGGTCGTCGCCGCCGTGCGGTGCGCGCCACCGGCCAACGCACCCACCCCGGCCGAGCGCGACACCTGCTCGCCCTGGCTGGCCCGGGAGCTGGAGCTGCTGCCGCGGTTGCGGGTGCTGGTCGTGCTCGGCGGGTTCGGCTGGCAGGCGCTGTGGCCGGTGCTCGCCGCGGCAGGGGTGCCCCTGCCGCGTCCCCGCCCCGCGTTCGGGCACGGGGTGGAGGTGACCCTGCAGGGCCCGAACGGGCCGCTCACCCTGCTGGGGAGCTACCACGTGAGCCAGCAGAACACCTTCACCGGGCGGCTCACCGAGCCCATGCTGGACGCCGTGCTGACCCGGGCCACCGAGCTCGCGGCGACCCGCTGACCACTACGGTCAGCGGGTCCGCCCCCGTAGCCCAACCGGCAGAGGCAGGCCCCTTAAAAGGGTCACAGCGTGGGTTCGAACCCCACCGGGGGCACTGCGTTGCTTCGCCCCTCTAAGGGTTTCCGCGCCTGAGGTCAACCCTTGTTCTCGCGGGACGAGTGGGTCACGGTCGTCACAGGAGACCCACAGGGTGGTGGGTCCGGGCGGAGAGGCTGACACCGTGGACGCACTCGAGGACCACCGGCGACGCAGCCGGTCACGATGGACGGCGGTGGGCGCTGCGGTGCTGCTGGCCGGCAGTGGGCTGCTGGCGGCGACGCCGGCGCTGGCCGCCCCGGGCGGCGGCGGTCCGGGCGGCGGGCCCGGGGGAGCCCCGGCCGGCTGCGAGCGGCGGGTGAACGCGAGCGTGGAGAAGCTGCTGCGCTGTGTCACGCCGGAGGGCGTGACCGAGCACCTGCAGGCGCTCCAGGACGTCGCGGACGCCAACGGCGGGAACCGGGCCTCGACGACGCCGGGCTACACGGCGTCGATCGACTACGTGCAGGACACCCTCGAGGCGTCGGGTTACGAGGTCAGCGTCACCGACTTCTCCTACGACGAGGTGTCCTATCCCGGCGGGTTCGCCCAGGTGTCGCCGACGCCGACCACGTACGAGCAGGGCGTCGACTACCTCCCCGCCGATGGCACGGGCGAGGGTGACCTGCAGGGGGTCACGGTCACCGCCGTCGCCCCGGGTACGGGAGCCAGCGGGTGCACGGGCACCGCGATCGGGGTGCTGACCGGGACCGTCGCCCTGATCGAGCGGGGGACGTGCTCGTTCGGGGAGAAGGTCACCAACGCGGCCGCGGCAGGCGCGGTCGGCGTGATCCTGGTGAACAACGTCGAGGGCCCGCTCAACGCGACTCTCGGCGGACCGGCGACCATCCCGGCTGTCGGGGTGCCCACCACGGTGGGGGCGGGCCTGGCCGGTGCTGTGGTCGACCTGTCCGTCGCGGTCGAGACGACCACGCAGACCACGCAGAACCTCACCGCCGAGCTGCCCGGTCGGGTCTCCGACGGTGTGGTCGTCGTCGGCGGTCACCTGGACTCCGTGCCCGAGGGTCCGGGGATCAACGACAACGGCTCGGGTTCGGCGACCATCCTCGAGGTGGCGCAGAACCTGGCCAACACCCGGCTGCAGCACCCGGTCCGCTTCGCGTTCTGGGGGGCCGAGGAGCTCGGCCTGCTCGGGTCGCAGGCCTACGTCGACAGCCTGTCGGAGGAGGAGCTGGCCCGGATCGGCTCGTACCTGAACTTCGACATGCTCGGCTCGCCGAACTACGCGAACTTCGTCTACGACAGCGACGGCTCCTCGTTCCCCGCGCCCGAGGGCTACGTGAGCCCGGAGTCCGCCGCCATCGAGCAGACCTTCGAGGACTTCTACGGCTCGCGGGGCATCGCGTTCGAGGACACCGAGTTCGACGGCAGGAGCGACTACCAGGCGTTCGCCGACGCGGGCATCCCGTCCGGCGGTCTCTTCTCCGGCGCCGAGGGTCTGAAGACCGATGCCCAGGCGGCTGCGTACGGCGGGGTGGCCGGGCAGCCCTACGACGCCTGCTACCACCAGGCCTGCGACGACATCGACAACGTCAGCGCGGTCGCCCTGGACCAGAACTCCGACGCGGTCGCCTACGCCGTCCTGACGATCGCCCAGGCCGGCTCCGGTCCGGGTCAGGGTGGACCGGGCCACGGTGGCGGACCGGGTCAGGGCGGTCCGGGCCACGGTGGTCCCGGTGGTGGGGGCGGTCCGGGCCACGGTGGCCCCGGCCACGGTGGTCCCGGCCACGGGCACGGTGGCGGGCCCGCGGCCTGACCCCACGGCACGCACGGCAGGTGGGGCCCCCGGACGACCGTCCGGGGGCCCCGCCTGTCGTCCGGCTCACCCGTACGGGTGCGCAGGTCACGCCGCGGTCACGTCCAGAGGACTCTCAGGAACGCTTCCCGGGCACGGGGCGTTGTGCAGGACGAGTGGGGTGCCGAACAGGCAGTCCACGCACCCGACCGAGTCACCTCGAGGAGATGACGATGCCCAGCAGCAACCCGGCGTTCAGTCGCGGCTTCCCCGGCGCGACGAACAGCGCTCCGAACGCCACCTGGGGCCAGGGGCCCCAGCAGCAGTACGGCGCGCCCGCGCAGCAGAACCCGTACGCCCAGCCCTCGCCGTACGCGGCCTCGGGCACGCAGTACATGACGATGGACGACGTCGTCACCAAGACCGGCATCTCGTTCCTGGTGACCGTCCTGGCCGCCGCGGCCGTCTGGGCCCTCCCGGGCCAGGCAGCCTGGGGCCTGGCGATGCCGGCCGCGATCATCGCGCTCGTCGTCGGCCTGGTGATCTCGTTCAAGCAGATCGCCAACCCCGTCGCCACGCTGGCCTACGCCGCCCTCATGGGTGCCGCCGTCGGCGCGATCAGCGAGGCCTTCAACACCGTCTACCCGGGCATCGTCGTCCAGGCCGTGATCGGCACGTTCGGCGTCTTCTTCGGGATGCTGGTGGTCTACAAGACCGGCGCCATCCGGGTCACCCCGAAGCTCACCCGCTGGATCGTCGGCGCCATGTTCGGGGTCCTGGCCCTGATGCTGGTCAACCTGGTCGCCAGCCTGTTCGGCTTCAACACCGGCCTGCGTGACGGTGGCCCCATCGCCATCGTGTTCAGCCTCGTCGTCATCGGCGTCGCTGCGTTCTCGCTGCTGCTGGACTTCGACATGGCCGACGAGGCCATCCGTCGGGGCGCCCCGCCGAAGTTCGCCTGGTACATCGCGTTCGGCCTGCTCGTCACGGTCATCTGGCTGTACCTGGAGATCCTGCGTCTCCTGAGCTACTTCCGCGAATAAAGGACCACGTCCCACCCCACGACGCGCTTCGCACGCCGCGGGACCCTGGGACGCGGCCGAACACGAATCGAGGCCCGGTCCCCGTCAGGGGGCCGGGCCTCGGTCCGTTCTCAGGTCAGCTGAGGCGCTCGAGCACCATCGCCATGCCCATGCCGCCGCCGACGCACATGGTCTCCAGGCCGAACGTGCCGTCGGTGGAGCGCAGGCCGTTGAGCAGGGTGCCGGTGATCCGGGCGCCGGTCATGCCGAAGGGGTGCCCGACGGCGATGGCCCCGCCGTGCACGTTCAGCTTGTCGATGTCGATGCCCAGGTCGCGGTAGCTCGGGATGACCTGCGCGGCGAAGGCCTCGTTGATCTCCACGAGGTCCATGTCGTCGACGGTCATCCCCGCGCGGGCCAGGGCCTGGCGGGACGCCTCGACGGGGCCGTAGCCCATGATCTCCGGGGAGAGCCCGGTGACGGCGGTGGACACGATCCGGGCCAGCGGGGTGATGCCCAGCTCGGCGGCCTTGGTGTCGCTCATGACCACCAGCGCCGCGGCGCCGTCGTTGAGCGGGCAGGCGTTGCCGGCGGTGACCCGACCGTCGGGACGGAAGACCGGCTTGAGCCCGGAGATGCCCTCCAGGGTGGTGCCGGCGCGCGGGCCGTCGTCGGCGGAGACCACGGTGCCGTCCGGCGTGGTCACCGGGGTGATCTCCCGGGCCCAGAAGCCGTCGGCGATGGCCTTCTCGGCCAGGTTCTGCGAGCGGACGGCGAACTCGTCCATCTCCGCGCGGGAGACGTCCTTCAGCAGCGCCAGGTTCTCCGCGGTCTGGCCCATCGCGACGTAGACGTCGGGGATGCCGCCGTCCTCGCGGGGGTCGGTCCAGGAGTCCGCGCCGGACTCGGCGACCGCGGCGATCTGGGCCTTGCGGTCGGCGAAGACCGGGTTCTCGGTGTCCGGCAGGCCGTCGGAGTTGCCCTTCGCGAAGCGGGAGACCATCTCCACGCCCGCGGAGATGAACACGTCGCCCTCACCGGCCCGGATCGCGTGCATGGCCATCCGGGTGGTCTGCAGCGAGGAGGAGCAGTACCGGGTGATCGTGGTGCCGGGCAGGTGGTCCATGCCCAGCAGCACCGAGACGACCCGGCCCATGTTGAAGCCCTGCTCGCCACCGGGCAGACCGCAGCCGAGCATCAGGTCGGAGATGTCCCGCGGGTCCAGCGAGGGCACCTGGTCCAGGGCCGCGCGGACGATGGTGGCGGTCAGGTCGTCGGGGCGCAGGTCCTTCAGCGACCCCTTGAACGCCCTGCCGATCGGGGAACGGGCAGCGGCGACGATGACGGCTTCGGGCACAGGGACCTCCACGGTGAGGCGCCACCCGCGTGGTGGCGTCCGGTCGCCGTCGAACGTACCCCCGGTGGCTACTGGCCAGTAGCTAGCGGTCGACCTGCACGCCGTCGGCAGCGACCGCGCCCACCTCGGCCGGGCTCGCCATCTCCGGCGGCCGTCGGCGGCGCAGGCGCGCCCACGGTCCGCGGGGTCCGGCGTCCTCGCCGCGCACCTCGGTGGCCTGCACCTCGGTGCCGGTGCGGCCTGCGGCGCGGGCCGCGGCCTGGGCGACCGGGCGCACGGTGTCCCGACGCAGGGAGCGCAGCCCACGGTCGGCGGAGGCGGGCCAGACACCGAGCGAGTCGGCGATCGAGGGGAGCAGCGACGCGGCCGCCGCGGCGTACCCGGCGGCCGAGGGGTGGAACTCGTCGCTGGAGAACATCGTGCGGTCGGTCGCGAACGCCGGGCCCAGCACCGACCCCAGCGACACCGTGCGCCCGCCCTCGGCGACCACGGCGATGGTCTGGGCCGCGGCCAGCTGGCGGCTCCACCGGCGGGCCAACGTGCGCAGCGGCTGGGCGATCGGCCGGATGGTCCCGAGGTCGGGGCAGGTGCCCACGACGACCCGGCAGCCGGCGGCCTCCAGGGTGCGGACGGCCTCGGCCAGCCGCCGGACGGCGATCGCGGGCTTGGTGCGGCTGGTGACGTCGTTGGCGCCGATCATCACCATGGCGATGTCGGGGGAGTGCGGCAGCACCCGCTCGACCTGGCCGGCCAGCTCGGTGGAGCGCCCGCCGGAGCGGGCCACCTTGACCAGCCGGACCGGGCGTTCGGCCAGCTCGGCCAGCGCCGCGGCCACGAGCACGCCGGGGGTCTCCGCGGCGGTCTGCACGCCCAGCCCCACGGCGCTGGAGTCACCCAGCACCGCGAGCACGAGCGGGGCGCCGCGGTAGTGGCCGTACACGCCCTCGCCGGTGGGCGGGTCGGCCTGGGCGGTGCGGCTCTCGATGCCCCGCCGGGCCCGCCGGGCCTCCTCGCGCAGGAGCTGCACCAGGGCGGCCCCGGCCAGCCCGACGCCGCCCCCGCCGTAGACGGCAGCCGTGGCGAGCTTCCGTGCCCTGCTCGCCCGCGTCACGTCGTCCTCCGGTTCGTCGTCGTCCTGACCTGCAGGCTAGCTCCCACCCCGGCGGGGGCCGCTCCCCCTACGGTGGGGTCGTGACCCAGGAGCCGCCCACCCCCGCCGCCGACGACGCGCGGCGCGCCCAGATCGTGGCCGTCCTCGTCGAGGCGTTCTCCGACCTGATGGCCAGCGACGCCGACGCCTTCCGGACCAAGTTCCGCAAGATGGCCGCCGACCCGTTCGCCTTCTACCGCGGGTCGGCCTGTCTGTTCTACGCCGACCTGGCAGACGCCGAGGACCGGTGGAGTGACGAGCAGACGTCGCGGACGTGGATCCACGGTGACCTGCACGCCGCGAACTTCGGCAGCTACATGGACGGCTCGGGTCGCATCGTCTTCGACGTCAACGACTTCGACGAGGCCTACCTCGGTCACCTGTCCTGGGACCTGCGGCGCTTCTGCGCCAGCTTCGCGCTGCTCGCCTGGCGCAAGGCGCTGTCCGACGACGCCATCAGCGCTCTGCTGCGGGTGTACCTGGAGGCCTACCTCGACCAGGTGCGGCTGTTCGCCCGGACCGCGGACGACCGTGAGTTCACCCTCGACCGGCACAACACCAGCGGCGCGGTGCTGGACCTGGTGCTCGCCACGGCCGAGCAGACCCGCATCTCGCTGCTGGAGCGGCTGACCGTCGTCGAGGACCACCAGCGCCGCTTCGCCGACATGCCCCGGCACCGCCGGCTCGAGGACGACGAGCGTGCCGAGGTGCTGGCCGCGGTCGCCGCCTACCGGGAGACGGTGCCGCAGTCCAAGCGCCGCCGGGAGGTCGCCTACGACGTCAAGGACCTCGTGGGCACCGGCGGGTTCGGCATCGGCAGCGCCGGCCTGCCCGCCTACACGGTGCTGCTGGAGGGCTACGACCAGGCGCTGGAGAACGACGTCGTGCTGTCGCTGAAGCAGGCCGCCCGGGCCGCGCCGAGCCGGATCGTCACCGACCCCGAGGTGCGGGCGCTGTTCCAGCACGAGGGTGAGCGCACGGTCTCGGCCCAGCGGGCCATGCAGTCCCACGCGTCGCCGTTCCTGGGCCACACCGTCATCCGCGGCGTCGGCTTCCTGGTCTCCGAGCTCTCGCCCTACGAGGAGGACCTGGACTGGGAGGAGCTCACCGAGCCCGACGAGATCGCCCCGGTGGTGGCCCAGCTCGGGCGGGCCACCGCCAAGATCCACTGCATCGGGGACGCCGACGCCGACCACGAGGCCGTCGACGTCCAGGTCGAGGAGGCGGTGCTCGCGATGGTGGGCGACCGGCAGGAGGAGCTGATCGCCGACCTCACCGCCTTCGCCCACGGCTACGCGGCGCAGGCGCGGGCCGACCACCGGTCCTTCGTCGACGCCTTCCGCGCCGGGGAGATCCCCGGGATCAGCTCCAGCGGGGACCACCCGCTCAGCTGACCGGCAGGCCCACCACCATCCCGTGGTGCGGACCCACCAGCGGGACGTCGAACACGTCGGTGACGACGACGAAGCCCAGCCGCTCGTAGAAGCCGACCGCGGCGGCCCGGGCGTCGCACCACACCAGGTCCGCACCGGCGGCGGTGAGCCGGGCGAGGGCGTCGGTGACCAGGGCCCGCCCGGCCCCGGTGCCCCGCACGGCCGGGTCGGTGGCCATCGCCCGCAGCTGCCAGGGCCGCTCGGCCGTCCGCCACGCACAGGCCTGCGGGTGCAGCCGGAGGACGCCGACCACCTCACCGGACGGCAGCCGGGCGGCCAGGTGCAGCGTCGCCGGGTCGTCGTCCCCGGCGATCTCCACCGGGCGGCCCTGGCGCAGCAGGGTCGCCCGCAGGGGGTGCGTCGCCGCGGCCCCGACCTGCTCGACGACGACCGGTGCGCTCACCGCGCCCGCCGCCCCCTCCGGGCCCGGAGGTAGTCCGAGACCACGTACTCACCGAGACGTTCGCTGTCGGGCAGGAACACCCGGCCGCCGGCCCGCTGGGCGATGTCCTCGACGAAGTGCACCAGCGAGGGCTCGGGGTCCAGGGCGAACACGTTCATCGTGGCGCCGGACCGTGCCACCCGCTCCACCTCCGCGACGGTCTTGGCGATCGTCATCGGCATCGGCGGCCAGCAGAAGAACGGCGTCCCGTCGGCCTCCAGGTGCGCAGTCGGTTCGCCGTCGGTGACCACCAGGACGACCGGTTCGGCGTCGTGGTGCCGGGCCAGGAAGCGGCGGGCCAGCATCAGACCGTGCTGCAGGTTGGTGCCCTGCAGGGTGTCCACGGACAGCTCGGCCAGCGCCTCGGGCCGGAGCACCTGCGCGGTGGAGGAGAACCCGATGATCTCGATCGCGTCCTGGGGGAAGCGGGTGGTGACCAGCGAGTGCAGGGCCATCGCGGTGGACTTGGCCGCGCCCCACGTGCCGCGCAGCGCCATCGAGTAGGACAGGTCGACCAGCAGCGCGACCGCGGCCCCGGTGCGGCGCTCGGTCTCCACCACCTCGAAGTCCTCGACCGCGATCTGCACCGCCCGCTGGTCCTCGGCACGCGGCGTGCCGGCCGAGCGCAGCACCGCGTTGCGGACGGTCTTGACCACGTCGAGGGGCTGCTCGTCGCCGAACCGCCACTCCCGGGAGGCCCCGGTCAGCTCGCCGGTGGCCCCGGCGTCGGCGACGTCGTGGTCGCCCCGGCCGGTGGCGTCGAGCTGGGCGAACACCCGCCGCAGCGCCGTCGCGCCCAGTCGCCGGACCGCCTTGGGGGAGAGCTCGAGCTTCCCCTCGGTGCGGCTGAGGTGCCCCTGGCGCTCCAGCTCGCGCTCCATCTGGCGCAACGCAGCCAGGTCGTCGACCGCGGGACGGCCGAGGGCCTGCTCCAGCAGCTCCTCGTCGACGTCGGCCAGGCTGGCCCCGGCGTACCCCTGGGAGAGCTGGTTGTTCAGCGCCTCCAGGTCGGCGAGCTCGGCCACGGCCGTCGTGGCGTCGCCCATGCCCAGGCCCTGCTCGCCGTCGGGCACCTGCCCACGCTGGCCCCACGGCAGGTCGGGTCGGGCCTGGCGGAGGGCGTCGTTGAGGTGCGCCATCTCGCTGGCCAGGCCCATGTCCTGCATGGCCTGGCCCATCAGGTCCGACAGCTCGGCCCGTTGCTCGGGCGACAGCCCGGCCATCATCCGTTCCTGCGCGGCGGCCCGGCGGGCCAGGGAGTCGACCAGCTCGTCCACGGTCTGCGGGTCGTCGGGGAAGAACTGTCCGTGCTTGCCCATGAACTCGGCGAACTGCTGGTCGGTGTCCTCGCCGCGGTTGTGCGCGTCGAGCAGCGCGGACAGGTCGGCGACCATGTCCTTGACCGCCTGCGTGCCGTCCTCGCCGGCGGCGTTCATCTGCTGCAGGGCGGACTTCATGTGCTGGAACTGGCTGTCCAGCACCTCCTTCTGCAGCAGGTCCTGGATCTCCTGGTAGGCCGCACGGGCCTCCTCGGAGCGCCACTGCTTGTCCTTCAGCGCCCGGACGGCGCCGGCGGTGTCCTCGGGCAGCGCGTCCAGCTCGGCCTCGGCCAGCCGGGCGGCGTCGTCCGGGTCGGGGAACAGCTCGCGCCGCTCGGCCTCCAGTGCGCGGTCCAGCAGCTGGCGGACCTCCTCGAGCGTGCCGTCCATCCGGCCGGCCTTTCGGGCCTGCTTCAGCCGGTCGCGCACCGACCGGCGCAGGTCGTCGAGCCCCTGCCGGCCGTCCATGCCCCGGCGCAGCAGGTCGCGCAGCGCCTCGCGCACGCTGCTGCCGGCCAACACCTGGTCGCCGATCTCGTCGACGGCACTGCCCAGGTCGTAGGGCGGGGCCAGCGGGTCGGGCCCGCCGCGCCACCGCCCGTACCGGGCCCTGCCGTGTCGTCCGCGGGGCACGGTCAGGCCCCGTAGACCGTGCGGTTGCCGTCGGTGTCCTTGGCCAACCGGCGGGTCAACCACAGACCCTCCAGGGCGAACTCCACGGCGGCAGCGGCCTGTTCGGCGGACTCCTCGCCCTCGGGCACCCCGACCCGGCCGAGCAGCTGGGCCAGGTTGGGGACGGTGCCCACCTGGCCCATCAGCTCGGGTGCGGACACCAGGTCGCCGGACTCCACGACCTCGCCGCCGGTGAAGTGCTCCTGCAGCCCGGTGAGGTCCAGCCCGCCGCAGCGGGCCCGGAAGGTCTGCGCGGTGGCCTGCCGCAGCAGGTGCTCCAGCACCTCCAGCTCCCGCTCGTCCTCGGGGTCGGAGCTGGCGTCGGCGAACTCGACCTTGCCGCGGCTGGCCGGCACCACGCTGGGCAGGTCGACCACCCGGGCGACCGGGCGGGTCTCCCCGGCCACGGCGGCCCGACGGACGGCGGAGGCCGCGATGGTCTCCAGGCCGGCGATGGCGAACCGGGCGCTGACGCCCGAGCGCTGGTCGACGTGGCTGGACTCGCGGACCAAGCGGGTGAAGCGGGCCATGATCTCGACCAGGTGCTCGGGCACGACCGGGGCGTCCAGCCCCGCGCCGCCCAGGCCCCAGGAGGTGTTCGCCTCCTGGTGCAGCAGCCGGACCTCGTCGGCGAGCTCGATCGGGTAGTGCGTGCGGACCTCGGCACCGAACCGGTCCTTGAGCGGGGTGATGATCCGCCCGCGGTTGGTGTAGTCCTCCGGGTTGGCCGAGGCGACCAGCAGCAGGTCCAGCGGCAGCCGGACCCGGTAGCCGCGGATCTGGATGTCGCGCTCCTCGAGCACGTTGAGCAGGGCCACCTGGATGCGCTCGGCGAGGTCGGGCAGCTCGTTGATGCTGAAGATCCCGCGGTTGGTGCGGGGGACCAGGCCGTAGTGCACGGTCTCCGGGTCGCCCAGGGTGCGGCCCTCGGCGACCTTGATCGGGTCGACGTCGCCGATCAGGTCGCCGACGCTCGTGTCGGGGGTGGCCAGCTTCTCCCCGAAGCGGTCGCTGCGGTGCAGCCAGCCGACCGGGGTGGCGTCGCCGTGCTCGGCGACCTGGCGCAGGCCCCACACGCTGACCGGGGCCAGCGGGTGCTCGTTGAGCTCGCTGCCGACCAGCACGGGGGTCCACTCGTCGAGCAGGCCCACCAGGGTCCGGATGAGGCGGGTCTTGCCCTGGCCCCGCTCGCCGAGCAGGACCAGGTCGTGGCCGGCGATGAGGGCCCGCTCGACCTCGGGCACGACGGTGTCCTCGAACCCGACGATGCCGGGGAGGGAGGGCTCGCCGGCGGCGAGCCGGGCGAGCAGGTTGGCGCGGATCTCGGCCTTGACGCCGACGGGGGTGGCTCCGCTGTCGCGGAGCTCGCCCAGGGTGGTGGGAGCAGGGGCGTTCTGCAGTGCGGCGTCCGTCACCTCGTCCACGGTACGACGGGGGTGTGACATCCGGGAGGCGTCGGCCGGAGCACTGCCTGTCAGGATCGGGGTGTGACCGAACCCGCGGTACCCCTCGTCTCCGGCGCCGACGTCGAGTCCGCCGCCCGGCTGCTGGCCGGGGTCGTGCGGCGCACCCCGCTGGAGCACTCCCGGGCGCTGGCCGAGCGGGTCGGGGGCCCGGTCTGGCTCAAGTGCGAGAACCTGCAGCGCACCGGCTCGTTCAAGATCCGCGGCGCCTACACCCGGATCGCGCGGCTCACCGACGCCGAACGGGCCCGGGGCGTGGTGGCCGCCAGCGCCGGCAACCACGCGCAGGGGGTCGCCCTGGCCGCCCGCGAGCTGGGCGCCGAGGCCACCGTCTTCATGCCCGAGACGGCCCCGCTGCCCAAGCTGGCCGCCACCCGGGGGTACGGCGCCGCCGTGCACCAGCTGGGCGACTCGCTGACCGAGCCGCTGGTGGCCGCCCGGGCCTTCGCCGAGGAGACCGGCTCGGTGTTCATCCACCCGTTCGACCACCCCGACGTGATCGCCGGTCAGGGCACCGTCGGGCTGGAGATCGTGGAGCAGTGCCCCGAGGTGGCCACCGTCGTGGTCTGCACCGGCGGCGGGGGACTGGTGTCGGGCATCGCCGCGGCCGTGAAGGCAGCCCGTCCCGACGTCCGGGTGGTGGCGGTGCAGGCGGCGGCCGCGGCGGCGTTCCCGGCCTCGCTGGCCGCCGGGGTGCCGGTGCCGCTGACGGCGATGACCACCATGGCCGACGGGATCGCCGTCGCGGCCCCGGGCGACCTGACGCTCGCGCACGTCGCGGGGCTGGTCGACGAGGTCCGCACGGTGACCGAGGCGCAGCTGTCGCGGGCGCTGCTGTTCTGCCTGGAGCGGGCCAAGCTCGTCGTCGAGCCCGCCGGCGTGGCGGCGGTGGCCGCCGTGCTCGCCGACCCCGGGGCGTTCCGGGCGCCGGTGGTGGCGGTGGTGTCCGGCGGCAACATCGACCCGGTGCTGATGCTCAAGGTCGTCCAGCACGGCATGGCCGCCGCCCAGCGGTACCTCTCGCTGCGGGTCCGGGTGCCCGACCGGCCGGGCTCGCTGGCCGCGCTGCTGCGCGAGCTGGCGGCGGTGTCGGCCAACGTGCTGTCGGTGGAGCACGAGCGGACGACGGCGCAGCTGGACCTGGGGGACGTGGAGATCGCGGTGGTCCTGGAGACCCGGGGTCCCGACCACGCCCAGGAGGTCGTGGCCGCCCTCGGGCGGGCCGGCTACACCGTCGCGGGCGGCTGAGCGCCCCGGCACCGATGAGTCTGCCGGGTCCGGCGGGTCTCCACCCCGAGAGCACCCCGTACGGGGGTGCCCGAGCGTGAGGACGTCGTCGTGCACCCGTTCTGTCGGTACCCCGTCCTACGGTGCACAGCATGAGCACAGCCACCGGTGGCAACGCCGTCGTCGTCGAGGGCCTGGTCAAGCGGTTCGGTGACTTCACCGCCCTCGACGGGGTCGACCTCACCGTCCCGGAGGGCAGCGTGCTGGGCCTGCTCGGCCCCAACGGCGCGGGCAAGACCACCGTGGTGCGCATCCTGTCCACGCTGCTGCAGGCCGACGCCGGCCGGGCCACCGTCGCGGGGCTCGACGTGGCCACGCAGGCCGCCCAGGTGCGCGGGGTGATCGGTCTGACCGGGCAGTACGCCGCGGTCGACGAGTACCTCACCGGCGAGGAGAACCTGGAGATGGTGGGGCGGCTCTACCGGCTGGGCAAGAAGGAGGCCCGGTCCCGGGCGACCGCCCTGCTGGACCGCTTCGACCTGTCCGAGGCCGCGCGCCGCCCGGCCAAGACCTACTCCGGGGGCATGCGGCGCCGGCTGGACATCGCCGCCAGCCTCATCGCCCGGCCCCGGGTGCTCTTCCTCGACGAGCCCACCACCGGGTTGGACCCGCGCAGCCGGCTGGGCATGTGGGAGTTCATCGCCGACCTGGTCAGCGACGGGACGACCATCCTGCTCACCACCCAGTACCTCGAGGAGGCCGACCGCCTCGCCGACGCGATGGTGGTCATCGACCGGGGCAGGGTCATCGCCCGCGGCACCGCCGACGAGCTCAAGGCCCAGGTGGGTGGCGAGCGGCTGGAGCTGACCGCCGGTTCGGTCGAGGGCCTGGCCCGGGCCGCCGAGCTGCTGCGGCCGCTGGCCCTGGAGGAACCACGGCAGGACACCCAGACCCGCCGGCTCACCCTCCCGGTCACCGGGGGCGCCGCGACCCTGGCCGACGCGTTGCGCCGGCTGGAGGGCAGCGGGGTGGAGGTGCTCGACGTCGGCCTGCGCCGGCCCGACCTCGACGACGTCTTCCTCACCCTCACCGGCCGTTCCGCCGAGGACGCCGAGCCCGGCACCGAGAAGCAGGAGACCCCCCGATGAGCTCCCTGTCGCACACCGTCTCCGACAGCCTGGTCATCACCCGCCGCAACCTCATCAAGGTCAAGCGGGTGCCCGACCTGATCGTGTTCGCGACGTTGTCGCCGATCATGTTCGTGCTGCTGTTCCGCTACGTCTTCGGTGGCGCGATCAACCTGCCCGACGGCATCACCTACGCCGAGTTCCTGCTGCCCGGGATCTTCGCCCAGACCGTGGTCTTCGGGTCCACGACCACCGGGGCGAGCATCGCCGAGGACCTGCAGAAGGGGCTCATCGACCGGTTCCGGTCGCTGCCGATGTCCCGCGCGGCGGTGCTCATCGGGCGCACGGTGGCCGACCTGGGGCTCAACGCCATCTCGATCGTGGTCATGGCGCTCACCGGGCTCGTGGTGGGCTGGCGGATCACCAGCTCGGTGCCCGAAGCCATCGGCGGGTTCCTGCTGCTCCTGCTCTTCGCCTTCGCGGTCAGCTGGATGATGGCGCTGGTCGGGCTGCTGGTGCGCACCCCCGAGGTGGTCAACAACGCCAGCTTCATCGTGATCTTCCCGCTGACGTTCGTGGCCAACACGTTCGTCCCGCTGGAGAGCTTCCCGTCGGTGCTGCGCACCTTCGCCGAGTGGAACCCGGTCTCCTCGGTGGTGCAGGCCGCGCGCGAGCTCTTCGGCAACCAGCCCGCCAGCGCTCCCGTGCCCGACGCCTGGGCGCTGCAGAACCCGGTGCTCTACACAATCATCTGGGCCGCGGTGATCCTCGCGGTGTTCGTCCCGCTGGCCGTGCGGGCCTACCTGAAGACGTCCACCCGGTGAGCGCCGGCGGGGCCGACGATGATGGGCGGCGATGACTGACCAGCCGACCTCCGCCCTGTCCGTGGACAACCCGCTCGCGCAGCCCTCGACGCTGCCGCACGGGCTCCCGCCCTTCGCCGACCTGACCCTGGAGCACTGCCGCGAGGCGCTGCTGGCCGGGATGGCCGAGCAGCGCGCCGAGGTGCGAGCGATCACCGCCCGCGAGGGGGAGCCGACGTTCGAGGACACCGTGGTCGCCCTGGAGCGGTCCGGTGCGCTGCTCGACAGGGCCCGGGCGGTCTTCTACGCCCTGGCGTCCTCGAACTCCTCCGACCGGTTGCGGGAGATCGAGCGGGAGATCGCCCCGCTGGCCGCTGCGCACTCCGACGCCCTGCGGCTGGACCCGGCGTTGTTCGCCCGGATCGACGCGGTGCACCGTGCGGTGGCCGCGGGCGGGCACGACCTGGACGCCGAGTCCGTCCGGCTCGTGGAGCGCTACCACCTGGACTTCGTGCTCGCCGGCGCGCAGCTGGACGGGACCGGCCGCGACGAGCTGCGGGCGCTGAACCTGCGCCTGTCGGAGCTGTCCACCACGTTCGGGCAGAACCTGGTGGTCGCCACCGAGGCCGCGGCCGTGCTCGTCGAGGACGCCGGTCAGCTGGCCGGCCTCAGCGACGCCGAGATCGAGGCCGCTGCGGTGGCGGCCGCCGAGCGTGGCCGGGAGGGCTTCCTGCTCACCCTGGTGCTGCCCAGCGGCCAGCCGGCGATGGCCAAGCTGCGTGACCGGGAGCTGCGCCGCCGGCTGCACGAGGCGTCCATCGGGCGGGCGTCCTCCGGGGAGCACGACAACGGCCCGGTCGCCGCCGAGATCGCCCACCTGCGGGCACTGCGGGCCCGGTTGCTGGGCTTCCCCACCCACGCCGACCTGATCGCCGCCGACCAGACCGCGAAGACCTCGGCCGCCGTCGACGAGCTGCTCGGCACGCTGGTGCCCCCGGCCGTGGCCAACGCCCGGGCCGAGGGGGAGGTGCTGGCCGAGCTGGCCGCCGCCGACGGGGTCGAGCTCGCCGCCTGGGACTGGGCCTTCTACTCCGAGCGGGTCCGGGCCGAGCGGTACGCGGTGGACAGTGCGGCACTGCGGCCGTGGTTCGAGCTGGACCGGGTGCTCGTCGACGGCGTCTTCCACGCCGCCCGGCTGCTCTACGGGTACTCCTTCACCCTCCGACCGGACCTGCTGGCCTACCACCCCGACGTCCGGGTCTGGGAGGTCACCGATGCCGCGGGGGAGGAGGTCGGGCTGTACCTGGGCGACTTCTTCGCCCGCGACGGCAAGCGCGGCGGGGCCTGGATGAGCTCCTTCGTCAGCCAGTCGACGCTGCTGGACACCACCCCGGTGGTCTTCAACGTCCTCAACGTCACCCGGGCCGCCGCCGGTCAGCCGACGCTGCTGACCCTCGACGAGGTCACCACGCTCTTCCACGAGTTCGGCCACACCCTGCACGGGCTCAGCTCGGCGGTCACCTACCCGCGCTTCAGCGGGACCAGCGTGCCGCGGGACTTCGTGGAGTTCCCCAGCCAGGTCAACGAGATGTGGGCGCTGTGGCCCGAGGTCCTCGACCACTACGCCCGGCACACCCGGACCGACGAGCCGCTGGGCCGCGAGGTGCTCACCGCGATCGAGGCGGCGTCCTTGTGGGGCGAGGGGCAGGGCACGCTGGAGTACCTGGCGGCGACGCTGCTCGACCAGGCCTGGCACCGGATCGGCCCCGACACCGTGGTCGAGGACCCGCAGGCGTTCGAGACCGCTGCGCTCGAGGCCGCCGGGGTGGCCTCGGACCTGGTGCCCCCGCGCTACCGCACCACGTACTTCCAGCACGTGTTCGCCGGCGGCTACTCGGCCGGGTACTACTCCTACATCTGGTCCGAGGTGCTCGACGCGGACACCGTGGAGTGGTTCAAGGCCAACGGCGGGCTCACCCGGGCCAACGGCGACGCGTTCCGCACCAAGCTGCTGGCCCGGGGCGGTTCGGTCGACCCGCTCGGCGCCTTCCGGGACGTCGTCGGCCGGGACGCCGACACCGGTCCGCTGCTGCGCCGCCGCGGTCTGGACGGGGCGGCACAGGTCTGACCCGCCCTGGATCCGGGTCGCCCGACCGGGCGGCTCAGATCCAGGGCAGGGACAGCACCAGGTCCAGGTCGTCGGGCGAGGCACCGTCCCGGACGAGCCGGTTGGGCTGGTGGTGGCCGCAGGCCGTGCACCGGTGCACCACCTGCCAGCCCTTCCCCGACTTCTCCACCAGCCCGATCGGCTCCATCAGCTGCCGGCACTCCGACGCCCGGTCGCCCGGCAGGTCGTCGACGTGCAGCGACCACAGGCAGAACGGGCAGTGGTTGCGGTAGTGGCCGTCGGTGTTGGCCGGGACCAGCACCGCGCAGTGCCCGCACACGAAGTCGGTGTTCTCCGCCCGGCGTGACCGGGCCCGGGGAGGTGCCACCGGGCTCAGGGGACGAAGGGCTCGACGGCCAGCACCTTCACGGTGATGTCCTTGCCGTTGGGCGCCTGGTAGGTGACCGTCGCGCCCGGGGAGGCACCGAGGATGGCCGAGCCCAGGGCGGACTCCGGCGAGTAGACCGAGACCCCGGTGGTCCCGGCGATCTCCCGGGAGCCCAGCAGGAACTTCTCGGTGTCGTCCTCGTCGCCGTCGAAGGCGATGGTGATGACGGTGCCCACCGCGGCGTCGGTCGCGGTCGTCGGCGGCTCGCCGACCCGGGCCTTGCGCAGCAGGTCGGTCAGCTGGCGGATCCGGCCCTCCTGCTTGCCCTGCTCGTCCTTGGCGGCGTGGTAGCCGCCGTTCTCCTTGAGGTCGCCCTCCTCGCGGCGGGCGTTGATCTCGGCGGCCATCGCGGTGCGTCCGGCGATGAGCCCGTCGAGTTCGCCCTTGAGCCGGTCGTGGGCCTCCTGGGTCAGCCAGACGCCCTGGTCCTGCTCGTCAGTCGTGGACACGATGAGACGGCTCCTGTAACTCGAAGAGCCGCCCCCCGATCAGGGAGCGGCCGCGTGATCGGCCAACCTAACACCGGGGACGCCGGTCCCGCACGCACGGCGCCCCGTTGCGAGACCGGTCGGGCTCCGAGGGGGTGTGGGCGGGGTCGCCGTCGTCCGCCCGCGGCTGGTGGGACCATGGGGACGTGACGGACCCGGACCAGCTGCGCCTGCTCGCGGTGCACGCCCACCCTGACGACGAGTCCAGCAAGGGCGCGGCCACCATGGCCAAGTACGTGGCCGAGGGCGTCGACGTCCTCGTCGCCACCTGTACCGGTGGTGAGCGCGGCTCGGTGCTGAACCCCGCCATGGACCGCCCCGAGGTCTGGGAGCGGCTCCCGCAGATCCGCTCCGAGGAGATGGCCGCGGCCCGCGAGGTCCTCGGCGTCGGCCAGGAGTGGCTGGGGTTCGTGGACTCCGGGCTGCCCGAGGGCGACCCGCTCCCGCCCCTGCCCGAGGGCTGCTTCGCCCTGGTGCCCGTCGAGGAGGCCGCCGCCCCCCTGGTCGCGCTGATCCGCCGGTTCAAGCCGCAGGTGGTCACCACCTACGACGAGCGCGGCGGCTACCCGCACCCCGACCACATCAAGACCCACGAGATCTCGGTGCTGGCCTTCGAGGCCGCCGGTGACCCCGACCGCTACCCCGAGCTGGGTGAGCCGTGGCAGCCGAGCAAGCTCTACTACCACATGAGCTTCACCTTCCCCCGGACGACGGCGCTGCACGAGGCGCTGCTGGCCGCCGGTCTGGAGTCCCCCTACGGCGAGATGCTGGAGAAGTGGGACCCGGCCAAGGACATCTCGCACCGGGTGACCACCAAGGTGCCGTGCGGTGAGTACTTCGAGCAGCGCGACCGTGCGCTGATCGCGCACGCCACCCAGATCGACCCGACCGGGCGCTGGTTCTCCACCCCGATGGAGCTGCAGCGCGCCACGTGGCCCACCGAGGACTACGAGCTGGCCCGCTCCCTGGTCGACAGCCCCACCCCCGAGGACGACCTGTTCGCCGGGATCCGCAGCGAGGTGGGGGTCCGATGACCGGCGCGATGCTGGTGCTGGCGGCGAACGAGCAGCTGCCCGAGGACGTCGGCAAGTCCGGCCCGTTCGGCCTGCTGCTGGTGGTCGTGCTGCTGGTCGCGATCCTGCTGCTGGGCCGCTCCATGGGCAAGCACCTGAAGAAGCTGCCGCGCAGCTTCGACCCCGAGGACGCCCCGGTCGTCGTCCCGGACGACGCCTCGGAGCTCTTCGAGCAGCGCCGCCCGGGCGAGGAGCTGCTGGAGACCCTGCGTCGTCAGCCGCTGGCCATCGAGCCGCCGCGCGCCGAGGACCCCGACGAGGGACCCCGCACCACCTCCTGAGGCAGTCCGGCACGCGGTGTCCGATGATCTCGGCGTGGCACAGCCGGAGCACAGCAGCAGCCCCCGCGACGACGACCGGCCCCCGGGCTTCGGTCGGGCTGGCACCCGGGTGCTGGAGTTCGCCGAGAACGTGGTCTACGCGGGGATCGCGTTGTTCCTCGTCGTCATCGCGCTGGTGCTGCTCGCCCTGGCCGGGAAGACCACGTACTCGCTGCTGAGCGACTTCTCGCAGACGCCGGTGCTCGAGCTCCTCGACGTCCTGCTGCTGGTGTTCATCGTGGTCGAGCTGCTGTTCGCCGTCCGGACGACGGTGGAGAAGCGCGAGCTGATCGCCGAGCCGTTCCTGCTGGTCGGGATCATCGCCTCGATCAAGGAGATCGTGGTGCTCAGCGTCGAGGCGGCGTCCGTGGTCGGCAAGGACGGGTTCGCCGACCGGATGGTGGTCATCGGCGTCCTCGGGGTGCTCGTCCTGCTGCTGGGCATCACCAGCCTGTTGCTGCGGCGCAAGGAGCGGGAGCCCGACGAGGGGCAGAACGCCCCCGCCGACCCGGAGACCGCCGACGCCGGCTGACCCTCACGCCGAGCTGCAGACGCCGGTTCGCCCAGAGCGCAAGAAGGGCGCTTCTCGTCGGGTGATTACAGGATTACGGTGATGCACATCGTGACCTGAGGAGGCACCGTGTTCCCCCACCACCGTTCCGCGAGAGGCCCCGGCCGCGGCCGGGGCGCCGACACCGCCCCACCCGTGGACCGCACCGAGGTCGCCGGCTGGTTCGCCGGCCGACTGCCCGACGACTGGTTCACCGGCCCGGTCGAGCTGCAGGTCGATCGGGACGAGATCACCGTGGTGGGCGCCGTCCCCACCCCCGACGCCGGGGAGGGCGACCCGGCTGCCGCGCAGGCCGGCCGGATCGCCCGCTTCCGCGAGCAGACCCGCGAGCAGCGGATGGCGATCGCCGACGCCGCGCAGGCCCGGTACGGCCGGTCGGTTGCGTGGGGGGCCAGCTGCGGGGACGCCCGGGAGCTGTTCACCACGCTCTCGGTCCCGGTGATGACCCGGCTGCGCCAGCCCGAGCGGCAGGTGCTCGACACCCTGGTCGACGCCGGGGTCGCCCGCTCCCGCTCCGAGGCGCTGGCCTGGTCGGTGCGGCTGGTCGGTGAGCACACCGAGGAGTGGCTGACCGAGCTCCGCCGCGCCATGGAGAGCGTCGAGGAGGTCCGCGGCCGCGGTCCCGCGGTGGGCTGAGCACCCGCAGGGGTGCCAGGGTGGTCGCCGTGAGCGACCCCCTGGCACTGCTGCGTCGGGCCTACGGCGACCTCGGCGGACTGCTCGCGGAGCTGACGCCCGACCAGGCGTGGACGCCGACCGGCTGTCGGGGGTGGGCCGTGCTCGACCTGGTGCAGCACCTCCTCCACGACGCCCGGCGCGGCCTCGTCGCGCTGTGCACGCCCGCCACCGGGCCGGCGGACACCGACGCCGTGGAGTACTGGCGGGCCTGGCAGCCCGAGCCCGGGGACGGCGGGGTGTGGCGCACCCAGGGCCACGTGCTCCCCGTCGCCGACCTGCTGTCCAGCCTCGTGGTCGAGACCGCCGTCCACCACCTGGACGCCGTGGCCCACCTCGACCGGCCCGGCCCCGCCGACGGCCCGCTGGCCGAGGTCCGCCGCGTGCTGGTGGGCCTGCGCGGCGGAGTCCTGCCGGAGCGCTGGGACGACCGGACGGCGGCGCTGCGGGGGACCGGCCGGGCCCCGCTCACCGACGCCGACCGGGCCGACCTCGGTGCCGCTGCCGGGCGGTTCCCGCTGTTCGGCTGAACCGCCTGCACACCAGGGACACTGGGGTGGTGACGACCCCCGAGAGCACCGACGTCCTGGTGGTGGGCGCCGGTCCGGCCGGCTCCGCCGCCGCGGCCTGGGCCGCCCGCGCCGGACACGACGTGGTGCTGGCCGACGCCGCGGTGTTCCCCCGCGACAAGACCTGCGGTGATGGACTGACCCCCCGGGCCATCGCCGAGCTCGACCACCTCGGACTCGGGGACTGGGTGCGCTCGCACGGCACCAACAAGGGCCTGCGCGCGGCGGGCTTCGGCCAGGAGCTGCTGCTGCCGTGGCCCGGGGGAGCGCTGCCCGACCACGGGGGCGCCGTCCCGCGCACCGAGCTGGACGCCCGGATCCGGCAGGTCGCCCTCGACGACGGGGCCCTCGGTGTCGAGGACGCCCGTGCCGTCGACGTGCACCGGGACGGCGACCGGGTCACCGCGGTGGACTTCACCCGCGGCGACGGCTCGATGAGCACCGTGCGCTGCCGCCGGCTCGTCGTCGCCGACGGGGTCCGCTCCCCGCTGGGCCGGCTGCTCGGCCGCGAGTGGCACCGGGAGACCGCCTACGGCGTCGCCGCCCGCGGCTACGTGACCAGCGGCCGCAGCGACGACCCGTGGATCTCCAGCCACCTGGAGCTGCGCGGCACCCAGGGCGAGCTGCTGTCCGGGTACGGCTGGGTCTTCCCGCTGTCCTCGGGCGAGGTGAACATCGGCGTCGGCACGCTGGCCACGGCCAAGCGCCCGGCCGGGGTGCAGCTCAAGCCGCTGCTGGACTTCTACGCCGAGCAGCGTCGTGCGGAGTGGCAGCTGTCCGGCGACGTACGGGCCAAGGCCTCGGCGCTGCTGCCGATGGGGGGCGCCGTCTCCGGGGTGGCCGGGCGCAACTGGGCGCTGATCGGGGACGCCGCGGGGTGCGTGAACCCGCTCAACGGCGAGGGGATCGACTACGGCATGGAGACCGGTCGCACCCTGGCCGGGCTGCTCGACGAGGACGACTGGACGCTGGCCTGGCCGGCGACCCTGCGCCGGCACTACGGGGAGGCGTTCAGCATCGCCCGCCGGCTCGCCGGGCTGCTGACCGTGCCGCGGCTGCTGCCGGCGGCCGGCCCGGTGGGCATGCGCTCGCGAGCGCTGATGACCGTAGCGCTGCGGGTCATGGGCAACCTGGTCACCGAGTCCGACCGCGACGTCACCGCCCGGGCCTGGCGGCTGGCCGGCCGGCTCAGCGTGCGGCTGGACGAGCGCCCGCCGTTCCCGGCTGCGGACCTGCGCGCCGCCTGACCCGACGCGCCGGTGTTCTCCGTCCCGGGGTAGTGCGCAGTGCGCGGTACTGTCCCGCCCGTGGACACCACGCAACTGCTCAAGGGGGTGCTCGACCTCGCCGTGCTCGCCGTGCTGGACGGTGCGGACGGGTACGGCTACGACGTCGTCCGTCGGCTGCGTGCCGGCGGTCTGGAGGACGTCGGTGACGCCTCGGTCTACGGGACGCTGCGCCGGCTGTACGCCGCCGGGCACCTGACGTCCTACGTCGTCCCCTCGGTGGAGGGCCCGCACCGCAAGTACTACGGCCTCAACGCCTCCGGGCGGGCCCAGCTGGAGACCTCGACCAAGACCTGGTCGGGGTTCGCGGACACGATGGCGGCGCTGCTCGCCGGGCAGGTGGCGGCATGACGACAGCCCAGCAGACCGACCCCGAGGTCGCGGCCTACGCCCGGCAGGTCCGCGAGGCCCTCGCCGACGTCCCGCCGGCCCGGGTGGAGGAGCTGCTCGAGGACCTGGAGGAGCACCTCGTCGAGGTCGCCTCGGAGACCCCGGGCCCGCTGACCGACCGGCTGGGACCGGCGGCGGAGTACGCGGCCGAGCTGCGCCGCGCCGCCGGCCTGCCCGAGGGCCCGACCCCGGAGACCGCCGTGCTCGACGGCTGGCGCTGGGACCTGCAGCGGTACCGGGCCCGCTGGGCCGACCACCCGGCCGTCGTCCAGGCCCGGGGTTTCCTGCCCGAGCTCCGTCCGGCCTGGTGGGTCCTGCGCGGGTGGGCGGCCGTGGCGGCCGTCGGGGTCGTCTTCCTGGGGGCCGGGGTCTCCCTGCTGCCCACCCTGGGTGTCGGCGTCCTCGGCTGGCTCATCACGGGGGCGGCCGTGGTCCTCTCCGTGCGGCAGGGCCTGCGCGACCGGGTCGCGGCCCGCCCGCTGAGCCACCGGGCGGCCGCGGTGAACCTGGTGCTGGCGGTCTGCACGCTGATCGCCCTGGTCGGGCTGGTCTCGCGGTCGGCCGAGGCCGCCTACCCCGAGCCCGCGTCCTACGACTCGGGTCCGAGCACGCTGGTCCACGAGGACGGCACGCCGATCACCAACATCGTCCCGTACGGCTCCGACGGCGAACCGCTCACCGGGGTGCTGCTCTACGACCAGGACGGTCGGCCGATCGAGGACCTCAGCACCTACGACGACCAGGGCCAGGAGATCGCCCCGCTCGAGGAGGTCGCGCCCCAGCCGGGCAACGCCTTCCCGCAGCAGCAGGGCGTGGTCGTCTACGACGAGTACGGCAACCGGTCGGTGGAGCCGGTCCTGCCGCCGGGGGTCGTCGGTCCCTAGACGAAGGGGGAGTTGTAGATGGCGAACCACACGGCGATGTAGTGGCAGGCGGCCGCCACGATCGTCATGGCGTGGAACACCTCGTGGTAGCCGAAGGTGCCCGGCCACGGGTTGGGCTTCTTGATCGCGTAGGCCACCGCGCCGATCGTGTACAGCACGCCGCCGGCGGCCAGCAGCACCATCGCGGTCACGCCGGCCAGGGCGAGGATGTCGGTGAGCACGAACACTGCGACCCAGCCCAGCGCCACGTAGATGGGCACGCCGAGCCAGCGGGGTGCGGTGGGCCAAGCCAGCTTGAGGGCCACGCCGCCCAGGGCCCCGGTCCAGACGACGCCGAGGATCCACCAGTTGGTCGGGGCGTTCACCGCGAGGGCGGCGAACGGGGTGTACGTGCCGGCGATGAAGATGAAGATCATCGAGTGGTCGAGCCGCTTCATCAGCTTCCACCCGCGCGGTGACCAGCGGCGGCGGTGGTAGGCGGCGCTGATCCCGAACAGCCCGAGGATGGTCAGGCAGTAGAGGCTGACCGGGAGCCCGGCCCGGGGGCCGCCGTGCGACCAGGCCATCGGGATGAGCACGGCGCCGGCCACGACGGAACCGAAGGCCGCGAACAGGTGCAGCCAGCCCCGGGCCCGCGGGCGGGTGTCGGGGTGGTCGTAGTCGTCGTCGGCGTAGTCGGCGTCGACCCACTCGCCGGGCTGCCGGACCGACTGGACCTGCTCGCCCTCGGCCAGCACGGTGGCCACGCCCTCGCGGGCAGGTGCGGTGAGCTCGGCCCCGTCCGAGGTCACCAGGACGGCCTCGGTGGGATCGTGCGGTGCGCTCATGGGCCGAGGTTACGGTCGCGCGCGCGGGCGTGGCACCCCGTTGCGCTGTGAGGTCGCCCAGGCTCGGACCCCGGTGCCCTGCCGCTGCGCGGTGCGGAGTCCTAGGGTGGCTCTCCGTGGGGGCGCGCGAGCAGGTGCGGACGGGCCTGACGGCTCTCTACGAGCGTCGGCTGGTCCGTCGGCTGGACCGCGCCGCCGTGCCGCACCACGTCGGGGTGATCGTCGACGGGAACCGGCGCTGGGCCAAGGCGATCGGCCTCGAGGACGTCAACGACGGCCACCGCCGGGGCGCGGACAAGATCGCGGACTTCCTCGGCTGGTGCGACGAGACCGGCGTCGGCGTGGTGACCCTGTTCCTGCTGTCCACCGACAACCTCACCCGCCCGGAGCCCGAGCTCACCCCGCTGCTGCGGATCATCGAGGGGGTCGCCACCGACCTGGCCGGCCCCGGCCGCCGGTGGCAGCTGAACGCGGTCGGCGCGCTGGGCCTGCTGCCCGGGGAGACCACCACGGTGCTCAAGCAGGCCGAGGAGGACAGCCGCGGCCGCACCGGCGCGACGGTGAACCTGGCCGTCGGCTACGGGGGACGACGGGAGATCGCCGACGCGGTCCGCTCCCTGCTGGCCGAGCACTCCGCGCGGGGGACGACGCTGGACGAGCTGGTCGGCAGCCTCGACGTCGAGCACATCGCCGAGCACCTCTACACCCGCGGCCAGCCCGACCCGGACCTGGTGATCCGCACCAGCGGTGAGCAGCGGTTGAGCGGCTTCCTGCTCTGGCAGACCGCGCACTCGGAGTTCTACTTCACGGACGTCTACTGGCCGGAGTTCCGCCGGGTGGACTTCCTGCGGGCGCTGCGTGACTACGCGGCCCGGCAGCGCCGCTTCGGCGGCTGACCGCACGGGTGTGAGACTGGCCGCCATGACATCCGGCAGGGCATCCGGCGCGGTCGACGTCCCCCTCGAGTACGTCCGGCTCGGGCTGCGGTTCGACCGGCTGGAGGAGGGCTTCGTCGACGCCTACACCGGCGACCGGCGGATCCGGGCCGCCGTGCAGGCCGAACCGGCCCCCACGCCGCGGGGACTGCGCGACCAGGCCCGGGGCCTGCTGCGCGAGCTCGACGCCTCCGCCCTCCCCGCCGACCGGGCGGACTTCCTGCGCGGTCAGCTCACCGGTCTGGAGTGCACCGCCCGGAAGATGGCCGACGAGCCGGTCGGCTACGTCGAGGAGGTGCGGTCCTACTTCCAGGTCGACGTCGACCTGGGTGACCCGGCGACCTACGCCGCCGCGCACACCGAGCTCGAGGACCTGCTGCCCGGCACCGGCACCCTGGCCGAGCGGTACGCGGTGCACCGGCGCCGTGAGGAGTGCCCGCCCGCCCGGCTGGAGGAGGCGGTCCACGCGCTGTCCAGTGCGCTGCGCGACCGGGTGCGCGGGCTCTACGGCCTGCCCGAGCAGGAGACCGTGACCTACGAGGTGGTCACCGACCAGCCGTGGTCGGGCTTCAACTACTACGAGGGCGACTACCGCTCGCGGGTGGCGATCAACGCCGACCTGCCGCACCGGCTGGGGCAGCTGCCGCACCTGGTCGCCCACGAGGCCTACCCCGGCCACCACACCGAGCACTGCCGCAAGGAGCGCGGGCTGGTCGAGCGGGACAGCCACCTCGAGCACACCGTCTTCCTGGTCAACACCCCCGAGTGCCTGATGGCGGAGGGGCTGGCCGACCTCGGCGTCCAGGCCGCGATCGGCGCGGGCTGGGGACCGTGGGCAGCCGAGGTGCTCGGCGACCTGGGGCTGCGCTTCGACGGCGAGCTGTCCGAGCGGGTGTCGGCCGCGGCCGCCCCGCTGAACCGGGTGCGTCAGGACGCCGCGCTCATGCTGCACGACCGGGGTGCCGCGACCGACGACGTGCTGGCCCACCTGCAGCGCTGGTCGCTGGTGAGCAACGACCGGGCCGTGCAGCAGCTGCGCTTCCTGACCCACCCGTTGTGGCGGGCCTACATCACCACCTACGTCGAGGGCTACGACCTGCTCGCCGGCTGGCTGGCTGCCCGGCCGGACGACGTCCCGGTCGCCGACCGCTTCCTCCGGCTGCTGGACGAGCCGCTGACCCCGGCGCGGATCACCGCCGAGCTGCGGCGGTGAGGCACACCCCGGGGGAGGCGCGCGCGCTCGGGCTGTGGTCGGCGGGCTGCCTGGCCGTGTTCCTGGTCCTCGGGCTGCTGTGGGTCGGTGACCTGTCGCTGCAGTGGCCGGTCCTCGTCGTCCCCCTGGTCTGGGCGCTGGTCGCCGCCCGTCCGCGGCGAGCGGAACGCACTCGACTCGACTGACCCACCGGGTCCATGATCACGGGCGTGATCCACGCCCGCGGGCTGTCCCGCACCTTCCGGAAGAAGCGCGGCAAGCAGTCCGCCGAGGTCCGTGCCGTCGCGGGTGTCGACCTCGACGTCGAGGCCGGGGAGATCGTCGGGTTCCTGGGCCCCAACGGGGCCGGCAAGACCACCACGATGCGGATGCTCACCACCCTGCTCGCCCCGACCGCCGGCACCGCGACGGTGGCCGGCTGCGACCTGCTCACCGACCCGGTCGGCGTCCGCCGGCGGATCGGCTACGTGTCGCAGGCCGGGTCGACCGCGCCGGAGAACCGGGCGGGGGAGGAGCTGGTCAGCCACGCCCGGCTCTACGGCGTGAGCACCGCCGAGGCCACCTCCCGGGGGAAGCAGCTGTTCGCCGAGCTGGACCTGGACGGGCTGTGGGAGCGCCAGCCCAAGGCGATGTCCGGCGGGCAGCGCCGCCGGCTGGACATCGCTATGGGCCTGGTGCACGTGCCCGGGCTGGTGTTCCTCGACGAGCCCACGACCGGGCTGGACCCGCAGGCCCGCGCCAACCTCTGGGGCCACATCGAGGCACTGCGCCGGGACCGGGGGACGACGGTCTTCCTCACCACCCACTACCTGGACGAAGCCGACGCGCTGTGCGACCGCGTGCTGGTGATCGACAAGGGCACCATCGTCGCCTCGGGCACCCCCGACGCGCTGAAGAGCTCGGTCGGCGGGGACCTGCTGACCGTCACCGCGGCCTCCGCCGGGGAGTCCGCCGGGATCGCCGACCGGATGGCCGGGCTGCCCGGCGCCGAGGCGCCCCAGGTCGACGGCGACCGGGTCACCTGCCGGGTGCCGGCCGGCGGGTCGGCGCTGGTCGCGCTGCTGCGCGACCTGGACGCCGCCGGGATCGAGGTGGCCGGGGTGGAGAGCCGCCGGCCCAGCCTGGACGACGTCTTCCTCACCGTCACCGGACGCTCGCTGCGCGACGGCGAGCACCCGGCCGAGCCCGCACTCGCCGAGGAGGCGCTCCCGTGAGCACCCTGGTCCGCGACACCGGCACCGTCTTCCGCCGGGCCCTGCGCACCTCGCTGCGCAACCCGGCCTGGCTGGTCATCAGCCTGCTGCAGCCGGTGCTCTACATCGTGCTGTTCGGCCCGCTGCTGGAGCCGATCGCCGGCCAGCTCGGCGGCGCGAACGCCTACCAGGTGTTCGTGCCCGGCATCCTGGTCCAGCTGGGCCTGTTCGGCACCGCGTTCGTCGGGTTCAGCCTCATCGCGGAGTACCGGGCCGGGGTCATCGAGAGCCAGCGGGTGAGCCCGGCGCCGCGGGCGGCGCTGCTGCTGGGCCGGGTGCTGCGCGACGTGCTGGTGCTCGCCGTCCAGGGCGTGGTGCTGGTGCTGGTCGCCGTCCCGTTCGGACTGGACGCCTCGGTCGGCGGGGTCGCGCTGACGATCGTGCTGGTCGCCGTCCTCGGCGGGTCCTTGGCCGCGGTGTCCTACGCGCTGGCCCTGACGCTGAAGAGCGAGGACGCCTTCGCCCCGCTGCTCAACGTGGTGCTGTTCCCGGTGCTGCTGCTGTCGGGGATCCTGCTGCCGATGACGTTGGCGCCGGGCTGGCTGCAGACGGTCTCCGACCTGGTGCCGTTCAAGCACGTCGTGGACGGCGCGCGGGCGCTGTTCGCCGGGGACTTCGGTGCCCCGGACGTCGGCTGGGGCGTGCTGTTCACCGTGCTCTTCGCCGGCCTGGGCGCCTGGTACGGGACCTACCAGTTCCGCAAGGAATCGGGCTGAGCCGCGACACGACGGCGTGTAGCAACCTCCCGGACACCTGGCGGGCCTAGTTTCCGGGTGTCCGGGGGGCCCGTCCCGCCGGACACGGGAGGCCCGGTTGGCGCGATGCGAGTTGTCGAACCAGGGGGCCGAGCACCGGCCTCTGCGCCGGGGCCCGGCCACCATCGAGTCGGGGTGCGCCAGCACCCCATCGGGAGTCGACCTGTGACCACGCGCCGCACGTACGTCCTCGACACCTCCGTCCTGCTCTCCGACCCGGGCGCGCTGCTGCGCTTCGAGGAGCACGAGGTCGTCGTCCCCCTCGTCGTCATCGGCGAGCTGGAGGAGAAGCGGCACCACCCGGAGCTGGGCTGGTTCGCCCGGCAGACGCTGCGGATGCTCGACGACCTGCGGGTCCAGCACGGCCGGCTCGACGCGCCCCTCCCGGTCGGTGACCAGGGCGGCACGCTGCGCGTGGAGCTCAACCACTCCGACGCCTCGGTGCTGCCGGCGGGGTTCCGCAACGACAGCAACGACAGCCGGATCATGGTGGTCGCGCTCAACCTGCGCGCCGAGGGAGCCGACGTCTGCCTGGTCACCAAGGACGTGCCGCTGCGGGTGAAGGCCGCCGCGGTCGGTCTGGACACCGACGAGTACCGGGCGCTGGGCGCGGTCGACGCCGGGTGGACCGGGATGGCCGAGCTCTCGCTGGGCGAGGACGAGATCTCCGCGCTCTACGACGGCGGCACCCTGTTCCTGCCCGCCGCCGCGGAGCTGCCCACGCACACCGGGCTGGTGCTGCTGTCCTCCCGCGGGTCGGCGCTGGGCCGGGTCACCGCGGACAAGCACGTCAAGCTGGTGCGCGGCGACCGGGAGGCGTTCGGCCTGCACGGGCGCTCCGCCGAGCAGCGGGTCGCGCTGGACCTGCTGCTGGACCCCGAGGTCGGCATCGTGTCGATGGGCGGGCGGGCCGGCACCGGCAAGTCCGCGCTCGCGCTGTGCGCGGGCCTGGAGTCGGTGATGGAGCGCCGGGCGCACAAGAAGGTGGTGATCTTCCGCCCGCTCTACGCCGTCGGCGGCCAGGAGCTGGGCTACCTGCCCGGCTCCGAGGGCGAGAAGATGGCGCCCTGGGCGCAGGCGGTCTTCGACACCCTGGGTGCGCTGGTCAGCAGCGAGGTGGTCACCGAGATCCTGGCCCGCGGGCTGATCGAGGTGCTCCCGCTGACCCACATCCGCGGCCGCTCGCTGCACGACTCGTTCGTGATCGTCGACGAGGCGCAGTCCCTGGAGCGCGGGGTGCTGCTGACCGTGCTGTCCCGGCTGGGCACCAACAGCCGGGTGGTGCTCACCCACGACGTCGCCCAGCGGGACAACCTGCGGGTCGGCCGGCACGACGGCGTCACCGCGGTCATCGAGGCGCTCAAGGGCCACCCGCTCTTCGCCCACGTCACGCTGACCCGCTCCGAGCGCTCCCCGATCGCCGCCCTGGTCACCGAGATGCTCGAGGACCTCCCCGTCTGACCTCGGGTTCGATCAGCTCAGCTGATCACCGTGCGTCCTCAGCCACCGACGTCGGTGGCTGAGGACGCACGCCGGTGGCGGAGGACCGGCGGGGGGCGGCCGGCCGGGGGCTGACCGCCGCGCGCAGCAGCGAGCTGGCGACCCACCCGGCGAGCAGGCACCACGGCAGCCGGGTGGTCACGTCGTCCAGGTCGAAGGTGCCCTCCGCCCCCAGGAGCAGCACGGGGACGGCGAAGAGCAGGGCTGCGCCGAGGACGTCCCAGCGCAGCGGGTTCACGACCGGCCGGCCGACCGCTCACACAGCAGCGCCGCCCAGCGGTGCGGGGTCGCCCGCGCCCCGTCGACGACGGCCACCGGCACGGTGAGCCCGTCCAGCAGCGCGGCCGGGTCGGCCGAGGACTCGGTCTCGGTGACCACGACGGCGTCCACCCGGGGCAGCGCCCGGACCCAGCCGGCCAGGTCGGCGGGCTTGCGGGTCGCGTCGAGCACGCCCCACACCGCGGTCGGTGCGAGGGCCTCCAGCACCTGGGCCACCCAGGGGGACCCGGCGTCGCGCAGCGGGACGTCGAGGGCCACCACCGTGGGCACCCCCGCGCCGCGGGACTGCGCCCGGCGCTCGGCGGCGACCGCCGCGGTGGGCACCCGCAGGTCCTGGGCGGTCAGCCCGGCGAGCTCGCCCCGGGTGGCCCACTGCACGGCGGCCGGGTCCAGCCGCAGCGAGGTGGCCAGCGTGCGGGCGCTCGCCAGCGCCTCCGCACCGGGGCCGGCGACGACCAGCACGTCCCCGGCCCCGGTGGGTGCGGTGGGGGCGGCCGGGAGCGTCTCGGTCAGCGAGGCGACCAGCGCGGCGAAGGTGCCCTGGGTGCGCGCCCGGGCGGCGAAGTCCGGGCCGAGGAGCCGGGGGGTGAGTCCCAGGCCGGTGAGGCCGTCCGGGTCGACGGTCTCGGTCGCCGCGGGGGACGGGGCGCTCGGGGTGGCCGCGGGCGGGACCAGGTGGGTCACGGTCGCCCAGCCCTCGTCACGGCCGCGCGTGGTGGGGTGCGGCGGCACGGCCCGGGTGCGACCCCCGCGTGCCGGGGGCACCGGCGGCTTGGTGCCGCGGACCCGCGGGGCCGGGGCAGCGGTGAACGCGGCACCCAGCACGCTGGCCAGGGAGGGGAGCACGGTCGTGCCGTCGCGCAGGGGGGCGGGGTCGCTGGCGGTGCGGGCCAGCACCTCGGCCATGCCCGCGGCCATCTCGGCGGCCATCTCCTCGACCAGGTCGCTGCTGACCTCGGGCGCCAGGTCGGCCTCCACGACCGGGATGCCGGAGGTCACGTACTCGCTGTCGGCCAGCGCGGCCAGGCTGTCGGCGAACCCCGTCGCGGTGCGGCCGGTGGCGTCGTCCTGCGTGGGGGTCGACGGCGCGGGCGGCCCGGCGTCGGCAGGGCGGTGCCGGCCGGCCCGGTCGGAACGGCGGCGGCGCGGGGTGAGCGAGACCCCGGCCATCGCCGCGGCACGCAGGGCCTCGAGCTGCTGCAGCCGGGCGAGGTCGTCCTCGGTCGGTGCCGGTCGCTCGGGCACCTCGACGCGGGTCGCCTCGAAGGAGGCGGGCGCGCCCACGGGCCGGTGCCGGCCGTGGTCGTCCACCTCCGGGGCGGGGGGCGGCACCGGGGCACCCCACAGGTCGAGCGCGGCCGGCGCGGGGACGGCGGCCGGGGGCAGCGGACGGCGGACGGGGTGGGCCTCGTCGGCGCCCGTGGGGGCGGACGACTCGACGAAGGGCTGGTCCATCGACACCTGCTGGTCCTCTTCCCGGGTGGTGGGGGTGGTCGGGTGGAGCGGGGGTGCCGGCGGCGGGGCGGGCGGGACGACGGGTGTGGTGCCCAGCCCCGGCAGCAGGGACGTCGACGTCGGTGGCGGCGGTGGCAGCGCGGCGAGCTCGCCGGCGGCCTGGATCGCGGCGGCCCGCAGTCCGGCGGCGGCCGCCAGCGCGGCGGACACCCGGCTGGGCGCGGGGGGTGCCTCCGCGAGGGCGGCACGCCGGTCCTCCTCGGCCTGGGCGGCCTGGATCTGCCGGGCCGCGGCGCGTTCGGCCTCGAGCACGGCGGCCTGCCGGGCGGCCCGCTCCTCGAGGTCGAGGGCGGCCGACGTCGCCACCGCGGTCTGCACCTCGGCGTCGTGGTCGGTCATCCGCATCAGCGCGGCGGCGAACGGGGAGACCGCGGGCTCGGTGTCCACCGGGGCCTCGACGGCGGCCGGCGGGGTCTCGGGGAGGGCCCGACGGGTCCGCTCCCACACCGGCGCCGCCGGGGCGGGCCGGGCCACCGACGCGGGGGAGTAGACGGCGACCTCGGCCGGACCGGACCCGAACAGGTCGGCCAGCTCGGCGACGGGGTCCACCGCCGCGGGCGCGGCCGCCTGCTGGGCCCGGGCGACCTCCTGGGCCACCGCGAGCAGGTCGTCCACGCTGAGCCCGGCGGCGGGCCACTGGGCCAGCGCGTCCTCGGTCGACAGCGACGGCGCAGGGGCGGCGACGGCAGCGGGGACGGCAGCGGGCACGACGACGTCGGCCACGTACCGCTCGGAGCTGAAGAACCCGGCCACCCCGCCCGAGCGCACCCGGCGGACGCCGCGGATGCGCACGTCGGACCCGTACTCCTCACGGGCGGCGGCGATGGCCTCGTCCCGGGTCGCCCCGGACGGCGGCTCAGGCGATCGCGACGGCACCGTCCACCACCCCGATGGTCTCGATCTGGGCGGTGCGCGACACCTCGGTGTAGGAGATGACGGTGCACCGGGCGACGACCTGGCGCATCAGCCGGGACAGCGCGGGGCGCACCTGCGGGGAGCAGACGAGCAGCGCGGTGATGCCCAGCTTCTCGGCGTCGTCCAGCAGGTCGCTGGTGCCGCGGGCCAGCGCGTCGACCGAGCCCGCGTCCAGCGCGAGCACCGCGCCCTGCTCGCCCTGCCGGACGGCGGCCAGCAGCCGCTGCTCGAACCCGGGGTCCAGGGTCATCACGTACAGCTTGTCGTCGGCGGTGACGTAGGCGTGGCTGATCGCCGGGCCCAGCGCGGCGCGGGCGGCCTCGACCAGGCTGTCCAGGTCGGTGGCCGTGGTGGCCCGCAGGGTGAGGGCCTCGAAGATCCGGACCAGGTCGCGGATCGAGACGCCCTCCTCCAGCAGCGCGGCCAGCACCTGCTGCACCTGGCCCAGCGACAGCACCGAGGCGGTGACCTCCTCGACCACGACGGGGTGCGAGCGGCGGACCATCTCCATCAGCAGCTTGACGTCCTCGCGGCCCAGCAGCTGCGCGGCGTTCTGCCGGACGACCTCGGCCAGGTGCGTGGTGATCACCGAGGAGCGGTCCACGACGGTGGCGCCGGCCATCTCGGCCTGGCGCTGCAGCTCGGCGGGCACCCACTTGGCGGCCAGCCCGAACACCGGCTCGCGGGTCGGCTTGCCGGGCAGGGCGTCCAGGCCGTCGCCGATGGCCAGCACGGTGCCGGCCGGCGACGTGCCCCGGGCGACCGGGACGCCGTTGAGCCAGACGACGTACTGGGAGGCCGGGAGGTCCAGGTTGTCCCGGGTGCGCACCAGCGGGATGACCAGCCCGGTGTCCATCGCGACCTTGCGGCGCAGCGCCTTCACCCGGTCCAGCAGGTCCCCGCCGCGGGCGGCGTCGACCAGCTCCACCAGGTCGAAGGCGACCTCGAGCTCCAGCGGGTCGACCCGCATCTTCGAGGCGATCGCCTCGGGGGAGTCCGGGGAGGGCTCGGGCGGCAGCAGGGCGGCAGCCTCGTCGTCCTCGCTGGGCTCCGGGGTCTCGTCGACCCGGGAGGCCAGGAACAGCAGCAGCCCACCGACGACCAGGAAGGGCAGCTTGGGCAGGCCGGGGATGAGGCCCAGCGCGATCAGCCCGCCGCCGGCGATCCGCAGCGGCTGCTTCTTGCGGCCGAGCTGGGCGATCATGTCGTTGCCCAGGTCGCCGTCGGCGGCCGAGCGGGTGACCACGATGCCGGTCGCGGTGGACAGCAGCAGCGCCGGGACCATCGAGGTCAGACCGTCACCGACGGCCAGCAGCGAGTAGGTGCTGACGGCGTCCCCGGCGCTCATGCCGTTCTGCATCATGCCGACGGCGAGGCCGCCGACCAGGTTGACCAGCACGATGATGATCGCGGCGATGGCGTCGCCCTTGACGAACTTGCTCGCGCCGTCCATCGAGCCGTAGAAGTCGGCCTCGGCGGTGACGTCGGCGCGCCGCCGGCGGGCCTGGTTCTCGTTGATCAGCCCGGCGTTGAGGTCGGCGTCGATCGCCATCTGCTTGCCGGGCATCGCGTCGAGGGTGAAGCGCGCGCCGACCTCGGCGACCCGCTCGGCGCCCTTGGTGATCACCACGAACTGGATGACCACGAGGATCAGGAACACCACCAGGCCGACCACCAGCGAGCCGCCGATGACGAAGTGCCCGAAGGCCTCGATGACCTCCCCGGCGTAGCCGTCGGAGAGCACCAGGCGGGTGGAGGAGACGTTCAGGGCCAGCCGCAGCAGCGTCGCGATGAGCACGACGGAGGGGAAGACGGCGAAGTCCAGCGGCCGCTTGATCGACATCGCCACGAGCAGGATCAGCAGGCTGACGCCGATGTTGATCCCGATCAGCAGGTCCAGGACCATCGCCGGCAGCGGGACGACGAGCATGAGGACGATCGAGACGACCCCGATGGGGATCGCTGCCGTCGTCCACTTCACGGAGACACCATCGGCAGCCGGTGGTGCGGGTGTGACTGGTCAGGCGGCCCGTCGTCGTCCGGCGACCGGGAGGTCGGTGGTGTCCGGGGCGGTGAAGCCCGGGCGGTGCGTGCCGCCGCGGATCCCCTGGTTGCCCAGGTGCATCACGAAGGCGAGCACCCGGGCGACGGCGGTGAACAGCTGCGGGGGCACCTCCTGACCCAGCTCGCAGCTGCTGTGCAGGGCCCGGGCGAGCGGGACGTCCTGCACCATCGGCACGTCGGCCTCTGCGGCGAGCTCGCGGAGCCGCCGGGCCACCTCGCCGGCGCCCTTGGCGACCACCCGGGGGGCGCCGAACGCGGCCTCGTACTTCAGCGCCACGGCGACGTGCGTGGGGTTGGTGAGCAGCACGTCGGCGGTCTGGACGTCGGTCATCATGCGGTTGCGGGCCTGGGCGAGGGCGACCGAGCGGCGGTGGCCCTTGACGTGCGGGTCGCCCTCCTGCTGCTTGTGCTCGGTCTTGATCTCGTAGTGGCTCATCTTGAGCTTCTTCATCGTCTGCATGCGGACGACGAGGTAGTCCGCGACGGCGAGCACCAGGCCGGTCAGTGCGGCCACCCGCAGCATCAGCAGGGCCGCGTCGGTGAACACCCCGGCGACGACCGAGAGCGGCATCGACCCCGAGGAGGCCACCAGGGTCCGCGCGGTGTCGACGGTGAGCACGATGGCCACCCCGATCGCGCCGGTCTTGATCAGCGCCTTCGTCGTCTCCCAGAGGCCGTGGCCGCCGAACATCCGCTTGATCCCGGGGAAGGGGTTGAGCTTGGCGAAGGTGGGCTTGAGCGGCTTGCTGGCGAAGACGATCCCGCCCTGGCTCGCCGA
Organism: Geodermatophilaceae bacterium NBWT11; assembly: GCA_014218215.1. Lineage (NCBI taxonomy): Bacteria > Bacillati > Actinomycetota > Actinomycetes > Geodermatophilales > Geodermatophilaceae > Geodermatophilaceae bacterium NBWT11. The sequence goes on from CP043652.1 coordinate 3,033,043, forward strand.
GGCGAGCACCCCGACGACCAGGACCCCGGCGGCCAGCGGGAGGACGGCGGTGAGGAACGCCGACAGCGCGTCGCCGAGCAGCGCGGTGATCGCCGAGGCCTCCGGTCGCCGGGCGACGCTGCCGATCTGGGCGAAGAGGGTGCGGGCGGCGTCGAAGGAGCTGCCGACCATCACCGGCAGCAGGAAGCTGGCCGCCGCGACCCCCAGCCAGGTGCCGAGCTCCTGGGTGCGCGGGACCTGCCCGTCCTTGCGCGCCTTCTTGAGGCGCTCGGGAGTCGGCTTCTCGGTCTTCTCCCCGCCGGGTCCCTCCTTGGCCACGGCGTCAGCCCCGCAGGGCCAGGAAGGCCGAGGTGGCGTTCTCCAGCAGCGCGTCCAGCGCGACCGGGAGCAGCGGGAAGGTCAGCCCGAGCATCGCCAGGGTCAGCATGATCTTGACCGGGAAGCCGAGGGCGAAGACGTTCATCATCGGCGAGGCCCGGGACAGCAGCGCCAGCGCGACGTCGGAGAGCAGCAGGACGGCGACCAGCGGCCCGGCGATCTGCATCGCGGCCAGGAACATCGTGGACACCGCCGCCACCAGCGTGGGTCCGAGCTGCTCGGTGGGCAGCACCGCGCCCAACGGCAGGCCCTCGTAGGAGGTGAAGAGCCCGCGGACGAGCAGCAGGTGCCCGCCGCTGGTGAACAGCAGTGCCATCGCCAGCAGGTTGTGCAGCCGGCCGATGCTCGAGCTGGTGGTCATGGCGAGCGGGTCGTAGGCCGGCTGCAGGGAGAACCCGCCGGCCACGTCGAGCACGTCGCCAGCCAGCTGCACCGCGGCGAAGAACAGCTGCACGATGAAGCCCAGGGCGGCCCCGATGACCACCTCGGTGAGCGCGGTGAGCACCAGGTAGCCGACCGACAGCTCGCCGAGGGTGGCCTCGACCTGCCGGAAGACCACGAGGGCCAGGGCGACCGACAGCGCGCCCTTCACCGCGGCCGGGATGGCCCGGGAGTTGAACGGCGGGGACAGGATCACGAACCCGGCGGTGCGCGCGGTGGCCAGCAGCAGGGCCGCCATCGTCGCCTCGGGGACGGTGACGTCCACGGCGCCTACGTCCGGCCGAGCAGCGCCGGCAGCGAGGCGAAGAGCTGGTCGGTGAAGGAGACCAGCTCGGCGAGCACCCAGTTGCCGGTGACCACCAGGGCGATCGCCACGGCGATCATCTTGGGCACGAAGGACAGCGTCGGTTCCTGGATCTGCGTCGCGGCCTGGAACAGCGAGATCGCGAAGCCGACCAGCAGCGCCGTCAGCAGGATCGGGGCCGACACCTTCGCCGCGACGATCATGGTCTGCACGGCGAGGTCGGTGATCTGGGAGTCGTCCATCAACCGCTGCCCGAGTAGGAGCCGACGAGTGCGGTGGTGATGAGCGCCCAGCCGTCGACGACGACGAACAGCAGCAGCTTGAACGGCAGCGACACGATGACCGGCGGCACCATCATCATGCCCATCGCCATCAGCGCGGCGCTGACCAGCATGTCCAGCACCAGGAACGGGATGAAGACGACCAGCCCGATGATGAACGCGCTCTTGAGCTCCGAGAGCACGAACGCCGGGACCAGGGTGAGCATGGTGGTCGACTGCGGGTCGGCCGGGGCCTCCTCGCCCGACAGCCCGACCATCAGCTTGAGCTCGTCGCTGCGGGTGTTGGCCAGCAGGAAGTCCTTGAGCGGTTCGACGCCGGTGTCGTAGGCCTGGCCCACCGAGAGCTGACCGTCCAGGTAGGGCTGGACGGCGATCTCGTTGATGTCGCTGATCACCGGGCCCATCACGAACAGGGTCAGGAAGAAGGCCAGGCCGGTGAGCACCTGGTTGGGCGGTGCGCTCTGCAGGCCCAGCGCGTTGCGGGTCAGCGACAGCACCACGGCGATCTTGGTGAAGCTGGTGACCAGCAGCAGCAGGGACGGCGCCACCGACAGGACGGTGATCGCCAGGATCAGGGTGATCGCGCTCGACGGGTTGTCCCCACCGATCGAGATGTCCAGCCCGCCGGTGCCCGCGCCGTCCACGACGGGGGAGACCGGGGCGGTGGGGTCGGTCGGGTCGACCGGGGCGGCCAGTGCCGCGGTCGCGGCCAGGGCGAGCAGGGTCGCCCCTCCGGTGAGGACGACCCCGGCCCGGGCGGCCCAGCGGGCCGCGTGCGGGGAGGGGGTCACGGGCGGCGCACCGTGCGGTCGCGCAGACCCTCGACGACCGAGGTCCAGGCGGCCCGGTCGAAGACCGACCCGGCGAGCAGACCGGTGCCCTGGGCGACCCCGCCGTGCCGGCCGGCGGCCGGGGCGTGCCGGGTGCGCCGCGCACCGGGCACCGGGGGCAGCCCGACGACGGGGGTCTCGCCGGTGCCGAGCTCACCGGCCGGCCGGCGGGCCGCTGCCCGCGCGGCGACGGCGGCCTGCCGGGACTCCCGGTGGGCCAGCGCGCGCGCCTCCCGCTCGGCATCGGCCTCGGCGAGGGCGTCCTCGACGACCTCGGCGTCCATCTCGGCGAGCAGGGTGACCTGCTCCTCGGTGGCCCCGACCACGAGCACCCGGTCGGCCACCCGCAGCACGCTGACGGTGCTGCTGCGGCCCATCCGCTGGCGCGCGACGACCTCGATGAGCCCGTGGCCGCCGCCGAGCCCGCGCTTCTTGGCCAGCCGGGCGGCGAACCACAGCACGCCGGCGACGAAGGCCAGCGACAGGACCAGCCGGACGATCATCCAGGTCATGCGGACTGTCGCCCCAGCTCGACGGCGGCGGCGTCGGTGACCACCTCGGTGATCCGCAGCCCGAACTCCTCGTCGACCACGACCACCTCGCCGCGGGCGATCAGCGTGCCGTTGACCAGCAGGTCGGCCGGTGCGCTGGCGGCGCGGTCGAGCTCGACGATCTCGCCGGGGTAGAGGGAGAGCAGCTCCTGCACCGTCATCCGGGTGCGGCCGATCTCGACCGTGACCTCCATGGCCACGTTGCGCAGCAGCTCCAGGCTGCCGCGCTGGGTCTGCGGCCGGGGCAGGGTGACCTGCAGGGCGAGGGTGGCCTGGTGCTCGCCGTCGGCCAGCAGCGGGACGGCGAGGAACACGCCCTTGTCGCGCAACCCGTCCAGGGCGGCCTCGGGCTCCTCCATCCGCTCGCTGGTCACCGTCACCCGGCCGAGCACGGCGGCGGCCGCCTCCAGCGCCGGACGCATGGCGGCGGCGACGTCGAGCTTGCCGACGGGGGAGTTGGCCAGCGCCTCCACGAGGGGGCCGGCGACGACGAGGACGACGTCCCCGGAGACCTCGCCGGAGAGCCGGGCGGTGATCGCGGCCGGTGCGCTGCCGGGCAGCGGGGCGATGTCGGGGTCGTCCACGGCCGAGCCGGTGGTCAGCCGGGACGTCGAGGGCAGCAGCGCGCCGGCGGCCTGCGCGGCGGCGACGACGGCGGCGGAGATGGTGGCGGCGTCGTCGGTGCTGGTGCTCACGGGGTGTCCTTCGAGGTGGGGGTGCCGGTGGGGGTGGCGACGATCTCGGCGGCCAGGCGGCGGCGGTGGTTGCCGGCGACGGCGTGGGCGAACACGACGTCGTTGGTGGTGACCTCCAGCGGGCTGTCCCGCGGGTGGCGCAGCAGCAGGACGTCGCCGACGGCGAGGGTCAGCAGGTCGGCGCTGGGCACGCGCAGCGGCCGGAACCGGGCGTTGACCTCGACCGGCACCGCGCCCAGCCGCGCCGAGAGCAGCGCGGTGGCCTGGGTGCGCTCCCGCTGGGCCTGGCTGGACAGCTGGGGGGAGGTGGCGTCGTGCAGCGCGGGGGCCAGCGGGGCGAAGGGCAGCATCACGGTCGCCTCGGTGACCCGGTCGCCCAGCGACAGCGAGAACGAGGCGACGACGACGGTCTCCGAGCCCACGGCCAGCTGGGCGAGGTGCGGGTTGTACTCGAAGCCCTCGAGGCCGAAGTCCACCCGGACGATGGGCCGCAGCGCCAGGGCGAGCTCGTGCAGCACCCGCTCGACGGGGTAGCGGGTGAGCCGCGTCTCCATGCCGGTCATCGGCCGCTGGGGCTGGTCGGCCGCGCCGGAACCGCCGAGCAGCTGGTCGATCATGGCCATCGCCACGTCGAGGGACCAGGTGAGCAGCCCGCGGCCCTCCAGGGGCTCGAAGCTGAGCACGCTCATGAAGACCGGGTTGTCCAGGTGCTCGACGTAGTCGTCGTAGGCGAACTGGTCGATGCCGCCGAGCTCGAGCTTGACCTCGGTGCGCAGCACCTGGGTCAGGTTGGTGGCGCACTGCCGCGCGAAGGTCTCCAGCGCGTTGTGCAGCACCCGCACGTGGTCGCGGGAGAGCTTGGTGGGCCGCCGGAAGTCGTAGCTGCGGGCCTCCCCGCGGCGGCGCCGGGACGCCATGAGCGCCGCCCCCCGGGGGGCGGGAGCGGCGTCGGCGAGGGTCACGGTCACCTCATCGGCGGTGCGCGACGCGATCCTGACCGCCGTCCGCCGCGGCCCACACCACAGGCAGGGGAAGCCCCGCACCCACCTGCGGGGCCCACAGGTGGGTGCAGGGCTTCCCCTGCCGAGGGTGGGACGGTGCTACTGGGTGACGTACTCCGTGTAGTAGATGCCCATCACCACGTGCTCGCCGTCGTGGTTGTAAGCCTCCTCGATGCGCTGCTCGAGGGCGGTCTTCAGCGCCTCGCGGTTGCCGGTGACGTCGGCGAGCTGGGCGCCGGAGAAGGTCTCGATCACGAGGTCGGTGGCCATGGCGCCGTCGGGCACCTCCTCGCCGACCTCCTCGGTCAGCTGCAGGGTGATCCCGACCTTGAGGTAGCCGCTGCCGGCCAGGTTGACCGCCACGGAGTCCAGCGCGAGGACCGCACCGGGCACCGGGGCGGGCTCGGCCTCGGCCTCACCGCCGGCGAAGACGAAGAAGTACAGCGCGGCACCCACGGCGAGCAGGGCGACCAGCACGATCGCGACGAGCTTCTTCTTCCCACCCCCGGCGGCCTCCTCCTCGTCGGTCTCGGCGGCCGGCTTGGCGGGCTTGGTCTTCGTGGCTGCGCTCACGGGGTGCTCTCCTGGGCGGTGACGGTCTGGGGGGTGACGGTCTGGGGGGTGGTGGCGCGGCCGGCGGCGGCCGCGAGGCCGGGCAGCTGGGCGTTGGCCTCGGTGGAGGCGTCGGACAGGACGACGATGTCGACCCGTCGGTTGACCGAGACCGACGCGGGGTCGGAGTCGGGCAGCAGGGGGTGCGTGGCGGCGAACCCGGCGGCGGACAGCCGGACCTCGGGGAGGCCGTCGGACTCGGCCAGGTGCCGCAGCACCGTCGTCGCCCGGGCGGTGGACAGCTCCCAGTTGCTCGGGAACGGGCCGCCGGCGGTGACCGGCAGGGAGTTGGTGTGCCCCTCGATGCGCAGGTCGTTGGGCAGCGCGGCCAGCGTGGGGGCCAGGGCGTCGAGCACCCGGCCGCCCTCGGCGCGCAGGTCGGCCTGCTCGGGCCCGAAGAGCACCTGGTCGGCCACGACGTGCACGACCAGGCCGCGCTCGTCGATCTGGAACTCCACCGAGTCGGGCTGACCGGCGGCGGCCAGGGCCGCGGCGATCGCGGCCTGGGCGGCCTGCAGCTGGTCGAAGGTCGCCTGGGCCTCCGCGGCCACCTGGGCGCTGTGCTGGGCGGCGGCCTCCGCGGCGGCGCTGTCGACCTCCGACGGGTCGGCCTGGGCGGTCGGGTCGAAGGTCGTGTTGATCTGCATCGGCGAGTCCAGCGCGTCGAGCACGCCCGGGTCCTGGGTGGGGGAACCGGTGTCCAGCACGCTGGTGGGGGCGCCGAAGCTCTCCGACAGGCCCGAGGCCAGGGCGGCGAACTTGAGCTGGTCGACCTGGCTGATCGAGTACAGCACGATGAACACGGCGGTCAGCAGCGTCATCATGTCGGCGAAGGAGACCAGCCACCGTTCGTGGTTCTCGTGCTCCTCCTCCTCGTGCGGCTTGGCGCGCCGGCGGCCGGCGGGCGCGTGCCCGCTCATGCCGCAGCTGCCGCGGCGGCGACCTCGCTCGGCGGGACCAGGGAGGTCAGCTTCTGCCGCACGGTGCGCGGGCTGGTGCCGGCCTGGATCTCCGAGATGCCCTCGACGAGGAGGTTCATCTGGGCGGCCTGGAGGTCGCTGGTGCGGGTGATCTTGGCGGCCATGGGCAGCCAGAAGACGTTGGCCGACAGCACGCCCCACAGCGTCGCGACGAACGCGGCGGCGATGAGGTGGCCCAGCGTCTCGGGCTTGTTCAGGTTCTCCAGCACGTGGATGAGCCCGATGACGGTGCCGATGATGCCGATGGTCGGGGCGTAGCCGCCCATGGCGGTGAAGAACTTGGCCGCGACCTTGTCCTCGCTCTTCTTGGCGGCGATCTCGCTGTCCAGGACGGTGCGCAGGTCCTCGGGGTCGGTGCCGTCCACGGCCATCTGCAGACCACGCTGCAGGAACGGGTCCTCGATGGCCTTGATGGAGGACTCCAGGGCCAGCAGGCCCTCCTTGCGGGCCTTCTCGGCCAGCGTCACCAGGGTCTGGATCTGCTCGGTGGCCGGGGGCACGGCCGCGGGGGTCAGGCCCATCTTGAACCAGGTGCCGAGCTTCTTGACGTCGGCCATCGTGGAGCCGGCGATCGCGGCACCGAAGGTGCCGACGAAGACCAGGATGATGGGCGGCAGCAGGATGATGGCCATGGGGGACGAGCCCTCCATGATCATCGAGGCGATGATCGCGACCAGTGCGATCGCGACGCCGATCAGGGTTGCCGGGTCCATGTCAGCGCTCCTCGCGGATCGGGAAGGCCAGCACCGAGTGGTCGGCGGTGGCCGTGGGGCGCGGCTGGGCGACCAGGGCCGGGTAGGCGCCCCGGTCCATGGCGTAGGCGGTGGCGAGCACGTCGGCGCGGTAGTCCCGGATGGACCGCAGGACGTCGTCGAGGCTCTCCCGGACGAGGAAGCGGACGTCGTCGGTGAGGGAGATGACGGTGTCGGGGTGTGCCTCGACCCGCTCGATCAGATCGGGGTTCAGCGCGAACGGCTCCCCGTTCAGGCGGGTCAGGCAGATCACCGGAGGCTCCAGGTCGGTCGGGGGTTGGCCCAGCTGGGCACCGGTGACATCGGTCCGGCGCCGGACCCCCTGAAGCCGAACGGCCCGGCCCCCCCGAAGGGGTGACCGGGCCGTGCGGTGCAGCGCTGTTCGTGGTGGGGCTACCGCTTGAGGTTGACCAGGTCCTGCAGCAGCTCGTCGGAGGCGCTGATCACGCGGCTGTTCGCCTGGAACCCGCGCTGGGCGATGATCAGGCCGGTGAACTCCTCGGAGAGGTCCACGTTGCTCATCTCCAAGGCGCCCGAGGCCAGCGTGCCCAGCGAGCCCTCGCCGGCGGCACCGATCAGCGCGACCCCGGAGTTGTCGCCGATCGCGAAGCTGGTGTTGCCCATGTTGACCAGGCCCGAGGGGTTGTTGAACGTGGCCAGCGCGAGCTTGCCGATGGCCTGCCGCTCGCCGTTGGAGTAGACGCCCATGATCGTGCCGTCCTCGTTGAGCGCGAAGCTCTGCAGGCTGCCGGCGGTGTAGCCGTCCTGGTCGGCGACGTTCAGCGGGCTGCCGCCGTTGACGTGGGCGAGCGCGGCGAGGTCGGACGTCACGGCACCCCCGCCGACCCACGGGGCGGTGAACGACAGGCTCTTGTCGGTGGAGCCGCTGACGCCGGCGACGGTGCCGTTGTCGGCGAAGGTGACCTGCGCGGGGGTGTAGGCCGCGGCGGGCAGCGGGGTGCCGTCCACCGCGATGCCGACGGTGAACACCTGGGAGTTCGTGGCGTCCCGGGTGAAGGTGTAGGTGACCTGGTGCTCGGCACCCTGGGCGTCGAACATCGTCGCGGTCGTCACGCTGGGGTTCTCGGTGGCCCCGGCAGCGGTCGGCGGCAGGGCGAGGCTGCCGGCGATCGTGGCCGTCGCCGTCTGGTTGGGGGACTTGACGCTGCCGTAGGACACGGCCAGGGGCTGCAGCGGGCCACTCGTGCTGACCGCGCCGGTCGTGGGGTCGGCCATCCAGCCCTGCAGGACCGCGCCGTCGGCGGTGATCAGCTTCCCGGCGCCGTCGAAGGTGAACGACCCCGCGCGGGTGAACAGCTGCTGGCCCTTGGACTCGGTGACGAAGAACCCGTCGCCCTGGATCATGAAGTCCAGCGCGCGGCCGGTGTTCTGCGTCTTGCCCTGGCCGAAGTCGGTGGTGATCGCGGCGAGCTTCACGCCCAGGCCGACCTGCGCCGGGTTGGCGCCGCCCTCGAGCCCGTCGGGGCTCTTCCCGCTGCGCAGCACCTGGGTCAGCGTGGTCTCGAAGACGGTGTTGGAGGTCTTGTAGCCGACCGTGTTCACGTTCGCGATGTTGTTCGCGACCGTGTCCATCTTGGTCTGGTGGGCGCGCAGGCCGGAGATGGCCGAGAACATCGAACGCAGCACGGGGGACTCCTGGGGTCGGGGGAGCGGGTCAGGCGGTGGTCGGTCAGGCGGTGATGGTGGTGAGCCGGCCGACGGGGACGGCGACCCCGTTGACGGTGGCCTGGGCCTCGGTGGAGGCGGTGGCGATCCGCACGGAGCTGACCGTGCCGGTCGTGGTCGTCCCGTCGGTGGCCGTGTAGCTCACGGACTTCCCGACCAGGGCGCCGGCGCTGGTGGCCCGCTGCATGGCGAGCATCGAGGTGTTCTGGTCGGAGATGTTCTGCAGGGCCTCGACCTGCGAGTACGCCGCGGTCTGGGTGATGAAGGCGCTGGAGTCGGTCGGCTTCTCCGGGTCCTGGTACTTCATCTGGGCGACCAGCAGCTTGAGGAACGTGTCCTTGTCCATGCCGGTGTCGCCCACCGAGGTGGTCGGTGTGGTGCCGATCAGGTTCGCGATCGGTGTGGCGCTCCCGGTGGTGACGGGGGTGGTCACGGTGCCTCCTCAGACGCGGACGTCGACACCGGCTGCAGCCGACCGGTCACGGGTGTGGCCAGTGGTGCGGGTGGTGCCGGAGTCGTCATCGGCAGTCGGGACGCCGGTCGGCACCCTCGACGCCCATCTGTCTGTGCCGTCGGGCCGGCCGCCCCAGCCCGACCCGGTCTGCGGGCCACCGGCCGTGCTGCCCGTGACGTCCGCGGTGGTGACGGTGAGGCCCGCCGTGGCGAGGTCACGGCGCAGGTCGGGCAGGGCCTCTGCCAGCGCCGCCCGGCCGTGCTCCTGCCCGGACGCCAGCGTCAGCTGCACCTGGTCGCCGGTCACCACCAGCTGCACCCGCACCTCGCCGAGGGACTCCGGGGCGAGGACGACGGTGACGGTGTGCGTGCCGTCGGTGCTGGTCAGGTCGAGCAGCTGGGGGGTCAGCTGGGCGGCGACCGGGGGTGCGTCGGCGCGCGGTGCCGGCACGGGCGCGGACGACGACGCGGCGGGCGCGGGGGTCGCCGGTGCCGCCGGTGTGCCACCCACGGTGGCGGTGCTGGGGTCGGAGCCGCGGTCGTCCGCCTGGTCGTCGGCTGCGGGTCCTCCGCTGCCGCCCGGGACGGCGACGGCGACGGCGGCGACGACGGCGGTGGCGACGGCAGCCGTCACCGCGGTGGTCTCGACGGGCGCCGGTGCCGGGGCGTGCGTGGTGGCAGCGGCCGGCACCGGGGTGGCCGGTGTCGCCGCCGCGGCGGCGGGCAGGACGGGGTCGGTGGGCGCCGGGCCACCTGGCGCAGGGGCCGTCGGCCCGGGGGTCGACGGGACCGCGGGGTCCACGCGGGGACGCGCAGGGCCCTCGACGGACGGGGTGGCCCCCGGCTCGGCGGCCTGCACGGGCGGGGCGGTCGAGGACGGCGCCGGGGCCGGGGCGGGCCCGGCCGCGACCACGTCCGGGAGCGGGGTGACGCCATGAGCGTGCACGCCCTCGGCGGGTACGACCCCACCCGGCCGGGCAGGGACCGCAGCCGGCGTCGCGACCTCGACCGGCTGCCCGGTCGACGGCTCCGCGGACACGACCGGGGGCGCCACGGCAGGGGTCGGCACGGGAGAGGTCGCCACGGCAGGGGTCACCACGGGAGGGGTCGACACGGGAGAGGTCGGCACGGGAGGGGTCGCCACCGGAGGGGTCGACACGGGCGGCTGCAGCGCCAGGAGCCACGCCGGCACCAGGGCGGCAGGCGGCGGAGGGGCCGTGGTCGCCGTGTCCACCGGCTCGTCGGCCGGCTGCTCCTCGGTGCCCGGCTGCTCGGCGACCGCCCCCTGCAGCAGTGCCGCGAACGCGTCGTCCGGCCCGGTCGGGCGAGCGGTGCCGCGGGTCGTCGCCGGAGGGGTCGCCGGCGCACCGACGGGCAGCGTCACGCGTAGGCCGCCGCAGCCGCGGTGACCTTGCGGACGTAGGCCTGCGTCTCCGGGTACGGCGGGATGCCGCCTGCCGAGGACACCGCGCCCGGGCCGGCGTTGTAGGCGGCCAGCGCGAGGTCGGTGGAGCCGAACTGGCGTGTCAGCTGGCTCAGGTACTGCGCGGCGCCGTTGACCGCCGACGCCGGGTCGAGGGCGTTCACGCCCAGGCCGGCCGCCGTCCCCGGCATGAACTGCATGAGCCCCTGGGCCCCGGCACCGCTCACCGCGGTGGAGTCGAAGCCGGACTCGACCTTCGCCACCCCGGCGAGCAGGGCGGGGGAGACGCCCCATCGGGCACCCGCGGAGGCGAACAGGTCGCTGTACGGGACGCCGGCGAGGCCGCTCCCGCCGGCGGCGGGCGTGGCCACGGACGTCGTGGGCAGCACCCGGCGGATGACGGTCGGCGTCCCCACGTCCTGGATCTTGACCACGTCACCCTGCTGCGGGGCGGCGATCATCTTGCCGTCGCCGAGGTAGAGGCCGACGTGGTCGATGCCGGCCCGCGAGGAGCTGTTGTCGAAGAAGACGAGGTCACCGGGCCGGGCGTCGGCGAGGCCGGCGACCGCGGTGCCCGCGGTGGCCTGCTGGGACGACGTCCGCGGGATGGAGATGCCCAGGTCGGCGAACACCCGCTGGGTGAACCCGGAGCAGTCCAGGCCCTTGGCCGGGTCGGTGCCGCCCCACAGGTAGGGCACGCCGAGGTAGTTCTTCGCGGCGTCGACGACGGCGTTCTCCCCGGAGACCGACCCGGTCGCCGTCGGTGTCGCGGCCGTGGTCGCCGAGGTGCTCAGGCCCGCGGCGGAGGCTGCCGACAGCCAGGCCTGCGCGGAGGCGGGGGAGGCACCGGCGAAGGCGGCCATCCGGCTCTGGATCTCCGAGATCCGGCCCTGGACGGCGGTCAGTCCCTCCACGACTCCTCCTCCTCCCTCCTGCTGTGTCGTCCGGTCACGATGTCGTCCACGGCCCGCTCCTCGGCGGCGAGCTCGGCGCGCAGGGCGGCCAGTCGGTGGCGTTCGGCGAGCCGTTCCAGCGCCGCGGTGCGCTGGGCGGCGGCGGTCCAGGCCGCACGCACCGCCTCGGCCTGTTCGGCCGTCGCGGTGGCACTGGCCCGGGCGTCGTCGGCGTCGGTGGCCAGGGTCTGCAGGCCGAGCATCGCGGCCAGGAACCCGGCGCCGTCCACGCCCGAGGGCGGGCGGGCCCGGCCCAGGCTGGCGGCCACGGCGAGGGCGTGCTCCTCGCCCGCCGCCGCGGTGCGCGCGGCGTCGGCGGCGGCCACCCCGGCCGTGCGCTCCTGCGCCCGGCGCAGCTCGAGCACCGGCTGCAGCCGGAAGGCGGTGCGCTTCACCCGCCGCTCACGATCGCGTGCAGCCGGGCCCAGGAGTCCTCGGGGTCGGTGGTGTCCTCGACGGACTGGCGCAGGAAGCCGGTCAGCTGGGGCTCGAGAGCGCGGGCGCGGTCGACCAGCGGGTCGCTGCCGGCCTGGTACGCGCCGATCTCGACGAGCTCCTTCACGTCGCGCAGCGCACCGAGCAGCCGGCGGGCCTCCCGGGCGTCGGCCATCCGGTGCGGGGCGGTCACCGACGAGGCGACCCGCGAGATCGACTCGAGCACGTCGATGGCCGGGAAGTGCCCGGCGGTCGCCATCGCCCGGGTGAGCACGACGTGCCCGTCGAGGATCGAGCGGGCGGTGTCGGCGATCGGCTCGTTGTGGTCGTCGCCCTCCACCAGCACGGTGTAGAGCCCGGTGATCGAGCCGACCGTGCCGGTGCCGGCCTTCTCCAGCAGCCGCGGCAGCATCGCGAACACGCTGGGCGGGTAGCCCCGGGTGGCCGGCGGCTCGCCCGCCGAGAGCCCGACCTCGCGCTGGGCCATCGCGGTGCGGGTGATGGAGTCCATCAGCAGCAGCACGTCGCGGCCCTCGTCGCGGAAGGACTCCGCGATCCGGGTGGCCACGAACGCCGCCCGCAGGCGCACCAGCGGGGGCTCGTCGGAGGTGGCGACGACGACGACGGTGTTGGCCATCCCCGCCTCGCCGAGGTTCTCCTCGAGGAACTCGCGCACCTCGCGGCCACGTTCGCCGATCAGCCCGATGACCCGCACGTCGGCGTCGGTGCCGCGGGTGATCTGGGCCAGCAGGGTGGACTTCCCGACGCCGGAGCCGGCGAAGATGCCCAGCCGCTGGCCGCGCCCGGCGGGCACCAGGGTGTCCAGCGCCCGGACGCCGAAGGACAACGGCTGCTCCACCCGGGTGCGGGTGAGGGCGTGCGGGGTCTGCGTGGCCAGGTCGACGAACCGGGCGCGGCCGACCAGGGGCGGGCCGCCGTCGACGGGTCGGCCGAGGCCGTCGAGCACCCGGCCGAGCAGCGCGTGCCCGACCGGCACCTGCAGCGGTCGGCCGGTGGGCCGCACGCGGGCGCCGACGTGCACGCCGGTGACCTCGCCCAGCGGCATGCAGGTCAGCCGGTCCTTGTGCAGCGCGACGACCTCGGCCCGCAGCGGCTCCGGGCCCTCGCCGATCTCGACGACGTCGCCGACCGCGGCGGTCACCCCCTCCACGGTGATGGTCAGGCCCATCGCGCCGGTGACGGCGCCGGTGCACAGCGGCCGGGCCGCGACACGGGCGCGCTCGAGCACGTCGGTGAGGCTCATGCCGACAGCACCGCGCGCACGCGGTCCATGGCCGGGCCGAGCTGGGCGTCGACCCGGCGCACCCCGGTCTCGGCGATCGCACCGGCCCGCTCGACGGTGTCGTCGCCGACGACCCGGACGGTGTCGGGCACCTGGTCGAGCACCGCGGCGGGGATGCGCTCCAGGTCGTCGGGGTGCAGCCGGACGACGGTGGGTCCGTCGGCGGGGGACAGTGCCAGCGCCCGGCGCAACGCGTCGATGCCCGGCCGGCGGACGACGGCCAGCTCCCGGGCGAAGACCTCCTCGACCAGCGTCAGCGCCGTGCGCAGCAGCAGCTCGTGCAGCTCCTCGCCCCCCGCGGGCGGGGTGGCGTCGACCTGGGCGCAGGCGGCGGTGAGCGCGGCGACGGCCGAGGCGGTCCGGCCCTCCCAGCGCTGCTGAGCCACGGCCGCGCGCTGGGCGGCCTCGGCCTCGGCGCGGGCCACGGCGTCGGCGGCGACCGCCGTGCCCTCGGCGTGCCCGGCGGCCCAGCCCTGCTCCCGGGCCTCCTGACGCAGCCGGTCGAGCTCGGCGGCGTAGACCTCCTCGAGCCGGGGCGCCGGGGCGTCGCCGACCCGTCGTCCGGCCGTCGTCGTCCGGCGGTCGGGCACGTACGCGGTCACCGCGTCGGACCCGCCGCGCAGCACCGCGCCGGCCGGCGCGCCGTCGGGGACCGGGTACAGCACCGGCGGGGCCGGCTGCTGGGTGCGGACCGCGGGGCGACCGGGGCCGCGGGCGGAGCGGTCCCAGGCGACGGCGCGGGCGGTGGACTCCCCGCGCAGCACGGCTCCCTCAGGCGATGAGATCGTCCTCACCCCCTCGGTCGATGACGATCTGGCCGGACTCCTCCATGGCGCGCAGCGCGGCCACGACCCGGGCCTGGGCCTCGCCCACGGTGGCCGCGCGGACCGGGCCGAGCAGCTCGATCTCGTCGCCGAGGTCCAGCGCCGCCCGCTCGGAGAGGTTGCGCATGACCTTGTCGCGGACGTCGTCCCGGACGCCCTTGAGCGCAGCGGCGAGGTCCGCGGTCGCGACCTCGCGCAGCACCAGCTGCATGGACCGGTCGTCGACCACGACGATGTCCTCGAAGACGAACATCTGCGAGCGGACCTTCTCGGCGAGCTCGGGGTCCGAGGCCGACAGCGACTCCAGGATCGACTTCTCCGTGGGCCGGGACGCGCGGTTGATGATCTCGACGAGGGTCTCGACACCGCCGGCGGAGGAGAGCTCCGGGCTGGCCAGCAGCGAGCCCATCCGGCGGCTGATCTCGTCCTCGACCAGCCGGATGACCTCGGGGGAGGTGCGGTCCATCATCGCGATGCGCAGCGCGACGTCGGCCTGCCGCTCGGGGGCCAGTCGGCTCATCAGCTCGGCGGCCTGCGTGGCGGGCAGGTGGGCCAGCACCAGCGCGATGATCTGCGGGTGCTCCTCGCGGAGGAAGGACAGCAGCTGCCGGGTGTCGGCGTTGCGCAGCGAGGTGAACGGCGGGTCGACGTAGACGGTCTGCAGGCGGCCCAGCACGGCCTCGGCCGCGGCGTCGCCGAGGCCGGCGGTGAGCGCCTCGCGGGCGAACTCCAGCCCGCCGGCGCCCAGCGCGCTCGGGTTGACCATCCGCTCGTGGAACTCGAAGAGCACGTCGTCGACGTCGGTGGGGGCCACGTCCTTGAGCCGCATGAGCTCGCCGGTGAGGGCGTCGATCTCCGCGGGGGTCAGCTGTGCCATGACGGTGCCGGCCTCCTCGCGGGACATCTGGGCGAGGAACAACGCGGCCTTGCGCAACCCGGACAGGTCGCGGCGGGGCAGCCGGACGGGAGCCCGGTCCAACTCGCTCCCGGGCTCCAGGCCGACCATCTGCTCGACGCTCGTCAGGCTCACGTGCGGCTCTCGGCCAGCCAGCCGCGCAGGGTCGAGGCCACCGCGTCGGGCTGTGCCTCGATCATCGAGGTGATCTCACCGCGCAGCCGCTGCCGCTCCAGGGCCTCGATGGCCGCCGAGGTGCGCAGGTCCAGGCGGGCGTCGCGGGTGCTGGTGACCATGAGCGGGTCGAGGTCGTCGCCGGCCTCCAGCTCCAGGGCCTCGTAGTCCTCGTCGGCGAGGGCCTCCTGGCGCTTGCGGTTGCGCCACCAGACCAGCAGCACCAGCAGCAGCAGGCCGCCCACGATCGAGCCGGTCTTCACCAGCGACCACATCCGGTCGCTGGCCTCGGCCGCGGCGGAGGCGGCCAGGTCGGCGGCGGCAGCGTCGGCGGCGGAGGTGTCGAAGGCCATCGAGGCCACGGTGATCGCGTCGCCACGGGCCGGGTCGAGGGCGACGGCGTTGCTCACCAGGTCCTGCACGGTGCCGGGGGCGACCGTGGCGCCGCCGGCGGAGTTCATCAGCACCGAGACGGTGAGCCGCTCGACCGAGCCGGGGGCCGCGATCGTCGTCGTCGTCGTGGTGTCGACCGGGTTGTTCGCGGTGGTCGACTCCCGGTTGTACGAGCCGTCGCCACCCTGCCCGGCGGCCGCGCCGTCGGTGCCGAGCACGCCGGCCGCGGCACCGCCGGTGCCGGTGTACTGCTCGGTGCTGGTGGTCTCGGCCAGCGCCGGGAGCTCCTGGGGGTAGCTGTAGGTCTGCGAGGTGCTGTTGCTCTGGTCGAAGTCCAGCGAGGCGGCGACGGTGACCACGGCGTTGCCGGCACCCAGCGCGCGGTCGAGCATGTTCTGGGCGTTGGTGGCCAGCCGCTGCTCGAAGGCAGAGGTGTCGTCGGCCTGGGCCTGGCTGCCGGCACCGGCGCCGTTCTCCGAGGACAGCAGGCGGCCGGTGGAGTCGCTGACGGTGACCTGGTCGGGCTCCATGCCGTCCACCGAGCTGGAGACCAGGTGGGTGACCGACTGGACCTGCTCGCCGGACAGGTCGGTGCCCGGGCGCAGCTGCAGCAGGACCGATGCCTTCGGCTTGCTCTCGTCGGTCACGAAGACCTCGTCCTTGGGCATCGCGATGTGCACGGTGGCCGCGGTGACGCCGTCGATCGCCTCGAGGGTGTTCGACAGCTCACCCTCCAGCGCCCGCTGGTAGGTCGTCTGCTGCTCGAACTCGCTGGTGGTGATGCCCTGCTCGTCCAGCAGCGAGTAGCCGGTGTCCGAGCCCGCGGGCAGGCCGAGGCCGGCCATCGTCAGGCGCAGCGAGTAGACCTGGTCCTTCGGGACCATGATCGTCCCGCTGCCGTCGGGCAGCTGGTAGCTGACGCCCTCGGCGTTGAGCTCGTCGACGATCGCCGAGGCGTCGGTCGAGGACAGGTTGGAGAACAGCGGCTCGTAGGTGGGGGCGGTGACCCAGCGGACGAAGACGAACCCGCCCACGGCGATCCCGAGGACCAGGGCGATGACGGTGGCCTTCTGCGCGAAGGTCAGGGTGGCCAGCGTGGCGCGGACGCGGTCCAGGGGACCGGCGAGGGCGGCGGGCATCAGACCGGCATCCGCATGATCTCGTTGAAGGCGTCGACGGCCTTGTTCTTGATCGTGACGACGGCGTCGGTGGCCAGGCGGGCCTCGGACGCGGCGATCATGTAGTCGTGCACGTCCTGCAGGTCGCCGGTGGCGGCCTGGGTGGCGTAGGTGTCGGCGGTGCTCTGCAGGCCCTGCAGCTGCCCGATCGACTGCGTGAGGACGTCGGCGAACGTGCTGCCCTGCGCGTTGACCGGGGCCTGCACCGCGGAGGTGGCCGAGCCGCCGCCCAGTCCGCCGACGCCCTGGGTCAGCAGACCGCTGACGTCGGTGGCCGGGACGCTGTTGCTGGCGCCGTTGGCGATGTAGCCGGAGTTGAAGCCGACCCCGTAGCCGGTGGTCAGGGCGATCGGAGAGGTCACAGGTTCTTCCCGAGCTGCAGGGCCGCCTGGTAGGCGTCGGTGGCGCGCGAGATCGCGCTGATGTTGGCCTGGTAGCCGCG
Source organism: Geodermatophilaceae bacterium NBWT11 (assembly GCA_014218215.1). Classification (NCBI taxonomy): domain Bacteria; kingdom Bacillati; phylum Actinomycetota; class Actinomycetes; order Geodermatophilales; family Geodermatophilaceae; species Geodermatophilaceae bacterium NBWT11. The sequence continues at coordinate 3,050,027 of CP043652.1, forward strand.
CTGGGCGATGATCAGGTTCGTCATCTGGGTGCCGAGGTCGATGTCGGGCATCCGGACGTAGCCCTCGTCGTCGGCCAGCGGGTTGTCGGGGGAGTAGACGAGCTTGCCCTCGGCGCTGCCGAAGGCCGCACCGGCCACCCGCACGCCGCCGGAGCCCGAGCCGTAGTCGACGGCCTGGGCGACGATGAACCGCTCCTTGAAGGCCTCCTGGTCCGGCGCCGCCGCGGTGTTGATGTTGGCGATGTTGTCCGAGACCGCGTCGAGGTACTTGCGGTGCAGCGTCATCCCCGAGCCGGAGATGGAGATCGAGTCGAAGACGGCCATCACTGCGTCCGGAGCGCGCTGCGCAGGAGGTCGTACTTGCCGTTGAGCGCCGACAGGGCCAGCTGGTAGCGCAGCCCCGTCTCGGTGGCGATGACCGTCTCGGAGTCCAGGTCGACGTTGTTGCCGTCGGTCCGGGTGGCGGCCAGCGAGCGGGTCACGGTGCCCCCGCCGGCGGTCGGGGTCTCGCCGTCGGCGAGCTCGGTGCGCAGCATCGACTCGAAGTCGGTGCGGCCGGCGAGGAAGCCCGGGGTGTTGACGTTCGCGATGTTGTCGGCACTGACGCGCTGCCGCTGGGAGAGCCCGGAGAGTGCTGCGTGCAGCGTGCTCATCGTGGCGTCCGCGATCATCTTCGAGCCTCCGACTGGTCCGCGTCAGGACCCCGGGGAGGGGGCCGTCTCTCGCGCGAACCGTTCATCGGCAGTGCTCGGTGGCACCGTGACCACCGGGGCCGAACGGACTGCTGTGACTCGTGTGGTTGCTGCGTCAGACCGGTCGGTCGATGAAGGAGGACTCCGGGCGGCTGGGGGACTGCGACATCCGGGCCGCCACGTCGCGCTGACGGCGGGACTGCACGATGCCCTCCACGAGGGCCTCGGCGACCGCCAGCTGGTGCTGCAGGAGGCGCGCGGCCCGCTCGCGCAGGTCCGCCGGCATCGGGCCCAGGCCGGTCGGGGGGACCCAGTCCGAGGAGCGTCGTCCCCAGGCGGCGATCTCGGCGGCCGACGCCCCGGCCAGGGTGCGCTCGGCGTGGTGGGTGTCGGCCTCGATGACGTCCAGGGCGTCGGCCCAGGCCTGCCGGCGTTCCTCGCGGCCCCCGGGGTGCCGGTCCTCGGCGCGGTTGGCCGGGGCGGACCGGAGCTCGCCGGGGCCCACCCTGCGGAGCCCGGGGACGGTCACACCGGGCCGGAGCTCAGCAGCGCCGCGGCCTCGGACCAGGCGTCGCGCAGCGGCTCGACGACGGTGCGGCAGTCGGCCACCCGGCGGGCGTCGCCCTTCACGTTGGCCATCACCAGCTCGCTGTGCACCCAGGTGTACAGCGAGGACAGCGCGGGGCCGCCGTCCCAGTCGTCGACGTTCAGCGTGCCGTGCAGCTCCAGGACGATGTCCTGGGCGTGCATGAGCTGCTCGCTGGCGGCCACCCGGTCGCCCTCGCCGAGGGCGGTCTGGGCGCGCTGGAGGTCCAGGGCGAGGCGGTCGTAGAGCATGACGAGCAGACGCTGGGGGGACGCGGTCGCGACCGACTCGTTCACGTAGCGGGCACGCAGGGCGGCAGTCATTCGGGGTTCTCCTGGGCTACGGGGGAGCGGGCGGTCAGGACGACGCGTTGGGGTTGTAGAGCTGGTTGATCTGCGAGCTCAGCCACGAGGACTGGTTCTTGATCGTGTTCAGCGCGGTCTCCAGGGCGGAGAACTGTCGGGTGAGCGTGGCCTTGCGGGCCTCGAGCCGGATGTCGAAGGCGTCGACCTTGTCCTGGATCGCCTTGGCCAGGGTGTCCCGGCCGGTGGCCAGCTGGACCAGGGTGCCGGTCGAGGAGTCGCTGGCGGTCTTGGCCAGGGCGGCCAGCCTGCCGGCGATGCCGGTGGTGCTGCCCGCGCCGGACAGCAGGGCCGAGGTGCCGGCCGGGTCGCTGCTCAGCTTGGCGGTGAACACGGCGGCGTCGAAGGTGAGCTTGCCGTCCCGGGTGAGCTGCAGGCCGATGGTGCTGGCGCTGGTGCCGCCGATGGCCGTGGAGATCGCGTCGAGCACCTGGTCGGACAGCTGGACCAGCGCCCGGTCGCCCTGCAGCGTGGCCGTGGCCTGGCCGGCGGTGGAGGTCGTGTAGCCCTTGATGACGCCGAGGGCGCCGTTGGCGGCGTCGACGAGCGCCTGCACCTTGGCCGTGATCGACGCCGCGTCGCTCCCGACCCGGACGGTGGTGGAGGTGGTCGGGTCCGCCGCGGAGACGGTCACCGAGACCCCGGCAACCAGGTCGGTGAAGGTGTTCGTGGCCGACGTGGCCAGCACGCCCGCCCCGAGGTCGAGCTCGGCGTCCTGGGCGGGCGTGGTGGTCAGGAACGACGACCCTGCGCTCGCCTCGTCCTCGTCGGCCGACACGACGGTCCGCCCGCCGGCGGCCCCGGTGGCGTCGCTGCTGATCTGCAGCCGGAACTGGTTGGCCCCGACCTGGACGATGGTGGCGCGGACCCCGTAGCCGCTGCCGTTGATCGCGGTGACCGCATCGGCCAGCGTCGCGTCGGCCGGCAGGTCGATGCTCCCCAGGGTGGCGCCCGTGCTGTCGCGGATCTCGATCGGCCACGCGGGCTGGGCCTGGCGGGCGGGAGCGGTGGCCGAGCTCCACGTGCCGGTGCTGATCGACTGACCGGCCGAGGCGAGCCGGGTGACCGAGAAGGTGATGGCCGTGCCGTTGACGGCTGCCGCGGAGGCGCTGGCCGTGACCGACGCGGTCGAGCTGGTGGCGTTCTTCGCCGCGGAGAGGCTGCTGCTGGTGAGCGCCTCGGCCGCGGTGCGGATCGCGTCGAAGCGGGTGTTGACCGCCCGGTAGGCGGTGGCCTTGGCCTGGGTGGCCGTCAGCTGGTTCTTCAGCAGCGTCTGCGGACGGGCCTCGACGGCCATCAGCCCGCTGATGATCGAGGTGGTGTCCAGACCGGAGACCAGTCCGTCGACTCCGAGTGCCATCGCGTTCTCCCTCCGGTGCCGGATCAGGTGAGTGGTGCCCCCCTGTCATCGGCGGTCGGGGGTGCTTGTTGAGCCGAGCGGTCGGTGTGACCCCTCCGGGGGACCGCGCGGTGCCGGAACAGCAGTGAGGGGGGCGGCCGGCTGGCCGCCCCCCTCACCGGGAGTGCTGTCGTGCGGGTGTCGCCCCCGCCTCAGCTCACTGGAGGAGCTTGAGGACCGACTGGGCCGACTGGTTGGCCTGGGCCAGCATGGAGGTGCCGGCCTGGACCAGGATCTGGTTCTTGCTGAACTCGGTCATCTCCGAGGCCATGTCGACGTCGACGATCCGCGACCGGCTGGCGGTCAGGTTCTCGACGGCGATGTTCAGGTTGGCCGTGGTCTGCTCGAACCGGTTCTGGATGGCACCCAGGTCGGCACGGGAGGTGGAGACGGCGCTGATGGCCTTGTCCAGGGCGACGAGAGCGGCGTTGGCACCACCGGCGGCGGTGACGTCGATGCTGTTGACACCCAGGGCGGTGGCCGAGAAGCCACCGGTGGCCGCGGCGGCCGCGGTGTTGGTGCCGGCGGCGTTGATGCCACCACCGGCGGTGATCGCGCCGGTGACCGAGGAGTCCTTGGCGCGGACCTCCAGGCCACCGGTCTGGTTGACCGTCGCGGTGTAGGAGAGCTTGAACGCGGCGTCGTTGTTCAGCTGGGTGGCGATGGCGTTGGCGTCGCTCGAGACCGTGAGGGCCGCGGTGGTGACGGTCACCCCGCCCTGGGTGAAGGTGGCGGCAGCGGCGGTGGTCGCGGCCGCACCGTTCGCCCAGGTGCTGACCGAGCCGGAGGCGCCGGTGGACTTGACGCTGGCGGTGATGACCTCGGTGGCGTTGGCGCCGACCTGGAAGGTGCCGCTGTAGGCGCCGTCCAGGAGCTTCTTGCCGTTGAAGGTGGTCGTGTCGGCGATCCGGGTCAGCTCGGAGTTGAGCTGGGTGATCTCGGACTGGATGTTCTTCTTCGCCTCGGTGGACAGACCGCCGTCGTTCGCCGCCTGCACCGACAGGTCGCGCATGCGCTGCAGGATGCCCTGGCTGGTGGCCAGCGCGCCTTCCGCGGTCTGCACGACGCTGACGCCGTCCTGGGTGTTGCGGACGGCGACCTTGAGGCCACCGATCTGGGACTTCATGCCCTCCGAGATGGCCAGGCCCGCAGCGTCGTCCGCAGCGCGGTTGATGCGGAAGCCCGAGGACAGCTTCTCCAGCGACTTGTTCATCGCCGAGTCGTTGACCGACAGGTTGCGGTAGGCGTTCATCGCGGCGGTGTTGGTGTTGATGCGCATGCCCATGGTGATCCTCCTGGATTAAGGCTGTGCTGGTGTGTCCCGCTGCATCCGTGCTGCGGGGGGTGCAGTGACCACTACGGCTGGGGGGCCGGCGGTCTTGAGCCGAAACGAGGAGATCTGCAGACCTCCCTCGAAGGGGTCAGGCGGGCTGGGTGAAGGCGGTGCGCACCTGGTCGGCCGAGCGCGGGGGAGGGGGCCACATGCCACGGCTGCCGCGGGGGCGGCTGCGGGTGACGACCTGCTCCACGTAGGCGGCCTGCTGGTTGCGGGCGCGCACGCCGCCCTCGGGGGCGACCGGCGTCTCCTCCCACACCTCGCTCATCGCGGCGTGCAGCAGCGTCAGGGCCCGGGCGCGCATCTGCGAGACCCGGGAGAGCGTCACCCCGAGGTCGGCCGCGATGTCGGTCAGTGATTCGTCACCGAAGAAACTGCGCTCGACGACCTCGCCGAGTCGGTCGGGCAGCGCGTGCATCGCCTCGTGCAGGTGGCGGGCCCGCTCGTTCTTCACGACCGTCTTCTCCGGGGAGTCCCCGGTCGAGGGCAGGTCGAAGGTGTTCCCGTCGTCCCCGCTCTCGGCGTCGATGCTCACCATCACGGCCCGGTGGACGTCGACCTGCAGGGAGGACAGCTCGCTGAGCGGCACCCCGAGCTCGGCGGCCAGCTCGGCCTGCGTCGGCGGCCGGCCCAGTCGCGCAGCGAGGACGTCGGCGGCGGCGTCCGAGCGCCGGGCCGCGGCCCGCACCGAGCGGCTGGCCCAGTCACCGGACCGCAGCTCGTCGAGCACCGCGCCCTGCAGGCGGGGGAGGGCGTAGGTGGCGAACGTGGCGCCCGCGGTCGAGTCGAACCGGCGGGCCACCTCGACCAACGCGATCTGGGCGCAGGACAGCAGGTCCTCGCGGCTCACGTGCGCGGGCAGCGAGATGCGTGCAGCGACGGCGTTGACCGCGTACTGGGCGAGCGCGAGGTGCTCGGTCACCAGCCGGTCGGTGTCACGGCGCTGCTGGGGACCCGCCTGGGGAGGCGACGGGCGCGAGGGGTTCACGGGCTCTATCTCGGCGTCCCACGAGCCCCATCTGACCCTTCTCGGCAACTTCCTGCTTCGACTTGAGCCCCGACCTGCGGTGCCGAAGTCAGAGGGGAGAACCGGGTGCGCAGCCGTGCCCCGGGAACCGAGGACGAGAGGAGCCAGCGGTGGACTACCAGCACCTGTCGACCCTGCTCTGGCGCGAGCAGGAGCTCCTGGACCTGCTGCTCTTCAAGGCCGAGGAGAAGCAGTACCTCATCATCAGCGGCAAGAACCGCTGGCTGCCGCGGATCGCGCACGAGATCGAGGTCGTCCTCGAGCAGATGCGCACCCTCGAGGTGGAGCGCGCCGCGGTCACCGAGGTCATCGCCGCCACGCTGGGCCTGGAGCCCAACCCCTCGCTGCGCACCATCGCCGAGCACGTGCCGGCCCCGTGGAACGACCTGCTGGTCAAGCACCACGAGACACTGCTGGGTCTGGTCACCGACCTGCGCGGGCTCTCCGACGCCAACCGCGAGCTCATCCAGAGCGGCCTGGCCGCCATCGACGAGGCGCTGCTGTCGGTCCGCCCGGACGCCGCCCCCACCTACACCGCCGCCGGCCGCACCGCCTCGCGCGGCAGCCGCTCGATGACCCTGGACGGCACGCTGTGAGCGGCTTCTCCTCCCTCAACATCGCCAGCAACGTCCTCTCGGCGCACCAGCGGGCCCTCGAGGTCACCGCGCAGAACGTCGCCAACGCCGCCACCGTCGGCTACACCCGCCAGCGGGCGGACCTGCAGTCGCTGTCGGCCACCTCGGTGTCGGGGCTCTACTCGACCTCCGAGGGCGTCGGCGAGGGCGTCTCCGCCGACGTCGTCACCCGCATCCGGGACGCCTTCCTGGAGCGTCGCGGCCAGCTCGAGCACGGCATCTCCGCCCAGGCCGCCGCCGTGGACGTCGCCTGGTCGCAGGCCGAGCTGTCCTTCAACGAGCCGGGCTCGTCGGGCCTGCAGGCCACGCTGACCAAGCAGTGGTCGGCCTGGGGCCAGCTGGCCACCACGCCCACCGACCCCGCAGCCCGGACGGCGGTCGTCGCCGCCAGCCAGGCCGTGGTCAGCTCGCTGAACAGCACCGCGAAGGCCCTGGACGCCCAGTGGTCATCGACGAGGGTCGACCTGCAGGACGGGCTCGGCGAGGTCAACGCCGCCGCCCGCCAGATCGCCGACCTCAACCGGGCCATCGTGGCCTCGACCGCGGGCGGCCTGGACTCCAACGAGCTGCAGGACAAGCGGGACGTGCTCATCGGCACGCTGGCCGACCGGATCGGCGCCATCGGGGTGCCCAAGGCCGACGGCAGCGTGGACGTCGTCGTCAACGGCGCGGCCCTGGTCGCCGGCAAGACCGCCAGCCAGATCACGCTGTCCGCGCCGACGGCGCCCAGCGGTGCCACCACGGCGACGTCCGCGCTGTCCCTCGCACCCGGCGGCGCTGCGGTGACGCCCGGCGGGACCATGGGCGGCCAGCTGCAGGCGATGAACGAGATCCTCCCCGGCCTGCAGGGCCGGCTCGACGCGGTCGCGGCCGACGTCGCGGCCCGGGTGAACGCCGCCCAGCAGGACGGCTCGACGGCCGCCGGGGTCCGGGGGCAGGCGCTCTTCCAGACCGAGGCCGGGTCCACCACCGGCATCACCGCGGGGAACATCCGGCTGTCGGGGGTGAGCGGCTCGGGGCTCGCGACCGGGCTCCTCGACGCCGACGGCAACGCGTACGCCAGCAGCAGCGGCGCCAACGCCGACCGCATCGCCCAGCTGGGCTCCTCCACCACCGGCCCGGACGCCACCTACCGGGACCTCGTCACCGACCTCGGCGTCAAGGCCCAGAGCGCCACCTCCTCGGCGGCCTCGGCCCGGGCGATCGTCACCCAGGTCGACGCCTCCCGGCAGTCGGTCAGCGGGGTCAGCCTCGACGAGGAGATGACCAACATGCTCGTCTTCAAGCAGTCCTACGCCGCGATCAGCCGGGTCATCACGGCGATCGACGAGATGCTCGACGTCCTGATCAACAAGACCGGATTGGTCGGCAGGTGACCTGATGCGCATCACCCACCGCGCCATCGCAGAGCGCAGCTCCCAGAACATGCAGACCAACCTCGCCGCGATGGCGAAGCTGCAGGACCAGATCTCCTCGGGCAAGGCGATCGGCAAGCCCTCGGACTCCCCGAGCGGCACGTCGACGGCCATGCGCTCGCGCGCCGAGCTCACCACCAACGAGCGCCACACGGCCAACATCTCCGCGGCCACCACGACGCTCAACGCCGCAGACTCCGCGTTGGACGCGATGGGCGACCTGGTCCGGCGGGCCCGCGACCTGGTCACCCAGGGCGCGAACTCGGGGGCCAACAACGCCGTGAACGACGCCGCGCTGGCCACCGAGATCGCCGGCATCCGGGAGAGCATGCTCGCCGTCGCCAACCGCACCGTGGGCGGCGTCCCCGTCTTCGGGGGGACGACCGCGGGGGGCGCTGCGTACAGCGCCGCCGGCGGGTATGAGGGCCAGCCCCTCGGCCAGCAGCAGGTCCGGGTGTCGGCGTCGGAGACCGTGCAGACCAGCCTGAACGGCCCGGACGTCTTCGGCGCCGCCCCCGACGACGTGTTCGCCCTGCTCGGCACGATCGCCGCAGAGCTGGCCGCGGGCTCCACGACCATCGGGTCCCGCCTCACCGACCTGGACACCGCCGCCCAGCGGATGACCACCACCCGCGCCGAGATCGGCGTCCGCACCCAGCGCCTGGAGCAGGTCGCCTCGATCAACGCCGGCCAGGCGCTGTCGATCAGGGCGCAGCTGTCCGAGGCCGAGGACGTCGACCAGGCGAAGACCTACCTGGAGCTCACCGTCCGGGACACCGCCTACAAGGCGGCGCTGCAGACCACCGCCTCGACCATCCAGCTCTCCCTGGTCGACTACCTGCGCTGACTCATCTGACCGTCGCGTCCCGCCCGCCCCAGGGGTGTCCCGAGCCGTTGCCGGGTTGCCGATCATGAAGCGGACGGGGCACGGCACGTGCTCCACCCGGCCAGGGAACGGCCGGCCACCGAGACCCATGGAGGGGTACTGGTGCTCACGCTCACCCGCACGATCGGCGAGACCATCCGGATCGGCGACGACATCGAGGTGCACGTCGTCGAGGTCCGCGGCAACACCGTCCGGCTCGGCTTCAAGGCCCCCCGCGAGGTGTCCATCCACCGCGAGGAGGTCTACGAGCAGATCGCTGCCGCCCGTCGGCTGGCCGTCCGGGTGGCCGCCGACGCCGTCGGGGCGCTGACCGCGGCCCTCGGTGGCACCCGCGGTCCCGCGACCGCCACACGCGCACCACGCGAGGACGGCGACACGGCCGCACCCGCCTTGGCGTGATCTGCCCAGCAACGCCCGTGTAGTTGGGCGAGACGCACCCCGTTTCGGCTCAACTCCAGCCCCACCATGCGCAAAGCTCTCCCCTGAGCACGTGACAGGGGGCGACGGAGATGCAACGCAGCGCGATCAGCACGCCGAGTGGCGATGTGCAGGACCCGACCGTGGTGATCCACGTGCAGTTGCGCCCGCGGCGGGCCGCGGCCCGCAAGTGCCTGGCGGCCCTGGCCCAGCTCGCGACCGAGCACGCCGGCGTGCCGGTCGGGCTGGTCGGGCTGAGCAAGGACGCCCGGGTGCTGCGGGTGACCGTGGCCGTCGACCTCGGCCCGCGGGCCGACGTCGCCCGGTTCTCCCCGGCCGCCCAGGCCGCCTACGGGTTCGTGTCCGACCTGTTCACCGTGCTCTACGAGCACATGCCGGTCTACGCGACCGAGCCCACCGTCGAGGAGTCGGCCGCCGTCGCCCCGTTCCTCCAGTCCGCCGACGCCGTCGGGCACTGGGTGGACGCCCGCGCCTGGTCGCCGGACGCCGTCAGCGCCTGAGGCACCCCAGCACCGTCGCACTCGTCCTCTCACCGAGTCGCGATCCCGCGGCCGCCCCGGCATCCCCGGAGCGGTCGTCTTCCCCCGAGATCGACGACCGACGACAGGAGTCCCCGGTGTCCGAACCGTCCCGCAGGTCCACCGGCCCCCTGGTCCTGGGTGGCATCACCGAGGACCAGGCCTGGGCCGACACCCCCATCACCGTCCGCGACCGGGTGCACTTCCGCACCGAGCGGGAGCTGCCGCTCGAGGAGTTCCGGGCGTTCCTGCCGGCCGGGGTGACCGTGACCCTGGACGAGGGGGAGGGGCTGTACCGGGTCGACGGCGACGCCGGCCAGGCGACGGCCCTGTCCACGCTGGTGAAGAGCTGGTGCGCGGTGCACGACCACCGCACGGTCGGCCTGCGGGCGGAGACCGGCGTCCGCCGGCGCGCGCCCAAGGACCTCCCGCCGGCGTTCCTGGCCGACCTGTGCCGGCACTACGGCCCGGTCAGCCTCAAGCGCCTGCAGCGGAACATGAGCACCATCCGGCTGCACATCCCCGACAACGACGACGTCGTCCAGCAGGTCAGCGAGTGGGTGCTCAAGGCCGTCGCGCAGTACGACGAGACCAAGGGCGTGCCCTTCGGGGCGTTCCTGGCCACCCAGCTGTCCAAGTGGGTGCACGACCTGGGCCGGGCCGCGTTCGGCCGCACCGCCACCGACACCGAGAACCGGCAGCAGAAGGCGGTGGCCACGTTCGTCGCCGAGCACCGCCGCCGGCCCACCGAGCGGGAGCTCGCCGACCTGCTGGGGCAGAGCGTCGCGGTGCTGCGCAAGAACGCGCAGTCGGTCGCCACGCTCAACGGCCTGCGCAACCTGCAGTCCCTGGACGGCGTGCCCGACGGCGCCGACCACCTGCTCCCGGACGCAGCGCAGGCACCCGACGAGATCCTCGGCGAGGCCGAGCAGAGCCTGCTCTCCCACGCCCTCACCGCCGCCTGCGCACCGGACCCCACGGCCCGGCCCGACCAGCGCGCCGGGCAGCCCAACGTGCTCGGGTGGGTCACCTGGTACCAGACCACCTGGGGTGGGCAGACCAAGACGCAGCTGGCCGCCGACCTGGGCACCTCGGTGCGCAACATGAACGTGCACGCCGACCGGGCCGAGCGCGTGCTCAAGGACCGGCTCACCGAACTGACCGGCTGATCCGGCTCCACCGGGGCTCGCGACTGCCGATACAGGTGTGACAGGAGAGGCGGGGGCGCACGGCCCCGCGGACGAGCAGGGAGCGTGACGCGATGACGATGGTGTCCGAGCCGTCGACCGGGGTGGTCCTCGTGCCGCACTGGTTGTCCGCCGTCGACCGCACGGCCCTCGCCGCCTCGCTCGAGGCCGCCCTGGCCCGCCCCGACCTCCCGGCGACCACCGGCGACCGGCTGCTCGACGTCCTCACCGAGCTGCACGTGGCCCGGGCCCGCGACGTCGTCTGGCCGAGCTCGGCCGCCCGGGTCCGCCTGGTCACCGGGTGGGACCCCGACACGCTGCCGGTGCGCCTGTCGGCGATGGAGCTGGCCTGCACGCTGAGCCTGCCCGAGCTGCCCGCTGCCGTCCGCGCAGCGCTCACCGGCGGCCGGAGCGCGTGAGCGGTCCCGGCCTGCGCCTGCTGCCCCGACTGACCCGACGCACCTGCGACCCCGGCGACCTGCTCGACGCCGCCCACCGGCTCTGCGCCGACGCCCCGGCCGGCCTGCGGGTCGAGCTGGACCACGACCGCCGGGACCCGGCGCTGCGGGTCGAGGAGGGCGAGCGCAGCCACCGCACCGGTCTCGGCGCGCTGGCCGGACAGATCACCCGCGACGGGCACGACGGCTCGCCCGCCGCGCTGGACCGTGCGCTGCAGGCGTGGCTGGACCACCGGCCGGTCACCGATGCCGAGGCCGCCCGGCGGGGGATCGCCGTCCTGGTCTGGGCGGACGACACCGAGTCGGCCCTGGGCTGGCAGGTCGTCGTGCACCGCGGCGACGTCGTCGTCGGCTGGGTCCCGCACCCCTTCACCCACGCCGACACCATCATCTCGGTGCGCGCGGCCGCCGCAGCACGGGCCGCCGACGTCGTGGTGCGCTGCAGCACCGAGGGCCCGGTGCTCCTGCTGGACGCCGACGACCCCCTGCTGGCCACCGCCGCGCTGAGCGCCCCCGAGCAGGTGCTGGCCACCGCGGGGGAGCTCGGGCTGCGGCTGGCCGACGCCTGCGTCGTCGTCACCCCCGGTCGCCCGGTCGCCTGGGCAGAGCCGGCCGTCGCAGCCCGACTGGCCGGGGAGACCGTCGAGCCCTCGGTCACCCTCCCGTGGAGCGCGTTGCCCGACCTGCCCTGGCTGTAGCTCAGGCCAGCGAGCCGTACTCCCAGTGCCACGGCTCGGGGTTGCTCCCCGCGGCCCGGGCCCAGTCCGGCGCGGTCCAGCCGAAGGTGGGTGCCCAGCGCGCCATCCAGGCGTGCTCGGGGGTGTCGAAGCCGTTGACCCCGCCGCACAGGTCCACGGCCAGCCCCCAGCCGTGGTTCGAGGTGCCCGGGACAGCGGTGATCGCGGGCTTGCGCTCGTGGGCGTCGACCTGGGCGGCCAGTGACCGGTAGGAGTCGGTGATGCAGATCGGCCGGTGGAAGGCGTTCTGGAAGGCCTCGGCGAGTCCGGCGTAGGCCGCCGCCGCGTCGCAGCGCAGCCGGTGCCCGGCGCCGATCGCGCACAGCGCCGACGTCGGGATCTGCCCGTTGGCCCAGCCGCCCCAGGCCGGGGAGACCGGTCCGGTGGCCGCGCTGACCGGCGCTGCGCCGCAGACGGTCGCGGTGCTGCCGTCCGAGGGCGGCGGGGTGTTCGGGACGGCGGGGGGCACGGTCACCCGCACGGCGGCAGCACCGGGCGCGGCCGGGAGGACGGCGACCTGGTGGGCCGTCGCCGAGGCGGTGACCACCTCGCCCGCACCGACGTAGACCCCGACGTCGTCCAGGCCGGCGTCCGGGTGCGACCCGAAGACGAGGTCGCCGGGCTGCCACTGGCCCTCGGGCACCACGGTGCCCGCCGACCACTGGGCGGCGAAGGTGGTGCCGACCGCCCGCCCGAGGCCGGCCCACACGGTCGCGGTCAGGCCGGTGCAGTCGGTCCCGGCCGGGGAGGTGCCGCCCGGGACGTACGGCGTGCCCAGCGAGGCCAGCGCCGTGCCCACCGCCAGGGCCGCCTCCACGGTGGGCACGGCGACGACGCGGCCGCCCACCACGCCCTCCACGACGCCGGGGACCATCAGACCCAGCGCGTCGGTGGCCGGGCTCAGCCCCTCGGGCAGGTCACCGGCCGCCACCGCGGCGGCGGTCGGCAGCTCGATCCCGGCTGCGGCCAGGTCGGCGAGCCGGGTCTGCCAGGCCACCCGGGCGGCGTCGTCGACGGCCTGCTGGTCCGGCGAGGTCGGTGCGGCGCGCAGCCCGGCGAGGGCGGCGGTGAGGGCGAGGTCGGTGCTCGTCGCCGGGGCGTCCGGTGTGCTGCCG